>NZ_JBXAGJ010000021.1:0-114367 GCF_058794035.1 Roseateles sp. GW835-FHT13E02
CGCCAGCCCCGAGGCGCGAGCAGCGCAGGGAAGTCGGCCCGGCAGGGCCGACCCCGGAACCATGAGCCCGGCGGCGGAGCGGGCTGCAGGGCCTCACCTTGCACCCCAAAAGCCGCTCCGAACACAGCAAGGCAAGTGAGGGGCGAAAGCTCAAGCCCGCCCCGCCAACACCCCCGGCTGATCGAGCTGATCGGCCACCAGCTCCAGGCGCAACAAGGGGTTGTCGAGTTGCATCAGGCGCTGACGCTCCTCGGGGGGCAGGGGCAGCAGCTCGCACCAGCGGTTGGCCAGCCAGCCGCTGTCGTCCCAGCGGTAAGGGGGCTGCACCGGCACATCCACCGCGGCAGCGCCTTGCTCCAGGCTGTGCAGCAGGCTTTGCAGGAGGGTGGAAGTGACCTTCAGGTCGGTGGGCACGGGCACGGCCGCGTCCTCGGCCAAGGGCTCGATCTGCCCCACCCACAGGCCGCCGGGCAGGCATTCGCTGGACAGCAGGCGAAAGCGCTGGCCGCCACGGCAGCGGATGCGCATCAAGCCGGCTTGCAGCGTTTCGCAATGCTCAATGCGGGCCAGGGTGCCCACGCTCTGAAACCGCTCCTGCACAAAGGCCTCGCCTCGCGACGGATCGCGGCGGCGCACCTCGCCGCCTTCGATCAGGCTGAGCACACCGAAGGGCCGGCCCTCGCGCCAGCAGCGCTGCACCATGTCCAGATAGCGCGGCTCAAAGATCTGCAGCTGCAAATAGCCCTCGGGAAAGAGCACCGACTGCAGCGGGAACAAGGGCGTGGCGGAATCGGGTTGGGTCACGGGCGATGCACCAGATGCCGGAAGGCGAGGCCCCTAGCCTAGCCGAGACTGAGCGCCCCACTCCGGCCTGGGGCTGTCTTGAGGCCTAACGGGTCTTTTCAGCGATGCGCGCACGCAACTGCGACAAGGCGGCCTGTGCCGCCTCGCGGCCGGCCTGGATGGAGCGGCGCCGCGCGCCAAAGTCCGCGCTGCCCACACCATCGAGCTTGGGCCGCACCAGCACATCGGCCTCGCGCAGCTCGAAGTTGTTGATGCTGCGGCCCATGATGGAAAAAGTCTGCATCAGCATGGGGATGGCGCCAGTGCCGGGTTTTTCTTCCGGCGGCGAGGAGATGTCCACCGCGATCACCAGCTCGGCCCCCATCTGGCGCGCATAGCGCACCGGCACCGGGGCGACTAGGCCGCCGTCGACGTAGTCTCGGTTGCCAATGCGCACCGGCTGGAACACCGCCGGCACCGAGCTGGAGGCCCGCACCGCCACGCCGGTGTCGCCGCGGCGGAACAGCGAGCCGGAGCCGTCCGACAAATCGGTGGCCACCACGCCCAGGGGGATGCGCATCTGCTCGATGTTCTTGCCGCCGGTTTTCTCTCGCACATACTTGGCCAGGGCCTCGCCGCGGATCAGGCCGCGGGTCGGGAAGGCCCAGTCGGTGATGGCGCCTTCGTCCATGGTCTCGGCCAGCGTGGCCAGCTCGCGCCCGCTCATGCCCGAGGCGTACAGCGCCGCCACCAGGCTGCCGGCCGAGGTGCCGGCCACCAGATCGACCTTGATGCCGTTTTCCTCCAGCACCTGAATCACGCCGATGTGGGCAAAGCCACGCGCCGCGCCGCCGCCCAGGGCCAAGCCGATCTTGGGCGGCACGGGCGGCGCCTTCACGACCGGCACCACCACGGGCGCCACCGGATCGGCCGGCGCCGGCGTGCTGGGGCTGCTGGGCGCCGGAGCCGGGCCAGAGCCGATCAAGGGCACATGCGAGCAGGCGGCCAGCGTCAGGACCAGCAGAGCGGCACCGAGGCGGGCTGGCGCCGCAGCGCGCAGCGTGGGGAACAAGGAGGAAAACTTGGAGAAGATCGCAGACATGGCGCGGATTCTAGGAGGGCGCCCGCTGGCGCCGCCCTTGTGCCCCGACACCCTGCAAAACCCCGAAGGCCGGCCTCACCCGGCGCGGCCACAATCGCGCCCCGGCCCGGTGTTTTCTTGCTCGGGCCGTTTCGTCTCTCCTCTTGCTGTACCGACGCTGTCCTTTCACCATGAGCTTGTCTGCCACCCCGACCCTGCCTTCCCGTCCCGCCGCGCCGCGCTGGCGCCGCTGGCTGCGCCGCAGCCTGCTCGGCCTGCTGCTGATCGCCGGGCTGCTGGCCATGACGCTCTGGGCCCTGCTGCGCGCCAGCCTGCCGCAGCTGGATGGCCGCATCCAGCTGCCCGGTTTGAGCGCGCCGCTGAGCGTGGCGCGTGACAGCCTGGGCACGGCCGTGCTGCAGGGCGAGAACCGCCTGGACCTGGCGCGCGGCCTGGGTTTTGTTCATGCCCAGGAGCGCTTTTTCGAGATGGACCTGAGCCGCCGCTCGGCCGCCGGCGAACTGGCCGCCCTGTTCGGCCCCAAGGCCGTGGAGCGCGACCAGGAGCGCCGCCTGCACCGCCTGCGCGCCCGCCTGAGTGAGCGCCTGGCCGGCATGAGCGAGGCCGATCGCACCCTGCTGCAGGCCTATGCCAGCGGCGTCAATGCCGGCCTGGCCGCCCTGCGCGTGCGGCCCTGGCAGTACCTGCTGCTGCGCGCCGAGCCGCAAGACTGGACGCCGGTCGACTCCCTGCTGGTGATCGGCGAGATGTTCACCATGCTGCAAAGCGGGGGCATCCAGGGCGGCTTTGAGCGCGCCCTGCTGCGCGAGAAAGCCGGCGACACCCTGTTCGACTGGCTGCACCCGCGCGGTGGCCGCTGGGACGCCGCCCTCGACGGCAGCCAGCTGCCGCCCCTGCCCCTGCCCGGCCCAGAGCTGCTCAATCTGCAGAAATCGGCCCACAAGCCGGAAGCGCTGGCCCGCGCGACATCGCTCGATGAAGCCCCGGTCGGCAGCAACAACTGGGCCGTGGCCGGCAGCCGCACGGCAGACGGCCGCGCCATCCTGGCCGATGACATGCACCTGAGCCTCTCGGTGCCCAGCATCTGGTACCGCACCCAGCTGCAGCTGGGCCGTGGCGAGGGCGCGCTGCGCGCCGCCGGCCTGAGCCTGCCCGGCGTGCCCAGCCTGGTGGTGGGCAGCAACAGCCATGTGGCCTGGGGCTTCACCAATGCCTACGGCCAGTGGTTCGACTGGATTGCGCTGCCGGCCGAAATTCCGGCCGAGCGCCTGCGCGTGTTCAACGAGCGCATCGAGGTCAAGGGCGAGCTCGCGCGCGCCTTCCGCGTGCAAGAGGTGGACGGCGCCCCCATCGCCAAGACCCTGCAAGGCCAGCGTTATGCCCTGCGCTGGGCGGCGCACCAGGGCGAGGCCTACAACCTGGGTCTGGATCAGTTCCTGCAGGCGCGCAACGTGGACGAGGTGCTCGCCCTGGCCCAGCGTGCCGGCCTGCCGCACCAGAACCTGCTGGTGGCCGACCGCCAGGGCCAGATCGCCTGGACCGTGGCCGGCCGCCTCTGGAGCGGCTCCGGCCTGGGTGAACGTTATGCCAGATTCCAGAGCCTGGACAGCCCGGCCCGGGGCTGGCTGGCGCCGGCCGACTACCCGGTGATCAAGAACCCCAGCCAGGGCCAGCTCTGGACGGCCAACAACCGCCAGGCCGCCGGCGCCTGGGGCGAGCTGATCGGCGATGGCGGCTTTGACCTCGGCGCCCGTGCACAGCAGGTGCGGGATCGCCTGAGCGAAAGGCCGCGCCATGACGAAGCCAGCCTGGCCGCCATCCAGCTGGACCATGAGGCGCGCTTCATCAAGAGCTGGGCGCGCCGTGCCGAGGCCCGCCTGGCCGCCAGCCCCGCGCCCACCGCCGCCCAGGCCGAGGCCTTGCGCCTGCTCCAGCAATGGAACGGTCAGGCCGCCGCCGACCAGGCCGGCTACCGCCTGGCGCGCAGCGTGCGCCTGCGCTGCCTGGACGCCCTCTGGGACGCCTGGAGCCGCGCCGCGCTGGGCAAGGACTTGGGCGACGAACTGCAAGGCGACGAGAAGACCCGCATCGGCTGGAAAAAGAACTTCGAGTACAGCGCGGTGCAGGCCCTGGAGCTGCGCCCGGCCCATCTTCTGCCGCCGGGCTTCAGCAGCTGGGAGGCCTTCGAGCTGAGCCAGATCGACGCGGCGATGGCCGAGATGAGCCAGGGCGGCGGCAAGCAACGCCGCCCCCTGGCCGAGGCGACCTGGGGCGAGGCCAATCCGGCGCGCATCCAGCATGTGCTCTCACGCGCGATTCCGGCCCTGAGCCGCTGGCTGGACATGCCGGTCGAGGGCATGGACGGCGACGGCAATCTGCCCCAGGTCATGCAGCAGCGCCACGGCCAGTCGCAGCGCCTGGTGGTCGCGCCCGGCCATGAGGCCCAGGGCCTGCTGTCGATGCCGGGGGGCCAGAGCGGCCACCCGCTCTCGCCCTACTACGGCGCCGGCCATGCCGATTTCATGCGCGGGCGGCCCACGCCGCTGCTGGCCGGGCCGGCCAAGCATCAGCTGGAAGCGCGGCCCTGAAGTGGCACCAGCTCAGATCGCGTAATGCCACAGCTCCGCGTGCTCATCGAGCACGCGGGTGCCGGCAGCCACAAAGGCCGGGAACTCCTCGGCGCGCAGCGGCCGGCTGAACAGATAGCCCTGCACCTCCTTGCAGCCCTGGCTGCGCAGGAACTGCATCTGCTCCAGGGTCTCGACCCCTTCGGCAATGGTCTGCAGGCCCAGGCTGTGGGCCATGCTGATGATGGCGCTGACGATGGCGCGGTCTTCCGGGTCATCGCCCAGGTCGCGCACAAAGCTCTGGTCCACCTTGAGCTTGTAGACCCGGAACTTCTTGAGATAGCTGAGCGAGGAGTAGCCAGTGCCGAAATCGTCGATGGACAGTCGTATGCCGCGGCGGTGCAAATCGTTCATCACCGCGATGGCGCCCTGCGGGTCGCGCATGGCCACGCCCTCGGTCAGCTCCAGCTCCAGCAGCTCGGCCGGCAGGGCGACTTCATCGAGGATGCGGCTGATCTGACCCGGCAGGTCGTTGTGGCGGAACTGCACCGAGGACAGATTCACCGACATCACCAGAGGCGCCATGCCCTGCGCCATCCAGGCCTTGAGCTGCTGCACGGCCGTGCGCATCACCCATTCGCCAATCGGCACGATCAGGCCGGTCGATTCGGCCACCGGGATGAACTCGGCCGGCGAGACCTCGCCCAGCTCCGGGTGGCGCCAGCGCAGCAAGGCCTCGGCGCCGATCACCTGGCCGCTGACCAGGGACACCTGCGGCTGGTAGACCAGGCTGAGCTGGTCGCGCTCGAGCGCGCGGCGCAATGAGTTCTCCAGCTGCAGGCCACGCCGGGCCTCGGCCTGCATCAGGCTGGTGAAGAAGCGGAAGCTGTTGCGGCCGTCCTGCTTGGCGCGGTACATGGCGATGTCGGCGCTGCGGCACAGGGCATCGAAATCGCTGCCGTCCGAGGGGTACATGGCGATGCCGATCGAGGGCGTGACATTGAGTTCGTGCTGCTCGATCTGGAAGGGCTGGGCGGCCAGCTCCATGACCTTCTCGGCCACATGGCCGGCGCCGGTGTTGTCGGTGCCGGGCAGCACCAGGATGAACTCATCGCCACCCAGGCGCGATACCGTGTCCTGCTCGCGCACGGCGGTCTTGAGGCGGCGCGCCAGGGTCTTGAGCAGCTCATCGCCGAAGCGGTGACCGAGCGAGTCGTTGACGTTCTTGAAATGGTCGAGATCAAGAAAAACCAGGGCCAGGCTCTCGCCATGGCGGCGTGCGATCTCGATGGCCTGGTGGCAGCGCTCGGCCAGCAGCACGCGGTTGGGCAAGCCGGTCAGCGCGTCGAAATGGGCCAGGCGCTGGATGTGGGCCTCGGCGCGCTGCTGCTCCAGCACCTTTTGCTCCATGGCCAGCACGGTCTGCTGCAGCTGGCGCGTGCGTTTCTTGATCAGGTGTTCGAGCTCGTCCTTGGCCTGCACCAGGGCACCCTCGGCGTTCTTGCGCGCGCTGATGTCCATGGTGATCCAGATCGAGCCGCGCGAGAGGTCGCTGACGTCAATGGCCTTGCTGCGCACCTCGCAGTGCACCGGCGTGCCGTCCTTCTTGCGCAGCAGCATCTCGCCCTCGAACGCACGGCCCTGCTTGAAGGGCTCGTAGCAGCGCTGGCCGGCAGCCTCCCAATCGGCATCGCTGAGGTACCACTGGCGCGAGGAGCTGCCGTTGAGCTCGCCCGGCTCGTAGCCGAACAAGATCTCGAAGCTGCGATTGCAACGCGTCACACGGCGGTCGCGCAAGAAGACGATGCCGACCATGGAATGCTCCAGGATCAGCTGCAGCTCGGCCGTCACCGCGGCCAGGGCATCCTGGGCCTGGCGCTGCTCGGTGATGTCGTCGACGATCCAGATCGAACCCTGCGCCGGGTCGTCGGGCGCAATCAATCGGCCCGTCATGCTGGCCCAGAACAGCTCGCCATTGCGGCGCCGCATCAGGCGCTCGGTCCTGTAGCGCTGGCCCGAGGCCATCACCGGGTAGGCCTCGGCACCCAGCTGCTTGAAGGCCGGCTCATCGGGGTAGAGCTCCACGCTGCTGCGGCCCAGCGGTTCGCTGGCATCGGCATAGCCAAAGATCTCGGCATAGCGGCCATTGCAGCGCAGGATGACGCGCTGCCGCACGTAGACGATGCCCAGGCCGGCGCTGCCCAGAATGATGTCGCGCTCGCGCAAGGCCAGCTCGAGCTGGCGGTTGACGTCGGAACTCGGCGCGGGATCTGTGGGCAACAAGTCTTCGCTCATCGTGAGGCTGTACGCTGCAAGCCGATGCCGGGCGCCAGGTGTCGCCCAGAGCCCCAAGTGCCGAACTCCACAGCCCGGGGCCAGCTGTGAATGTACATGGCCGCCCGGGATTCAGGCCGCTTTGTAGGTCTGCAAATGAATGCTTGTTTCGGTGGCGCCGATGCCCTTGATCAGGCGCACCCGCTCCAGCACATCGGCCAGCTCGGCCAGGGTGGCGGCGCGCAGCTCGGCCAGCAGATCCCAGCGGCCATTGGTGTCGAAGAGGCCAGCCACGCCGGGCTCGCCCAGCAGGATGCTGATCACCTCGCGGGTTTTGTTGCCCTCCACGGCGATGCTCATCCAGGCGCAAATCTCGTTGGGCGTGACATCGGGCCGCAGGCGCACCGTGTAGCCGACGATGACGCCGGCATCCTCCAGCTTGGCGATGCGGTTGGTCACGGTGCCGCGCGAGACCTTGAGCTTGGCGGCCAGGGTGGCCACGGTGGCGCGGGCGTCGAGGCGCAGCAGCGCCAGCAGTTGTTGATCCAGGGTGTCCATCACAGGAAATCTCGGGTTTTCAGCCTCACCATCGGTGGCGCAAGAACGCAGGAAACAGGGGCGGAAAGCGCACAGCCTCCCGCACCTTGACCTCGCTCAATTGCCATTTCGCCAATTATGTCTATCGAAATGACAGAAACCCATCACTTTTTGATCAGTTCTTGCTCTTCTCGCTAGCAGCGAGCTTGGGAAGAATCCATCTCAACAGAACAACGGAGACCTCCCATGACCACTTTGCTGAACACACAAGACGTCGCCCGAATGGCCCAAACCCTCGGCATGGCCGAGTTGTTCAAGCGCATGGTGGGCTATCTCGAAGCCGATTACCTGCGCTGGAACGAGTTTGACAAATGCGCCCGCGTGGCCAGCCACTCGCCCGATGGCGTGATCGAGCTGATGCCGATTGCCGACGCCAGCCTTTACAGCTTCAAGTACGTCAACGGCCACCCCAAGAACACCCGCGCCGGCCTGCCCACGGTCATGGCCGTGGGCCTGCTGGCCGATGTGGCCACCGGCCGGCCCGAGCTGCTCAGCGAGCTGACCCTGAGCACCGCCATCCGCACCGCCGCCACCTCGGTGATGGCCGCCAAGCAACTGGCCCGCAAGAACGCCCGCAGCATGGCCTTGATCGGCAACGGCGCACAGAGCGAGTTCCAGGCCCTGGCCTTCCACCACCTGCTGGGCATCAATGAAATCCGCCTGTTCGACATCGACCCGGCTGCCACCGCCAAGCTGCAGCGCCATCTGAGCGCCCTGCCCGGCTTGCGCCTGATCGCCTGCAAGAGCACGGCCGAGGCCGTGCGCGGCGCCGACATCGTCACCACCGTGACGGCCGACAAGACCAATGCCACCATCCTGACGCCCGAGATGATCGAGCCCGGCATGCACATCAACGGCGTCGGTGGCGACTGCCCCGGCAAGACCGAGATGCACCGCGGCGTCCTGGAGATAGCCTCGGTCTTCGTCGAGTTCGAACCGCAATCGCGCATCGAAGGCGATGTGCAGCAGATGCCGGCCGATTTCCCGGTGACCGAGTTCTGGCGCGTGCTCAAGGGCCTGAGCACGGGCCGCACCAGCGAGCAGGAAATCACCTTCTTCGACTCGGTGGGCTTTGCGCTGGAGGACTACTCCATGCTGCGCCTGCTGCGCGACCTGGCCCGCGAGCTGGGCCTGGGCCAGGACGTGAGCCTGATCCCGCAGATGGCCGACCCCAAGGACTTGTTCGGCCAGCTGGGCCTGAGCCAACCGGCAGCGGCCCTGGCGCAAGCGGCAGCCTGAGCGCGGGCTCCCGGGCGAACTCGATCCGGGTTCAAACCAGGGTCAGGGTCAGGGCAAGTCCAACCGGAACCAGTCTTCCTGGTCCGGCATACGGAGCACAGCACCAGCCGCATGCTGGCTGCGCAGGCGCTGAATTTCGGCATCGACCCGCTGGCGCTCGGCCGCCGCCAGGGTGGACAGGATGAGTTGACCGTGGTGGTGGTTGTGCGCGGCCGCCTCCAACACCGCCTGATGACGCGCCGCCTGTCGAGCACGCCGGCGCTCGGCCGCTTGCTCGGCTTCAGCCCCATGGCCCAAGATCCTGCAGATCCGCTCAAGCACGCGATAGGCGGGCAACGCCACCACATCGCGCACACGCAGGCTCTCAGGCTCGAACAGCGCGCGCAGCAGACCCAGCGCGGTGTTCAGATCGCCCTCCTGCTCGGCCATCAGCGCCAGCTCCAGCTGCACCGGGCGGCTGACCGCATGCCAGCCCTCGGTCTGCGCCTGGCTCAGACAGGCCTCGAAACAACGCCTTGCGGGCTCCAGCTGGCCGCTGCGCCGCAGCCAGCGCGCCTGGTTGGCCTGCCACATGCAGGCCAGGTAGCGCCCCGGCACGGTGGGAAGCAGCGCCTCGGCCTTGGCCGGCAAGCCCTGAGCCCGGGCCAGCACCGATTCCCCCAGATAGGCCAGGCCCATATCGAGGTAGGCATCGTGCAGCGTGCACAGCAGATGCACGGTGTTGGAGACCCGGCGCAGGCGCTCTTGCGGCGGGCTGCTGGCATCGCTGTGCTCCAGCGCCTCGAACATGAACCGCTCGGCGGCCACGCCGTCACCCATGGACAGGTAAGCCATGGCCAGACGCTCCAGAGCCTGGGCCGACAGCAGGCGCTGGCCCAGGTTCAGGGCGTCCTGCAAGGCCACATGGGCCGAGCGCAAGGCCTGCTCGGGCATGGCCAGATTGGCATGCGCAAACGACATCTTGATCATCAGCTCGGCGCGCTGCGCCGAGGCCTGGTCGACCGAGAGCAGGTCCATGCGGGCCGCGCAATCGGCCAGCAACTCGGGAAAACGGTCCAGCCGTGTCAGGCAATCGCCGCGCAGCTGGTAGATGCGGCGGGCCAACTCGGCCACCGCTGGCTCGGCTTCGCGGCCACGCAAGCGCTCCAGCATCGCCCGTGTGTGCTGCAGCGCGGCATCAAAAGCCTCGGCGGCCACCAAGGCCTCGGCCTGCGTCAAGGACCCCTCGTCCAGCGCGCCACGCCCATCCGGCGCGCCGGGCACATCCACATTCACTGCCATGGCAGACCCAACCGTTCTTGTCTCGCCCGCCCACCCGTTGTTTTTGTGAGTTTTTACCGAGTTTAGGCCGGGCATGAACCTACCCCATGGGGGCATTCAGGGGCTAGGCAGAACGGCTGATTTCAGGCGACATTTGCAGGGGTGGCGCGATGGAACGAGGCACGGCGGGGCGTTCGCATCATCAACCGGGCACTGACTCCAAGGCTTGCAGCACAGCAGCATCCAGAGCCGGCAGCACCTGGTGCAAGGCCGCCAAGCGCTCGGCATCGGCGCCGCGCTGAGCGGCCGCCCAGATGGGCGCGGGGAAATGCGTGTCCCAATCGAAGCGCGCGATCACATGCCAGTGCAGATGCGGCACCACATTGCCCAGGGTGGCCAGATTGACCTTGGTGGGCTGCAGCTGGCGGCGCAAAGCCTGTTCGACCGCCGTGACCGCCTCCATGCAGACCAGACGATCCGCCGCGGCCAGATCGCTGAACTCGGCCACATGGGCTTGCCAGATCACGCGGTAGAAGGCCGGGAAATCCGCATCCTGCACCCGCACCACGCGGTAGCGCGGCCGCTGCAGCAGCAGCTCCACACCCGGCTCGGGCGCGGTGAGCAGCGCATCACGGCACAAAGGGCAATCACTGAGAGAGGCAGACATATCGACAAGCCTGGGCTGACTAAGATGCGCCGACTGTAGCAATGCACCTGAGGAGAGCCCGATGAGGAAGAAGAACCATGGCGGCCCACAAGAACAACGGCGCCGCTGGACCCACGCCCTGGTCGCCTTGACCGGCCTGACCCTGCTGGGCACAAGCGGCAGCAGCGCTTGGGCGCAAAACGGCAATGCCAGCAACTGGCCCGCCCACCCGATCAAATGGATCGTGGCCTACCCAGCCGGCGGCGGCTCGGATTTTCTGGCCCGTCAGCTGGCGCCGCAGCTGAGCAAGCAGCTGGGCCAGCAAATCGTCATCGACAACCGGCCCGGCGCCGGCGGCAGCATCGGCACGGATGCGGCCGCCAAATCGTCGGCCGACGGCTACACCTGGCTCAGCGGCGACAACGGCGCCATGGTCTTCAACAGCGCCATGTACAAAAAGCTGCCCTACACAGCCAGCGATTTCCAGGCGGTCGGTCTGATGGCCCGCTTCCCCCTGCTGCTGGTGGTCAACCCGCAGGCCGGCTTCAGCAGTGTGGGCCAATGGCTGTCCGATATGAAGAAGAACCCGGGCAAGTTCAGCTACGCTTCGCCCGGCGTGGGCAGTCCGCACCACCTGGCCATGGAGATGCTCAAGGAACGCAGCGGCAGCTTCATCGTCCATGTGCCTTACCGCGGCACGGCCAATGCGGTGCAGGACCTGCTGGCCGGCGTGGTGCCCATGGCCATCCTCGACACCGCCGCGGGCCTGCCGCAAATCCGCAGCGGCAAGCTGCGCGCCCTGGCCGTGCTCAGCGGCAAGCGCGTGGCGCAGTTGCCCGATGTCCCTACCTTCGACGAGTTGGGGCTCAAAGGCGTGGATGTCTCAGCCTGGCAAGGCCTGTTCCTGCCTCGGGGCACGCCCGAGGCCGTGACCGCACGCCTCAGTTCCGAGCTGAATCGGACACTGCAAATGCCTGAGGTGAAAGCAAGGCTGGAGGAGTTCGGCCTTGAAGTGACGCCCAGCGACGCGGCCAGCCTGGGCCGATTCGTGCAGCAAGAGACTCAGACCTGGCACCGGCTGATCCGCGAGCGGAAGTTGTCGGCGGAGTGAGTGAGCGAACGAATCGGAGTGAACGCGTGAACAGGTGAACGGCGCTGCGCGCCGGGTGAACCATTCACCTGTTCACCTGTTCACCTGTTCACCTGTTCACCTGTTCACCTGTTCCCCTGTTCCCCTTCAAACAAGAACCCGCTCAATGCCGCCGTTATTGGCCTGAGCCACATATTGCGGCATCCAGTCTTCGCCGAGGATCTGGAGGGCCATTTCGACGACGATGTAGTCGGCCTCCAGCAGGCCGTTCTGCAGGTCGCCACCGTAGCGCGACAGGCCTTGCAGGCAGCTCGGGCAGCTGGTCAGGATCTTCAGGTTCTCGGCGGCCGCGACCTTGCCGCTCTCGCGCAGCTGGGTCTCGGTCTTGCGCAGCTCTTCTTCCTTGCGGAAGCGGATCTGCGTCGAGATGTCCGGCCGGGTCACGCCCAGGGTGCCGCTTTCGCCGCAGCAGCGCTTGCTCTCGACCACGTTGTCACCGACCAGGGCCTTGACCGTCTTCATCGGCTCCTGCAGCTTCATGGGAGTGTGGCAGGGGTCGTGGTAGAGGTAGCTCTTGTCGCTGCCCAGCGTGATGCCTTTTTCCAGCAGGTACTCGTGGATGTCGATGATGCGGCAGCCGGGGAAGATCTCCTCGAACTTGTAGCCCTGCAGCTGGTCGTAGCAGGTGCCACAAGAAACCACCACGGTCTTGATGTCCAGGTAGTTCAAGGTGTTGGCCACGCGGTGGAAGAGCACCCGGTTGTCGGTGATCATCTTCTCTGCCTTGTCGAACTGGCCCGAGCCGCGCTGCGGATAACCGCAGCACAGATAACCCGGTGGCAGCACGGTCTGCACGCCGGCGTGCCAGAGCATGGCCTGGGTGGCCAGGCCCACCTGGCTGAACAGGCGCTCGGAGCCGCAGCCGGGGAAATAGAACACGGCTTCCGTCTCGGCCGTGGTGGCGGCCGGGTTGCGGATGATGGGCACGTAGTCCTTGTCCTCGATGTCCAGCAGGGCCCGCGCCGTCTTCTTGGGCAGGCCGCCGGGCAGCTTCTTGTTGATGAAGTGGATGACCTGTTCCTTGATCGGCGCCGGGCCCAGGGTGGCGCGCGGGGCCTCGGTCTGCTTCTTGGCAAAGGTCTTCAGCACATCATGCGCCAGACGCTGGGCCTTGAAGCCCACGCCCACCATGGCCGCCCGGGCCATCTTGATAGTCTCGGGGTTGGTGGCGTTGAGCATGAACATGGCCGCGGCATTGCCGGGGCGGAAGCTCTTCTGACCCATCTTGCGCAAGAGATTGCGCATATTCATGGTCACATCGCCGAAGTCGATCTTGACCGGGCAGGGGTTGGCGCATTTGTGGCAGACCGTGCAGTGGTCGGCCACATCCTCGAACTCTTCCCAATGCTTGATCGAGATGCCACGGCGGGTCTGCTCCTCGTACAAGAAAGCCTCGACCAGCAAGGAAGTGGCCAGGATCTTGTTGCGCGGTGAATAGAGCAGATTGGCGCGCGGAACATGGGTGGCGCAAACCGGCTTGCACTTGCCGCAGCGCAGGCAGTCCTTGATGCTGTCGCTGATGGCGCCGATATCGCTCTGCTGCATGATCAGCGACTCATGCCCCATCAGGCCGAAGCTGGGCGTGTAGGCATTGGTCAGGTCGGCAAAGGTGCCGTGGGTAGAGGCCTTGGGGCGCAGCAGCTTGCCCTTGTTGAAGCGGCCTTCGGGGTCGACGCGCAGCTTGTAGTCGGCAAAATCGGCCAGCTCCTCATCGCTGAGGAACTCCAGCTTGGTGATGCCGATGCCGTGCTCGCCCGAGATCACGCCGTCCAGGCTGCGCGCCAGCTTCATGATGCGGCCCACCGCTTCATGCGCCGTCTGCAGCATCTCGTAGTTGTCGGAGTTGACGGGGATGTTGGTGTGCACATTGCCGTCGCCGGCATGCATGTGCAAGGCCACCCAGACCCGGCCGCGCAGCACCTCCTGGTGGATGCGCTTGCACTCCTCCAGGATCTGCGCGAACGCCGCGCCGCTGAAGATGGCTTGCAGGGGCTTAAAGATCTGGGTCTTCCAGGAGGCGCGCAGGCTGTGGTCCTGCAGCTGGTCGAAGTAACTGCCGCCTTCCTCGGGGCGGGGCAGGTCCAGCTCATCCTTCCAGCGCTGCCACTGCGCCCCCACCTCGGCCAGCAGGGCCAGGGCCTGCTGCACGCGGTCGCCCAGCAGCTCGGCACTGGGGATCTCGCCAGCGTCGTCGCTCTTGCCCAGGGGCAGCTTGGCGGTGCTGAACAGCTGCTGCAGCGCGCCGACCAGGGCCAGCTTGTTGCGCAGGGACAGCTCGATGTTGATGCGCTCGATGCCCAGGGTGTACTCGCCCATGCGCGGCAGCGGGATCACCACATCCTCGTTCACCTTGAAGGCATTGGTGTGCTTGGAGATGGCGGCCGTGCGCTTGCGGTCCAGCCAGAACTTCTTGCGCGCGTCGGCGCTGATGGCGACAAAGCCTTCGCCGTTGCGGCCATTGGCCAGGCGCACCACCTCGGAGGTGGCGCGGGCCACGGCATCGGCATCCTCACCGACGATGTCCCCGACCAGCACCATCTTGGGCAGGCCGTTGGAGGACGCGCCGGCCAGATGGGCGCGCTTGCTCTTGGTCGAGTAACCCACGGCCTTGAGGTAGCGGTCGTCCAGATGCTCCAGACCCGCCAGCACCGCGCCGCCAGGGCGCTTCGCCTCGGCAAACATGAAGTCCTTGATGTCGACGATGGCCGGCACGCAGTCCTTGGGGTTGCCGAAGAACTCGAGGCAGACCGTGCGCACATGGGCCGGCATCTTGTGCACCACCCAGCGGGCGCTGGTGATCAGGCCGTCGCAGCCCTCTTTCTGGATGCCCGGCAGGCCGGCCAGGAATTTGTCGGTGACGTCCTTGCCCAGGCCTTCCTTGCGGAAGGTACGGCCCGGGATGTCGAGCCGCTCGGTCCGCTCCAGCTTCTTGCCGCTGGCGTCGAAATAGCGCAGCTCGAAGCTGGCCGTCTCCACATCATGGATCTTGCCCATATTGTGGTTGAGGCGGGTCACCTCCAGCCATTTGGCCTCGGGCGTGACCATGCGCCAGCTGGCCAGGTTGTCGAGCGCCGTGCCCCAGAGCACGGCCTTCTTGCCGCCGGCGTTCATGGCGATATTGCCGCCCACGCAGGAGGCCTCGGCGCTGGTCGGATCGACCGCAAACACAAAACCATGCTGCTCGGCCAGATCGGACACGCGCTGCGTCACCACACCGGCTTCGCTCCAGATCGTGGCCACTTCGCGGTCCAGGCCGGGCAAACGCAGCATCTCGACTCCGCGCAGGCCTTCGAGTTTTTCGGTGTTGATGACCGCGCTGTTCCAGACCAGGGGCACGGCGCCGCCGGTGTAGCCGGTGCCGCCGCCCCGCGGAATGATGGTCAGGCCCAGTTCCACACAACCCTTGACCAGCAGGGCCATCTCGGCCTCGCTGTCCGGGGTCAGCACGACAAAGGGGTACTCGACACGCCAGTCGGTCGCGTCGGTGACATGAGAGACGCGGGCCAGGCCGTCGAACTTGATGTTGTCGCGCGCCGTGGTCTTGCCCAGCAGGCGGATGGTGCGGCGGCGCAGCTCGGACACCTGCTCGAACTGGCTGGCGAACTGGCGCACCGCCTCTTGCGCGGCCTTCAGCAGCTGGCCGACATCGGCATCGCGTTGGGGGTCGGTGCTGGGGTCGCGGCGGCGTTCCACCTCGCTCAGGCGGTGCTGCAAGGCTTCGATCAAGAGGCCGCGGCGCTTGGGGTTGTCCAGCAGATCGTCTTGCAGATAGGGGTTGCGCTGCACCACCCAGATGTCACCGAGCACCTCGTAAAGCATGCGGGCCGAGCGGCCGGTGCGGCGCTCTTCGCGCAGCTTGTCCAGCAGGGCCCAGGCGGGCTCGCCGAGCAGGCGGATGACGATCTCGCGGTCGGAGAAGGAGGTGTAGTTGTAGGGAATCTCGCGCAGGCGGGGAGACGCTGCATGGGCCGCATCGGCAGCGGCGTTCGGGGCAGCGGGATCTTCAAGCATCAACGGATGCGGTGCATTCATGGCGGCCAGGTGCGGGCGACACACCCTTGGTTGGCTGCGGCCGGGCCCACCGGGCTCTGGCGCCCGAAAAGCCCAGCCGCAAGGCTGGGGAATTGGCTGGAACGAACGGACCCAGGGCATCAACGGGCTTGTGGCCCAGGCCTATCAGGGCCGGCCCTGCGCCACACCGGCAACCGCCGGCGGATCGCGCGGCCGGGCCTTGCGCGCTCGGGCCGTGATCGTACCGCAGCGCAGCATTTGCCCCGGCCTCTGGCGCCGATTGGCCTTGCATCTGGAGCGCCCTCTCCAGGGCTAATATGGCGCCGCCCTAGACCAAGGCCGCAGCCATGAATACTTCGTCCAATACACCCTGGCCCCTGCCCTTCTGGATCGCCCACCGCGGCGCCGGCAAGCTGGCGCCCGAGAACACCCTGGCCGCCTTCCGCCTCGGCGCCGCTCATGGCTACCGGGCCTTTGAGTGCGATGTGAAGCTGAGCCTGGACGGCGTTCCCTTCCTGCTGCACGACAGCAGCCTGCGCCGCACCAGCACGGGCTCGGGCCTGGCCAGCGCGCAGAGCTGGTCGGAGCTGAGCCGCCTGGACGCCGGCAGCTGGCACAGCCGCGCTTACGCGGGCGAGCCTCTGGCCAGCCTGGAGGCCGTGGCCCGCTTCGTCCAAGCCAACCGCTTTGGCCTCAATCTGGAACTCAAGCCGACGCCGGGCCAGGAGCGCCTAACCGGCCAGGTCGTGGGCCGCGAAGTGCTGCGGCTTTGGGGCGGTGTGGAGGCGCACTTACCTCTGTTCAGCTCTTTCGAGCCGGTCGCCCTGGAAGGTGCCCGCGAGACCGCCCCCGGGGTGCCGCGCGGCCTCTTGCTCGACAGCCCTCGCGAAAGCTGGCTTGACGAGGCGCAAAGCCTGGGCTGCGTGGCCGTCATCACCAATTACCGCCTGATGGACGCGGCGCGCGTGCAAGCCATCCACGCGGCCGGCATGAAGGCCCTGGTCTACACCGCCAACGACGAATCGGTCGTGGCCTGGCTGCGGGCCAACGGGGTGGACGGCATCATCACCGACGCGGTGGATCGCTTCGCGCCAGACCACTGAGCCTGCGCGCAGCTCAGTCGGGTTTCCAGCGCCGAAATCCCCGCTGCACGGCCGGCCGCACGCGCAAGAAACCAAGGTAAGCCCACTCCATCGAACGCGCCACGCCGGGCAGCCGCCCCAACCAGGCCAGCCAACGCCAGCCGGGCAACTTCGCCCACAGGGCCAGAAAAGCCTCGGCCCCGCTGAGCAAGCGCCCGTCGGGCAGCTGCACATGGAAGCGCGCCAGCAGCTCTGCTTGCGTGTGCCCCGACGGCAAGACCTGAGCCGGGTCGCTGACATCGGCAAAGCAGACCGCCTGGCCCTCGGCCTGGCCGCGGTAGAGCGCGATCTCGCGCCGGCACAAAGGGCAGGCGCCGTCGAAAAGCACGGTCAGCGAATCACTGGTCTGTTCGCAGGGTTGGGGCTTCATCGCGGCAGCCTCGACAACAAGTCATCGGCGGTGGCGAGGCCACGCGTGCTGCGCGTCCACCAGGCCGAGAAGGATGCGCAGCAGGGCGTCACCTCAGGAAACAGCGCCGCTTCGGGAAGGCACTCGGCCCAGCGGGGCAGCCAGGCCTGCAGATGCGGCTCGGCGCGGCAGCGCACCCGGCGCGCGCCGCTCAAGGCCTGCTCCAGCGCCGCGGCATCCGTCCACCACATCACCGCGCCCAGCTCGGCCATGCGTGCGGCCACCCAGCGCCAACGCCGCTCGCTCCAGGGCCAGGCCTGGTGAAAATCCTGCAGCCAGAGACCGATCACCTGGGTATCTGGCGGCAAGTCGGCCGGCAGCGCGCCCAGGCTCCAGGGATGCACCAGCCACACTTCGCGGCCTGCCACCTGGCTCGCATCAGGCAACTGGATCGCCAAACCCGGGGGTGGCGCGGACAGCAATGCAGGTTCTTCGCTCGGGGCCGGCCGCTCGGTCGTTACCTCCAGCAGCGCCGGCTGGGGATGACGCGCCAGCTGATCGAGGGCCTCGTAGCTGGCATCGATCACCGTGCCCGGGCTGTGCCAGCTTGTGGGTGCATAACGCGCCACATTCTCGGCATTGAACAGATAGGGCTTGCGACTGCCCGTGCCGGCCACCCATTGCCAGCTCAGATGGTTGCTGGCCAGATCGCCGTCGAGCAAATGGCCGTAGAGCCAATCGGCACCGCTGCGCCAGTGGATCTTGCGCACATGGACCAGATAGCTGGCCAGCCACATGCGCGCATGGTTGTGCAGCAGGCCGGTCTCGTAGAGCGTGCGCACCGCCTGGTCAATCACCGGCACGCCGCTGCGGGCCTCGCGCACATCGGCCGGCAGCTCGCGGGCATAGGCTGCATCGGGCAGAGGCCCTTCGTGCAGCGAGGCAAAAATCGCCTCGCCCCGGTGCTGCCAGACGTGGCGAAAGTAAGCGCGCCAGCCCAGCTCGAACACCAGCTTGTGCTGCACATCCAGCGCATGGCGCTGCTGCACGCCGGCCAGGACCTCGGCCAGGCTCACCAAGCCATGGGTGAGGTAGGGCGACAGGCCGGTGACCGCGCCGTCCAGGGCATTGCGGCTGCGCGCATACGCCGCCGGGTCGACCGCCGCGATGCGCGCCTGCGCTGCGGCCAGGCTGGGCTCGGTGGCTGATGCTGGCGCCTGCAGTTCATGGCCATGGGCCCGCGAGGGCCGGTGCCAGCTCTTGCCTATCGTGTCGTCGTCCATGCCTGCGGGTCCTTGAAGCGCTCAGCGCGCAGCATAGGTTCGCGGGCATGGCCGCGCTGGGCAGGGGCTATTCAGGCGATGCTGGCGATGCTGGCGATGCCGGCGATGCTGGCGATACGGGCGATTCGGAGGCCTCAGCACATCGCGTGTACTGCATGCCCGGTCGGCCCGGCAGCCGCGGCGTGAAGCCGCCCTTCTCGTAAAAGGCTTGCTTGCCCTCGGCGCAGAAGAGCTGGATGTCGCGGACGCCCTGCTGCAGGCAATGCTGAACCAAGCGATCGAGCAACTGAGAGCCCAGGCCGCGCCCTTGCCAGACAGGCAGCACAATCATCTCGGTGATGAAGGCATGCAAGACACCATCGGAAATCACCCGCCCGAAGCCCACCAGCTCTTCGCTGGCATAGGCCGCACACTGCGCCCAGGAACCCGCCAGGGCACGCGCATAAAACTCAGGTTCCCGCTCCACGCCTCCGGCCCAGCCGGTGCTGTCGTACAGCCGCTGAAAAGCCGCGGCGTCCGACGGGCCGCTCAGGTCAAAACGGATCGATTCCGAAGCGCTCATCGATCACAGGCCCAGGCGTGCGTACACGCAGGTGTTCCTCGGCTCCCCCTGCGGCGACAGACTGTCGCAGCGCAAGATGCCTTCCAGCTCGAAACCACAGCGTTCGGCCACGGCACGGCTGGCAAGGTTGGTCTCGTCCATGCGAATCTCCACCCGGCGGGCGCGCAGCTGCTCGAAGGCCATGCGGCTCAGGGCCGCCACGGCCTCGCTCATGAAGCCCTGGCCCTGGGCGCTGGCGCGCAGCCAGTAACCGATCTCGAAGCGGCGCACGGTCCAGTCCATGCGGTGCAGGCCGGTGCCGCCGAGCAGGCGGCGGCCTTCGGGCGCGCGGTCGTAGATCTGGTAGCAAAGATCACGGCGGGCGATGAAATCGGCCTGCTGGCGGCGTGCCACCGCCTCACTCTCCTCGAAGCTCGGCACCTGCTGGGCCCAGGGCATCCAGGGGCTGAGCAGGCCGATGGACTCCGCCACGGCCACGCTCAGGGCCGGGCCGATGCCGGGCCGCGGCGCGGCCAACAGCAGGCGCTCGGTGGTGAGGGTCTCGGGAACTTCGATCAGGAGGGGGTCGGGCACCGCCGCCCCAGAAACGGCGGGGTCAGGTCTTGCCTCGCTCATTTGTTCGGCCCGAGGTCCAGCGCCAGGCCGCTGGCGCCGGCCACGCCTTGCGGGTTCTGGTCTTCCAGATCCTCGGCCTTGGGCAGCTCGCGCACATCGCGGATGACCGGGTGGCGCCAGGCGATCAGGGCCAGGCAGAGCGCGCCCACACCGGCGAAGAGCAGCGAGGAGCGCAGGCCCACATGCTCACCGAGCCAGCCGCCCAGCAGCGCACCCGGGCCGGCCGGAATCAAGATCAACCAGCGCATGGTGCTGGTCATGCGGCCCAGCATGGGCGCCGGCGTCACCGCCTGACGCAGGGACAGGAAGTTGATGAAGATCAGCACCGCACCGACGCCGAACATGAAGAGCATGAAGGCAAAAGCCGCCACACCCCAGGCATTGGCCGGCATCAGACCCAGCAGCAGCCAGCCGAAACCCGAGCTGGCAACGCCCAGCACCAGACAAGGGCCCGGCCCGACCTTGGCACTGATGCGGTGGCCGAACACACTGGCCAGCACCGTGCCGGCACCCAAGGCCACATAGCTCAGGCCCACCTCTTGCGCGCTCAGCCCCAAGCTGCGGGTGGCGAACAGGATCTGCACCACCTGCGCGGCGTTGTAGCAAAGCTGCCAGCTGCCCACCGTACAGGCCAGGCTGACCAGCAGCGCACGCTCGCGCACGAACTGAACGCCGGCCTTGAGGTCACGCCAGAAATCGGCCTGCCCGCTCGGCGCCAGCTGCTCCTGGACCTTGATGCCGCGCAGGATCAAGGCCGAGATCAGCACCAGAAAGGCATCGACCGCCAGGGCCATGGGCGCGCCCAAGAGCTTGATCAGCACGCCGGCCACGCCGGGGCCGGCCACTTCGGCGCCGCTGGAGGCCAGCGCGTTCTTGGCATGGGCCTCGACCAGGCGGTCGCGGCTGACCACCTGAGTCAGCACGATTTGTGCGGCACTGCCAGCGATGGTGTAGACCGTGCCGAGCACAAAGCCCACCACATAGAGCCAGCCCATGGTCAGCCAGCCCATCCAGGCAGCCAGGGGCACGGTGGCCACGGCCAGGCCCAGAAAAGCCTCACCGAAGATGTAGACGGGCAGCTTGCGCACGCGGTCCAGCCAGACACCACCTGGCAACGAGAACAGCACAAAGGGCGCGATCTCCATCGAGGTCAGCAAGCCCATCTGCGTGGGGCTGGCATTGAGCATCACGGCCGCCGTCAGCGGCAGGGCCAGCATCGTGATCTGCCCGCCCAGGGAGCTGATCAGGATGGAAGTCCAGAGCCGGCGGTAGATCGCGTCACGCAGCAGATCGCCGGGCGGCAGGGTCAGCAGGCGGCGCATTCGCTCGAACAGCAAGCCCGGCCAGAGGCCGGGGCGCGACAAAGACGCAAAAAAACGGGTAGCCATGAGAAACACACTCCGAAACGGTTCCCGGTGTGCGGCCCCCCACGCGCAGGGCGGGAGCCGAAGCACAAGCAGGGCATTCCGCCCTGGCGGCGAAATGCGAGAAACAAACAAGAGACAAAGGCGGAACAGGGTGAGCTGGAAGCGAAGCAGCAGGCCGGCAAATCAAAGGCACGGCGGCTCACCGAGGAGAGGGGTCAACCGAAGCAGCGCCGCGTCAATGCGGGCAGTCGGCGGCAGCCTGGGGCCAGGCTGCGACTCGCGCGCAGGCGAGCGCCGCACGGGGTGTGCGTCGTCGGGTGCGGTCGAGGAGCTTGGTCATGGTCTGATCTGAATCAAGAGCGGCCATGCTAACAGCGGGCCATGAGGCCGGGCAAGTGCGTGGGGTCACGCCCCCTGCAGCTCGGGGGCGCAGCGCGAACCCTCAACGCTGATTCGGCGCCTGGTCCCGGGTCGGTCTTCTTTGCGCGCAGATGGCCCGTACATCGCCGGCCAGCGCACGCGAAAAGCCCAGCGATTCGTAGATGCCGATGGCCACATCGGCCGGGTCGGCACACATGACCAGACGTTCCAGCCCCCAAGTCTGCAAGCCCTGCCCCACCACCGCATCGATCAAGGCCGTGCACAGGCCGCGGCGGCGCCAGGCCGGGTGCGTGCCGACATGCTGAAAGCGGCCCAGCTCGGGCCGGCCGAGTTGCGCGGCACGGAACAGGCCGCAATCGGCCACCAGCTGCTCGCCTGCGAAGACAGCGAACCAGGCACCCAGACCGGCCGCCTGCATCGCGGCATAGCGGCGCATCTGGCGCTCGCGGTGCACGCGATAGCCGAAGGGCTCGTAGCCCGCGTCATTGCTTTCGCACTGCAGATCTAGCACGGCGGCCAGTTCACCCTCCTGCGTCAGGTCCAGCGCGCGGATGTGGAACTCGGGCGCCATAGTCCGCTGCGGCCGGAGCCAGGCCGCGGCCGTCACGGCCAGGGTGGCGCTGCCAAAGATCTCGAAGCCGGCCGCCGCCCAGCTCAAGAGCGGCTCATGCGGCGCGGCCGCATCAAAACCGATGGCCACATGGCCGGACTCGCGCGTGTGCTGGCCCACCTCCTCTTCGAAACGCTGCAGCCAATGCGTCAGCTCGGTATCGCGCGGCGGCTCGGGCAGGATCAAGGCATTGCCCCAGTAGAACAGCGGGTTGCCGGGCATGCGCAGCACCAGGCAATCGGGCCGCTCGATCACCTGCCCGTCGAAGCGGGCAAAGATCAGATCGGTCTGCCAACACAGGGACAGGCGCTCGATCAGGCCAGGCATGGTCGGCACACAGGCAAGACCTGACCCTCGCTTCAGAAGCCGACCGCGGCACCGTCGCGGCGCGGGTCACTGGCGGCCACATAGCCTTCCACCGCAGGGTCGCCCAAGCGCCAGATGAACTGGCCGGCGCCGAAGTCTTGATAACTGTCGTGGATGTCGCCAATCTGATGGCCCAGCTCGCGCAGGCCGGCCACCGTGGCCGCCGGCATGTGCGGCTCGACATTGAGCGACAGGCCTTCGTTGAAGCGCCAGCGCGGCGCGTCGCAGGCAGTCTGCGGCTGCTGGCCATAGTCCAGCATGCGCACCAGGGTCTGCATATGGCCTTGCGGCTGCATATTGCCGCCCATCACGCCGTAGCTCATGACGGGTCGACCGTTCTGGGTCAGGAAGGCGGGGATGATGGTGTGAAAGGGGCGCTTGCCTGGGGCCACGACATTCGGATGACCCGCTTCCAGCGTGAAGCAGTGGCCCCGGTTCTGCAAGGACACGCCGTAGCCGGGCAGCACGAGGCCGGAGCCAAAGCCCATGTAATTGCTCTGGATGAAGCTGACCATCATGCCGCTCTCGTCGGCTGCAGTCAGGTAGATGGTGCCGCCCTTGACAGGGTTGCCGCACTGGAAATCCTGGGCACGATTCGGGTCGATCAAGGCCGCGCGGCGGGCCAGGTATTGCTCGTCCAGCAGCTCCGCTGTGCTCACAGCCATGCTGCGCGGGTCGGCGACATAACGGTACACATCGGCGAAGGCCAGCTTCATGGCCTCGATCTGCAGATGCTGGCCGGCCACACTGTCGACCGCATGGCGGCGCAGATCGTGGTGCTTGAGAATGCCCAGTGCGATCAGGGCGGCAATGCCCTGGCCATTGGGCGGAATCTCGTGCAACTCATGGCCGGCATAGCTTTGCGAGATCGGCGTCACCCATTCGGGCCGGTAGGCCGCAAAGTCGGCCGCGGTGATGGCGCCGCCGGTGCTGCGCGCAAAGGCCTCGACGGCCGCGGCCACCT
The DNA here is from genome assembly GCF_058794035.1 of Roseateles sp. GW835-FHT13E02. NCBI lineage: Bacteria > Pseudomonadati > Pseudomonadota > Betaproteobacteria > Burkholderiales > Sphaerotilaceae > Roseateles > Roseateles sp. GW835-FHT13E02. The sequence continues at coordinate 23,269 of NZ_JBXAGJ010000021.1, forward strand.
CGCCGCGGTAGAACGCTTCGCCCTTGCTCTCGGCAATCAGGCGCAGGGTGCGGGCTGCCGCCGGAAACTTGAACAGCTCGCCCACCTGGGGCGCGCGGCCGCGCGGCAAGAAGGCTTCGGCGAAGCCGGGCTGGCTGGTCAGGTCGGCCAGCTCCGCCGCCATCGCCCATTTGCTCTGGACCACCACCGGCACGGCATAGCCGCGCTCGGCGATCTCGATGGCCGGTGCCATCAGGTCGGCAAAGGGCAGCTTGCCAAAGCGCTCGCTCAAAGCCACCCAGCCGGCCACGGCGCCCGGCACGGTGACGCCGCCCCAGCCGCGCTTGGGCGGGGTTTTCGCATCCGCGCCATAGGTTTTGAAGAAGTGTTCGGGCGTCCAGGCCTGGGGCGCCGTGCCCGAGGCATTGAGGCCGTGCAGCTGCTGGCCGTCCCAGAGGATGCAAAACGCGTCCGAGCCCAGGCCGTTGCTGCAGGGTTCGACCAGGGTCATGCAGGCGGCCGTGGCAATCGCCGCATCAACGGCATTGCCGCCCTGGGCCAAGATGCGCAAGCCCGCTTGCGCAGCCAGCGGATGCGAGGTGGACACGATATTGCGCGCGAACAGCGGGCTGCGTGTGCTCGGGTAAGGGTTCTGCCAGTCGAATGCCTGCATCGCGAAGTCTCCTGTGTGGGCCGGATTGTGGCCCGCCCCGGCGACTCAAGGCATGGGGACTTCCACACTCAGGCCGATGAAGTCCACCGCCTGGTTGGGCTTGCGGATGTCGGCATTGCTGACATGTCGGTAGTCCAGGCTCAGGCGCCAGCGCGCATCGGTGCTGCGCAGGCCCAGACCCATGACGTCGAAGAACTGGAAGTTCGTGCTCTTCTGGCGAGCACCGATGCGGCTGTGGCTGATCAGGCCGGCGCCGATGCCCAGTTCCAGGTCGAGGCGCAGACCCGCGGCCGTTGAACCGAGATCCCAGCGCAGGGCCGGGACGAAGGCGGCATCGAGCAAACGCCGCGGCTCCGCGGCTCCGCGCTCGGCCTGCCACCCCCCCAGCTGCAGCCGCGGTGCCATCTGCAGACTGAGTGCGCTTGAAGAAGCGCGCCAGGCCACGCATTCGCCCAGACGCCAGCCCAGGCTGGCGGCGCGCAGCTCGCGGTCCTTGGCGGCTTCGAAACGCAGGCCGCCCGGGCCCTGCTTTGCGCACAAGGCCGAGTCGATCGAAGCGCCCTGCCAGGCCAACCAGGCCCAGCTCGCCAGGCTGCCGCCCACGGCCATGGATTTGAGCGCGGCTCGTTCTTCGGCCCGAACCCAGCCATGGGTACTGCACAGCAGCAGCGCCACGCCGGCGGCCAGACCTTTCGAAACTCGTGTCATACCGTTCTCTTCTTCCAACTCTGAATCCAGGCCCGTGCCTGTGCCTGTGCCGGGCGCACGCGGCGCAGACCGCCCAACAACCACAGCTGCCGGATCAACAGGGCCGAACCCCAGACCAGCAGGCCGGCGAACAGCACATCGCTGAGGAAATGGCCGCCTTGCAAGATGCGCCCCAGGCCGATCAGCAGCCCCAGGCCCAGCGCTGCCCGCCCCCACCAGCGCCGCCGTGCGGGCGGCGCAAACAGGGCCGGTGCCAGCAGCGCAAAGCCGGAGGCGGCATGGCCGCTGACAAAGGAATAGCGCTTGCGTTCAGGGTTCAAACCGGCCGGCGCCAGCGGCGGGCTGTAGGCCTCGCTGCCGCCAAACTCCAGCACCTGCACCGGCCGAGGCCGCGACCAGAACTGCTTGACCGGCCCATGGACCAGGGCGCCAACCACCAGCACCAGCAGGAGCAAGCTCACCCACAACCGCCGCCAGACCGGCCGCGACAAACGCCAGCGGCCCGCCAGCAAGCGCAGCAGCAGGTAAAAGGCCAGCGCCCGGGTCAACCAGGGCACGGCCTCGTACATGGCCCGAACCCAGGCCTTGTCCGCGTGCACGAACTGACCGGCATACAAGCTGCGGCTGAGGCTCAGGTCCAGCGTCGGCCAAGCGGCGAACAAGGCCAGGGCTGCGAACAGACAGAGGAGGAAGGCGCGCATCTCACGATGGCGGGCGCGTGGGCTGGTCCAGACGCTCATGGCGCCTCCGTCCGCCAACGCAGCAGCACATAGCCCGGGCCGGGGCGGATGATGTCGTAGGCTGCAGCCGGCGGCGCGCTCTTCAACTCATCGGCGCGGGTGAAGACCCAGTCGCCGGGCCGTGGCTCGGGCAGGCCAGGCGTGGGCTGCTGTCGGTAAAACCCAAAGCTCGGGGTCTGGCTTCGCCAGAGCCAGATCTGGCCAGGCTGACTCGCGTCTCGCTGCGCGGCCGTCAAGGCCGCTGCCCGCACCGGCCCTTGCAAGACCTGACCCCACCAAGGTACGACCACGGCCACCAAAAAGCCACCCGCAAGAACCGCCGTGCCCAGCGCCGCCTTGGGCAGGCTCAGCCATGGCCAGAGCCAAAGGCCCAGCAACAGCGCCATCAAGACGGCCAGCAACGCGGGCGCTTGCCCCGGCAAAGCCGGCGCGGCGGCGATCAGTTCCGCATACAAACCGGTCTTGCCCGCCGTCAAGCGGCCCGTGGCCGCCGCCGCCATCAAGCCGCCCAGCAGGAGCACGAGGCCAGCAGCCGAAACCGCCAGTGCCAGGCGCCAGGCGCGGCTCAAGGGCGGCTTCAAGGACATCGCGCCCAGCAGCAGCCAGGGCGTCAGGCCGTACAGCACGTAGTGCGGCAGCTTGGTGCCCGAAAGCGAAAAGAACACCAGCACAAAGCCAGCCCAGCAGATCAGAAAGCTCGGCAAGGGCTGCTGCCAATGCCGGCGGATCTGCAGCAAGGCGGCAGCCAGCAGCGGCGTCCAGGGCAGGCTCAGCAGGGGCAGCATCAGCAGGTAATACAGCGGCCCTCCGCCATGGCCCTCCAGCGGTGAGCTGAAACGCTGCAAATTGTGCTGCAGCAAAAAGCCATCGATGAAGGCCCAGCCATGGCGCTGCAAGGCATAGGCATACCAGGGCGCCCAGGCGATGAAGAACAGCGCCAGCGCACCGGGCTCGGCCAGGGTCCGCCACAGGCTGCGCGGCAAAGCCCGCAAGCCCTGCTGGCGCCACAGCCAGATCAGCAAGGTGGCGAAGGGAATCAAGACCGCCACCGGCCCCTTGGTCAGCACGCCCAGGCCCGCCCACAAGGCCGCACGGCGCAGCGCCCAGGGCCGGCCGGCCGAGGACTCCAGATGCCGCCACAGATCCAGCAGGGTCAGCACCAGGAGCAGGTTGAGCAGCGCATCGGCCGTGGCCGCGCGGCCGATCAGAAGCACGCCCAGGCTGCTGCCCAGGGCCGTGGCGGCAAACATGGCAGTGGCGTCACCAAAGCGCGGCCGGGCAAAGCCGGCCAGGGCCAGCACCCAGCCCAGGCCGCACAGGGCCGAGGGCAGGCGCGCCGCGAACTCGTTGATGCCGAACAAGGCCAGGCTGCTGGCCTGCAGCCAGTAGACGCCGATCGGCTTGTCGAAACGGTCGCGGCCGTTGAGCGTGGTGTGCAACCAGTCACCGCTGGCCAGCATCTCGCGCGAGGCCTCGGCAAAGGCGCCCTCGTCCACATCGAAGAGCGGCGCCGCGCCCAGGCGCAGCAGGAACAGCGACGCCATGACGAGCGCCCATCCGCCCCAGGCCAGCGGACTGAAGCGCTGAGGAGCGAGTGCCGTCATGGTGCGGCCTGGCTCCAGCCGCGCTCGGGCGTGGGGTCGGCGTCGCCGCTGTGCAGGGCGCGCTGGTAAGGCCGCACCTGGCGGCCCTCGAAATACACCCGCATGAGCAACTCGGCCAGCACGCCCGTGGTCAGGAACTGCAAGCCGCCCAGCAGGGAGAAGAAGCCCAGCAGCAGCAAGGGACGGCCGCCGATCGATTCACCCAGCAGCTTGAGCACGCCCAGATAACTGAGCAGGGCCATGCCCACCATCATCACGCCCAAGCCCAGCACGCCGAAGAAATGCCCCGGCCGGGTGCCGAAGCGCAGGAAGAAAAAGACGGCCAGCAGATCGACCACCACCCGCAGCGAGCGCGAGATGCCGTACTTGGACTGGCCGCGCAAGCGCGCATGGTGCTGCACCGACTCCTCGGCCATGCGCTCGGGCGCGGTCACCGTGGCCAGCCAGGCCGGGATGAAGCGGTGCATCTCGCCGTACAGCCGCACCTGCTTGAGCACCGGCGCACGGAAGGCCTTGAGACTGCAGCCCAGGTCCTGGAACTGCAGGCCGGTGATCTTGCGAATCAGGCGGTTGGCCAGCAGGGAGGGAATCTTGCGCAGCAAGAGGCCATCCTGCCGCTGCTGGCGCCAACCGGCCACCAGATCCAGGTCTTCGCGCAGCAGGCGTTCGACCAGGCGCGGGATGTCGCGTGGGTCGTTTTGCAAGTCACCGTCCATGGTGATGATGACATCGCCACGGGCCGCATCGATACCGGCCTGCATGGCCGCGGTCTGGCGGAAATTGCGTGCCAGGCGGATGACGCGGATATGCGGGCCGACGCGCCGGGCATGCTGGTTCAGCAGGGCGGCCGTGCCATCGCGGCTGCCATCGTCCACCACCAGTAGCTCCCAAGGGTAGCCATAGTCCGCCAGCGCGGCCTGCACCGCGTCGATCAGGGGCGCGGCGTTCTCGCGCTCGTTGTACATGGGCACGACCACGCTGAGGCGGTGCGCTGGCAGCGGCTCGAGCGCGTGGGCCGGATGACTGCCTGCAGCCGCGACAGCAGTATCAGCATCGGCAGACGGCAGCGCACCCAGGGGCGGGTCGAGGACCAGGGAGGAAGAAGGATTCATCGTCATGCGACTCGCAAAGTGGCCGCCGGCGCGCGGGCCGGGAAACCGTAGAACAGGAGCACCAGCAGGCCGGCCACGGTGCTGAGCAGCAAGGCCAGGCCGTGCACGGCCAGCGCAGCAGCCAGGACCAGCGGCAACGTCATCTCGACGCCCAACCAGGCGGCCACGCCGGCCACGCCCGCCTCATAACTTCCCAGGCCCGCGGTGGCTTGGATCGGCCACATGCCGCCCAGTTCGCCACCGATCGCCGCCAACAAGCCCTGCAAGGGCGAGCCGCCCAGCAAGGCCATCAGCAAGCCGCCCAGCGCCGCCAGCTTGAGCCACCAGTTGGCCAGGCTGAGCAGGGCAATCGGCCGCTGGGCGCCCTGCGACGGTGCCTGGGCCAGCGCGCCCCGCAGGCGCTGCCAGCGGCCGGAGGGCGCAGCGCCGGGCTGCAGCGCCAGTCGCCCAAGCATTGCGCGCAACAGCGCCGAGCCCGCGAGAAAGATCAAGGCGCTGATCAACAAGGCCAGGGCTGCGCCCTGCCCCAGACACCAGGCCAGCAGCGCGGCCAGGCTCAAGCTGGCCAACACCAACAAGTCCTGCAGGCGCAGCCAGACCAGGCTGGCCAGAGCCTCGCCGGCCGTGGCGCCGTACTGACGCTGAGCCAGCCAGAGGTAGCCCAGCTCACCGCTGCGCAAGGGCGCCCAGTTCAGCGCCAGGGTGTGGAGCAAGAGCAAGCGCAGGCTGGCGCCATAACTCAGCGATGCCGCGGGCAGATCGCTGCGTGCGCGCCGTGCGCGCCACTCCAGCTGCACCCGCCAGCCACGCAGCCCCAAGCTCAGCAAAAGGGCCAGGCCGGCCAGCAGCCAGTCGCTCGGTGCCACGCGGGCCAGGCTGGCCTGCCATTGCTGCAGATCGACCTGCGGCGCCGCCCAGGCCAGAAGCGCCAGCAGCAGCAAGAGGCCGAGCACCATGCGCAGCAGGGCGGCGGGTCGCGCCAGTTCACCGTGGCGCCAGAGCTGCCAGGCGGCGGCCGCGATCAGCCCCAGGCCCATCAGCCATTGGCCGCTTTCGGCCAAGGGATAGCCCCAGGGCATGAGGGCCAGCACGCAGCCGCTCAGCAAACCCACAGCAGCGCGCCAGCGCACACCTCGCGCGCCATGCATCCAACGCGGCGCATGCGGCACCGCATGCAGCGCCAGCAGGCCCACCACCAAGCCCAGTGCCCACCCGGCCAGCACATCGCTGGCCCAATGCGCGCCGACGCCGACGCGCGCCAGGCCGACCGACACCGCCGCCCAGACCAGCAAGATCTGACCCCAGCGCGGCGGCCGGGCCAGCGCCCAAATCAGCAAGACCAAGGTCGCTGCGGTGGCCGAGTGTCCCGAGGGCATGGCGTTGAAATAAAGCGGATCGCCGGTGACCCAAAGCTCGCCCGCGCCCAGCACCGAGGGCGGACGCGGCGCGTTGATCGATTTCTTCAACACCTGCGCCAGCACGCCGCCGGCCAGCAAGGCAAACAAGCCGGTCGGCCACAGGCGCTCCGCCAAAGACGGCTTTTGCACCGACACGAAACCCAGCGCCGCCCAGCCGAGACCGGCGACGCTCAACAAGGACCAGAGCGTGGGCGAGAACTGCGCCAACGTGGGCTGCAGCTGGGCCAGCCAGAGCGGCTCGCGGCCGGAGCCACGCAGGGCCAGGGCCAGCAGCGCCAGCAAGCCGGCCAGACACAGGACGGCGCCCTGCCTCGCTCGCGAGAGGGGCGCGTCAGGCAGGCGGCGCTCGCAGGCGTTGGGAATGGCGGGGCTCATGAGCTGGCCATGCTAGGCAGCCCATATGACGCGCACTTGTCAGTGATTCGACGGAATCAAGACAAACCGGCGACAGGCGCCTGCACGCCAGCCGGCTCAGGGAAAAAGGGAGGGAGAAAAGCGAATCAGCGCTGCAGCGGCCGCACGCACGCGAGCGTCAAATCAGCCCATCAGGGCAGCAGCAGCTCCGGGCGCACCGTCATGCGGCGCAGCGGCTGGCTGCCGGCGTTCATCTGCAAGGGCGCGCCGCCGCAACGGGCAGCGCAGGCGGGTTGGGCCACAGCTTCATCGAAGACCTCGCGGGCGCAGTCCAGGCAGCTGCCGCAGGCGGCGGCCACGCGGGTTTCGTCCTGCAGCACCTCGAAATTGCGCACGCCATCGGCCACCTGGCGGCGGATGTCGCGGTCGGAAACACGATGGCAGAGGCAGACGATCATGGCGCGGGGCGGCTGCCGGCACGGAGCCGGCAAGGCATGAGTAAGTGGGCAGAAAAGTGCCGAATGGCGTCGCCACTCTATCGCAAATGCGAACACTTCTCAATCATGTTCGCAAGCATCCCCCTGAAACTGAGGGCCTTGCCGCGCAAAGTACAAAGGCCGCCGCCCCTCACGGGACAGCGGCCTGCGCTTCTGAAGCGATCAGGACAGCTGCGATTGCAGCCAGTTCTGCTCGCCCAGCTGGGCGACCAGACCGATCTGGGTTTCCAGATGGTCGATGTGCTCTTCGGTGTCTTCGAGGATGCTGACCAGCACCTCGCGAGAGACGTAGTCGCGGATGCTTTCGCAGTAGGCGATCGCCTCCTTCAGCAGCGGGTGCGAGCCGACTTCGATCTTCAGGTCGCAGTGCAGCACCTCGACCGCGTTCTCGCCGATGTAGAGCTTGCCCAGGTCTTGCAGATTGGGCAGGCCTTCCAGCATCAGGATGCGGTCGATCAGCTTGTCGGCGTGCTTCATCTCCTCGATGGACTCGTCGTGCTCATGCTTGGCCAGGCGCTCCAGGCCCCAGTTCTTGAGCATGCGGTAGTGCAGGAAATACTGGTTGATGGCGGTCAGCTCGTTCTTAAGCTGGGCATTCAGGTATTCGATGACCTTGGCATCACCCTTCATGGTGGCTTCCTTTCAACAAAGCATGCAAGTGGCGCGCAGGCCTAAGGCGCACGCGGACGGAGCATTGTGCGTGCAGCCGCTCCACGCTGAGGCAAGACCGCGCTCGCCCGGTCGAAACAGCTTGCATTCTCATCTCCACGCCGAGGCGTGCCGCGCACAGGACAGTCACGGCTGCGCTCGAAAGAGATTGCAATTACGAATCGTTCTCATTTAAGATGAGAACCATGTCATCCTCTTCCATCCGTCCCGCCAGCCTGCTGGCTGCCAGCCTGGCGCTGGAAACCGAAGCCCCGGGCACGCTGTCGGCCATGCGGCCCACGCCCGCCGCCTCGCCCGTTTCGCCTGCATCGTCCGCATCGCTGGCAGCCCTGTCGTCGGCACGCCCGAGCGCTGCGCCGCGCCGCCTCAGCAGTGAAACCTTGCTGGCCGACCGCCGCGAGGTCGAGATCGAACATGCCGGCCAGATCTACCGGCTGCGCGTCACCTCGCTGGGCAAGCTGATCCTGACCAAGTAGCGCCGACGCCGCCCTCCACCGGCCCGCCTGACCACCCGAACGACTTCCTTTTTGCCGTTTCTTTTCCAGACCCGTTCGCTTTTTTCATTTCTGTTTCGCACCAGCCAGCCTCGCCCCGCGCCAGCCCGCCCGTGCCAGTCCCTTTTCCAGACAAGGACTCACGACCATGCTGCGCACGCACGCTGCCGCCTCGATTTCCTCGCGCCCATTTTTTTCTGGCGCTGAAGTAAACCATTACCCAAGCACGCTGCGACCCATCGCCCTGGCGGTGGCCCTGATGGCAACGCCTGGGCTCGGCCTGGCCCAGAGCGGCTCGCCAAAGCCCGACCAGGCGGCGCAGCCCGCCGCCGTGACGGCCCTGCCCGAGATCACCATCAGCGCCACCCGCACCGAGCGGGCCAGCGACAAGGTGCCCAACACCGTCACCGTGATCGACCGCGCCGCCCTGCTCAAGCGTGAGGCGCGCAACCTCAAGGATCTGCTCGACGACGAGGTCGACCTGGCCGTGCGCAGCGCCGCCACCCGCTTCAGCGCCGCCGGCAGCTCGCTCGGCCGCGCCGGCAACGAGGGCCTGAACATCCGCGGCTTGGAGGGCAACCAGGTGCTGATGATGGTGGACGGCATCCGCCTGCCCCAGGCCTTCAGCTTCGGCGCTTTCGCCAGCGGCCGCGCCGACCAGGTGGACCTCGATGCGCTGAGCCGGGCCGAGGTGCTGCGCGGCCCGGCCTCGGCCCAGTTCGGCAGCGACGGCCTGGCCGGCGCCCTGAGCCTGAACAGCCTCTCGCCCGAAGACCTGCTCAAGGACGGCAAGGCCCAGGCCGGCCTGCTGCGCAGCAGCCTGGCCACGGTGGACCGCTCGCAGCGGCTCAGCGGCGCCTATGCATTCCAACAAGGCGAATGGCAGCACCTGCTGCAGCTGAGCCTGGCGCGCGGCCATGAAACGCAAAACCGCGGCGAGCGCAAGGATCTCAACAGCCTGCGCACCGCGCCCAACCCGGCCGACATCCGCAGCGAAAGCCTGCTGGCCAAAACCGGCCTGCGCCTGAGCCCCAGCCAGCGCCTGCAAGCGACGCTGGAGTTGCGCCAGCGCCGCCAGGACACGGAAGTGCTGTCGGGCCGCGCCCCCGTGGTCAACGACAAGACACCCTCGGCCGTGATCGACCTCGACGCCCAGGACCGCCTGAACCGCCGCCGCGTCTCGCTGGAGCACCGCTACGACGACCTGAACGGCGAATGGCTGCAATCCTTGCACAGCCAGATCTATGTGCAGCACAGCGAGACTCGCCAGCGCAGCGTGGAAGACCGCCACCAGTCGCCCGACCGCATCCGCGAAGGTTTCTACCGCGAGGAACTGATCGGCTTCAGCAGCCAGGCGCAGACCCAGCTCAGCGGCCAGCGCATGAGCTACGGCATCGACCTCAGCCGCAACCGCATCAGCGGCCTGCGCGATGGCACCGTACCGCCAGCCGGCGAGAGCTTCCCGAGCAAGCCCTTTCCCGACACCGATGCCAGCCAGGTCGGCGCCTTTGTGCAAAGCGAGATCGAGACCGGCAGCCTGAGCCTGATTCCGGGCCTGCGCTACGAGCGTTACCGCCTCAGCCCCAAAAGCAGCGGCTACAGCGGCGCCGTGGTCAGCCTCAGCGACCAGGCACTGACGCCGCGCCTGGGTCTGGTGTGGCACGCCAGCGAAACGGTCCAGCCCTATGCGCAATGGGCGCTGGGCTTTCGCGCACCCACGGCCGATCAGGTCAACAACGGCTTTGCCAACCCCGTGCATGGCTATGAAAGCATCGGCAACCCGGACCTGAAAGCCGAACGCGCGCAAAGCCTGGAGCTGGGCCTGCGCGGCCGCGTGGCCGAGCAGCTGCGCTGGCAGCTCAGCGCCTACCGCAACCGCTACCGCGATTTCATCAGCCAGCAGGTGGTGCGCGGCAGCGGCAAACCCAAAGACCCGCTGATCTTTCAGTCGATCAATCTGAACCAGGCGCGCATCCAGGGCGTGGAGGCCCGGGTGTTCTGGCAAGCCCAACCGGGCCTGGAGCTGAGCGCTGCCCTGGCCCACAGCCGCGGCCACAGCGAGCAAAACGGGGAGCGCAGCCCGCTCGACACCGTGCAGCCCGACCGCGCCCAGCTGGGCGCGCGCTGGGAGCGCGGCGACTGGAGCTGGAGCGCCAACTGGCAGCTGGCCGCCGCCAAGCGCGCCCAGGACAACAGCGTCGCCAGCCAGTTCCTCACGCCCCGCTACCAGGTCCTGGACCTGGGCCTGGGCTGGCGTGTCCAGCCCGGCTGGCGCCTGCAGGCCCAGCTGAACAACGTGGGCAACAGCCGCTACTGGCGCTGGGCCGATGTGCGCGGCCTGGCCGCCACCACCACCGAGCTGGACGCCTACACCGCGCCCGGCCGCCAGCTGCAGGTCTCCCTGGCCGCCGAGTTCTGAGCCCGCGCCCTTTTCCACACCCAACACCCGGAGAGTTTCACCATGCAAGCCAGCTTCAGCCGCCTGCGCCAGGCCTTTGGCCACGCCCGCCTCAGCCCCGCCGCCGGCCAGCCTGCCCGCCACCGCGACATTGCCCACAAGCTGCAGATCAGCGAAGGCGAGCTGGTCGCCGCCCATCTCGGCGCCTTCACCGCCGAGGAATCCCCGCTGCGCGCCCAGCGCCTGCAGCCACTCTGGCCCGAGCTGATCGAAGCCTGCGAGGCCCTGGGCGAGCTGATGGCGCTGACCCGCAACGAATCCTGCGTGCACGAGAAAACCGGGCCCTACCGCAGCGCCAGCGCGCAAGGGGGCGTCGGCCTGGTGCTGGGCGGGGCCATCGATCTGCGCCTGTTCTACCGCGCCTGGGCCCATGGGTTTGCGCTCAGCGAGCGCCTGGCCGATGGCGCCGAGCAGCGCAGCCTGCAGTTCTTCGACACCAGCGGTCAGGCCATCCACAAGATCTTCTTGCGCCCGGAGAGCAATCAAGCGGCCTATCAGGCTTTGGTGCAGCGATTCGCGCACGAAGACCAGGCGCCCGGCATCCAGGTCGAAGCCGCATCTGCCGAACCCACGGAGAAGCCCGATGCCGAGATCGACCTGGCCGGCTTCCATGCCGCCTGGGCCTCGCTGCGCGACACCCACGACTTCTTCGCCCTGCTGCGCCGCTTCGGCCTCAGCCGCACCCAAGCCCTGCGCCTGGCCGAGCCGCAGTTTGCCCAGGCCCTGCCCCTGGCCGCGGCCCAGGAACTGCTGAGCCGGGCGGCGCAGGAGGCTGTGCCCCTCATGGTGTTCACCGGCAATGCCGGCGCCATCCAGATCCACAGCGGCCCGATCCAGCGCGTGGCGGTGATGGGCCCGTGGCTCAATGTGCTGGACCCCGGCTTCAATCTGCACCTGCGCGAAGACCACATCGCCCAAGCCTGGCTGGTGCGCAAGCCCACGGTGGACGGCCTGGTCTGCTCGCTCGAACTCTTCGACGCCCAGGGCCGCAACATCGCCATGATGTTTGGCGAGCGCAAGCCCGGCCAGGCCGAGCGTTGCGACTGGCGCACCCTGCTGGAAAGCCTGGCCGACCGTCAGGCCGCCGCTGCGGAGGCCTGCCCGTGAGGCGCCGCCAATTCAGCGCCGGGGCAGGCCTGGGTCTGCTGATGGCCGCCGGGGCGACGCCTCTGTGCGCTGCGCCCAGCCCGCAGCGCCTGATCAGCATCGGCGGCGCGCTGACCGAGCTGGTCTATGCCCTGGGCGCGGAGGCCAGCCTGGTCGGCGTGGACAGCACCTCGCTCTACCCGCCGCAAGCCCAGCGTCTGCCCAATGTCGGCTACGCCCGCACGCTGGCCACCGAGGGCCTGCTGGCCCTGCAAGCCCAGCTCATCATCGCCACCGAAGACGCCGGCCCGCCGGCCGTGCTGCGCCAGCTGGAAGCGGCCGGCGTGCCGCTGCAGATCCTGCGTGCCGAGCATCGCTTCGAGGGCCTGATCGCGCGCACCCGCCGCTTGGGCGAGCTGCTGAACCGCCGCGCCGAGGCAGCCGCCCTGTGCGAGCGCCTGGAGCGCGACTGGCAGGCCAGCCTGCGCGGGGTGGCCCAGCGCAGCGCCCTGCCCGGTGGCGGGCGGCGCTCGCCGCGCGTGCTCTTCATCCTCTCGCACGGCATGGGCCAGGTGCGCATCGCCGGCCAGGACACGGCCGCCGATGCCATGCTCAGTTATGCCGGCGCACGCAATGCCTTGCAGGGCGTGAGCGGCTACAAGCCCTTGACGCCGGAAGCGGTGATCGCCGCCGCCCCTGAGCACATCCTCCTGACCGAGCAAGGGCTGGCCGCGGCCGGCGGCCTGGAGGCCTTGCTCAAGCTGCCCGGCCTGGCCCAGACCCCGGCCGGCCAGCAGCGCCGCGTGCTTGCGCTCGATGCCCTGGAACTGCTGGGCTTTGGCCCGCGCCTGCCCCAGGCCCTGAGCCGGCTGGCGCAAGGCCTGTACCCCGAGCCCGGCCGCGCTGGAGCCGGCGCATGAATCCCTCGCTGAGCACGCCCGCCAGGCAAGGCCTGCTGCGGATCCAGCTGTCGGCCACCGGGCTGCTGGGCCTGGCCCTGCTGCTGGGCAGCGCCCTGGCCCTGCATCTGGGCGCGGTGCAGATCGCGCCGGGCGACTGGCTGCTCCGGCCGGGTGGCGAAGCGCCGCTGAGCGGCGGCGCCCATGTGCTCTGGCATCTGCGCCTGCCGCGTGTGGGTTTGAGCCTCGCGGTCGGCGCGGCCCTGGGCCTGGCCGGCTGCCTGAGCCAGGCTTTGTTTCGCAACCCCATGGCCGACCCCGGCCTGCTGGGCATCAGCGCCGGTGCCGCCGCCGCGGTGGCCCTGTGCCTGACCCTGTTCGCCGGCCTGCAGTTCCAGCTGCCGCCGGCCTGGCGGATCTGGCTGCTGCCGGTGGCGGGCTTTGCCGGGGCGCTGGGCGTGTGCTGGGCGCTGGAGCGCCTGGCGCGCTGGCTGGCGCCGGGCTCGGTGTCGGCCCTGCTGCTCTGCGGCCTGGCGGTGCAGGCTCTGGCCTTCGCCCTGGTGGGCTTGTGCAGCCATCTGGCCACCGATGAACAGCTGCGCGCGCTGAGCTTCTGGAGCCTGGGCTCGCTGGCAGGCGCCAATGGCTGGTTGTTGCTGATGATGGGCTCGGCCCTGCTGGCCGTGGCGCTGCAGGCCCGGCGCTGGGCCCAGCCCTTGAATGCCCTGGCCCTGGGGCGCGAGCAGGCGGCCCATGTCGGCGTCGATGTGCAGGGCCTGCGGCGGCGCAGCGTGCTGGGCATTGCCCTGCTCTCGGCCCTGGCCGTGTCGGCCTGCGGCAGCATCGGCTTCATCGGCCTGATGGCACCGCATCTGGCGCGCCAGCTGGTCGGGCCCGATCTGCGGCGCTTGATGCCCTGCGCCATGCTGAGCGGCGCCCTCTTGCTGCTGCTGGCCGACACCCTGGCCCGCACCCTGGCCGTGCCGGCCGAGATCCCGGTCGGCATCTTCAGCGCCCTGCTCGGTGCGCCCTGTTTCTTGTGGCTGCTGCGCCAGTCCCTGCGCCACGGAGCTGTCGCATGAGCCGCCTGCTGCAAATGGACCAGCTGGGCCTGCGCCTGGGCTCGGGGCCGGCTGCGCCCGAGCTGGGCCCCTTCAACCTGACCCTGCAGGCGGGCGAGCGCGTGGCCATCCTCGGCCCCAGCGGCGCTGGCAAATCCAGCCTGCTGCGGCTGATGGCCGGCGAGCTGCGCCCGCAGCGCGGCCAGCTGCACCTGAACGGCCGGCCGCTGCAGGACTGGCCGGCCGCGGCGCTGGCCCTGCGGCGCGCGGTGCTGCCCCAGCAACACGCTGTGGCTTTTGGCCTGCCGGTGGAGCTGGTGGTGTCGTTGGGCCGGGTGGCGCAAGCCGCGCGCGATGGCGACCCGCAGCAGGCGCAGATCGTCGCCGCTGCGCTGCAGCAGGCCCAGGCCGGGCACCTGGCCGGCCGGCGCTTCGACAGCCTCTCGGGCGGCGAGCAGGCGCGCGTGCAGATGGCGCGCGTGTTCGCCCAGGCCTGGGATTGCGAGGCTGGCCTGCTGCTGGTGGATGAGCCCCTGGCCGCCCTGGACCCGGGCCTGGCCCTGGAGCTGATGGAGCGCTGGCGCCGCTTTGCCGCCGCCCGCGGCCATGCCTTGGTGGCGGTGCTGCACGACCTGAACCTGGCGATGCAGAACTTCGAGCGCCTCTGGCTGCTGCAAGCCGGCCACCTTCTGGCCGACTGCGGCGCCGTGCCCGCCGCCCTGCCCTTGCTGGAGCAGCTCTACGGCGTGCGCCTGCGTCTGCTGCGGGATGGCGAGGGGTCGGCCCTGGTGGCCAGCCTGGCGCCTGCGGCCGCGCCGCGGCGCGTGGCCTGAAGCTTCAACGGCCAGCGCCAGGAGCCCATGTCGATGCACAAGACACCTGCCTTTGCCACACCGCGCCGCCCGGCCCTGCTGGGCTTGGTGCTGACGGCCCATCTGTGCGGTGTGCTGGGCCTGGCCTGGGCGCTGCAGGGGCGGCCGGCCAGCCCGCCTGCGGCGCGACCGATGACGGTTGCCGTGTCGCTGCTGCCGCAGAGGATTCCGCAGACGCAGGATTCCGCTCCGGCGCCCCGACCTGAGCGGGCGCCAAGGCCTTCCCTGGCTGCCGCCCCGAGCTTGCCCGTGTTGCAGGCGATGCCACAGGCCCCCTCTCTCGTCAGTGCCCCTGTGACGCTCGAAGCCGAAGCCAGCAAGGCCCGTGCAGACCTGCCTCTGCTGGCCGCGGTGGCCCAGCAAACGGCAGCCAGCCCTGTCAGCGCCCGGCCCATGCCCGCACATCCGGTCGACATCGGCAGCCCGGCGCAGCTGCCGGCCGAGCATGGCGATTGCGCCGCGCGCCAGGCGGCCCGGCTCTACCCGGCGGCGCTGCGCGAACGCGGCATCGAGGGCCAAGTGCTGCTGCGCGTGCAGGTGGCCGAAGACGGCCGGGCGGCCGAGGTGCGCGTGCAACGCGGCAGCGGCTGGCGCCTGCTGGACCAGGCCGCGCAAGCCCTGGCCCTGGCCTGCCGCTATGTGCCGGCCCAGGCGCGCACGCAGGAGCAGCTGCAGGCGCTGAGCAGCTGGGTGGAGGTGCCGGTGCGCTTTGCCTTGCAGCGCGGCAGCGGCGGCGGCAACCCGACCAGCTCCGAGTCGCCGCACTGAGCGCAGCGGCAGTGCAGACCGTTCTCGTGTCCGCCCCTTTTGAGTTCTCGCACCCCCTTGTTCCTTCCCTCGACTTGTCCCTCGCCTACATCGCCAACAAGGAGACCCGCATGTGTGACAGCCCCAATGTCTTCACCGCCCTGATCGAGGGCGAAGCCCAAACCGGCTCGGCCGCTCCCGCCCTGCTCGGCGGACTGGCCCGCAAGCCGGCGCTGCCCAAAGAACCCGCGGCGGAGGAGCACCGCCTGGGTTCGCGCCGACGCCGGCTCTGGGAGCTGCCCAGCCAGGCCTTGTGCCCGGTGATCGGCGTCTGCCTGCCCATGCCCTTGCTGCGGCGCCGCCTGGGGCGATTGCCCGGCATCAACCCGCGCGCCAACGATTACGAGCTGCACTGCCTGGCCATCGACGCCTGCGGCCAGCGCAGCGATGTGGCCGAGCTGCTGCAGCGCGAGCTGGACCAGCGCTTCATCCGCACCCTGCGCCTGGCGGCGACCTGCAAGACCACCCTGGCCCTGGCCGCCTGGTGGGCCGCGGCGGCCCAGGGCCAGCCCCTGCGCGAGGGCGAGCCGCCGCTCGATGTGGCCGCCTGCTTCTGGGCCACCCTGACCCACGCGCGCTGCGAGCACAGCCTGCAGGAACAGGTGCTGCGCGACATCCACATGCTGCAGCACCAGGTGGGCGCCGCCAACCGCGCCGATCTGGGCCGGCTGGAAGCCCTGGTCGACGAGAACGCAGTGCTGGCCGCAGAACTGGCGCGCGTGCAGCAGCGCAGCCAGCGGGTGCTGCAGGAGCGCGCCGCGGCGCAGGAGCGCCAGGCTGCCGAGCTGGTGCAGCTGCGCGCCCAGCTGCTGGGCCGCGACACCTTGCTCGCCAGCCTGCGCGAGGACATGCAGGCGCTCGAAGCCGCCGCGCCGGGCCTGCGCCACCGCCAGGAGCAGGCCGAGCAGATCCGCCATCAACTCAGCCGCATCCAGGATCTCGAACGCGCCCTGCTGCGCGCCCGCCAGGACGCCGCCCTGGCCGAGCAGCGCCAGCGTGAAAGCCAGGCCGAGCTGCAGCGCCTTCAGACGCTCGCGCCGGCCGAGCCGGTGGCGAACGCTGCGCCCGAGCCTGCGTCTTCGCCTTCGCCCGACCTGGGCGAACGCGCCGTGCTCTGCGTCGGCGGCCGGCCCAGCGTGGTGCCCATCTACCGCCAGCTGATCGAGGGCACGGGCGGCCGCTTTCTGCACCATGACGGCGGCGAAGAAGACGCTGTCGCCAAGCTCGACGCCAGCCTGGCCGCCGCCGACCTGGTGATCTGCCAGACCGGCTGCATCAGCCACGACGCCTACTGGCGGGTCAAGGACCATTGCAAACGCCACGGCAAGCGCTGCGTCTACGTCGAATCGCCAAGCGCCAGCAGCCTGCGCCGGGCGCTGGGTGCGCTGGAGGCCGGCAGTTCCGCAACTGCAGCCGACGACGCGACATGAGTTGTGACGGTAAGCCGGAGCGTCAAGTGCCGCACTTCCGTGCATAGCGCACAAACCAATGCAATACCACTTGAATCCGGGGATACCCGCAGACGGGAACGCTTCCTAGAATTTATTCAGCTCGAAAACACAGGCTTTTCGAGAGAGCGCAACCGAAACAAGGGAATCGAGTGAAGCAACTGACCATGAAGAAGACGACCCAGCTCAAGACTGGCCTCCAACTGGTTTCTGCAGCCCTGGCGCTGCTGGGTGCCGGCGCCGCGCACGCCGTGCCCACCATCGACTTCGGCGCCGCCAAGGGCTTCAGCGCCTTCATTCTCGGCAATGTCGATCAGGCCAATGACATCGAGGGCCGCATGGCGGTCGGCGGCAATCTGCGGGCCAATGGCCTGTCCATCAACTACCGCACCCCGTCCACGGTGACGGGCCCGGCCCTGGTGGTCGGCGGCGATGTGAAACTCCAGGGCGGCCGCATCTACAGCAATGCGCCGGACGGCGTCGATTCCACCAAGGGCTCCCACCTGCCCTACTGGGACCAAAGCCTGAGCCAATACGGCAACAGCTACGGCGTGTTCGGCGGCAGCAAGGCGGGCTCTTCCGCCTCGCTGGACCTGCGTCAGCAAAGCGGCCTGATCGACTTCAACGCCGCGGCCACCACCCTGCGCAACACCACCGCCCAGCTGGGCAGCCTCAACGCCACCGGCAAGACGCAAATCAGCAGCTACACCGCCAACGGCAAGACCGAGATCAGCGGTATCAGCTTCGTCGGCACCGGCGCTGACTTTGAAGTCTTCAACGTCAACACTGCCACCTTCCGCAATCTGAGCCTGAGCGGCATCAAGGCCGGCGCCACCGTGGTGATCAACTACACCGGCAGCGATGCCGTGCTGTTTGCCGGCGGCCAACTGACCCAGAATGTGGCCATCGGCGGCCTGGACCCCTGGGGCAATCCCGCCACCCAGCTGGACGCGCTGAACAGCAATGTGCTGTTCAACTTCAGCAAGGCCACCGATGTGACCGTGGGCAGCTTTGTCGGCGGTAGCATCCTGGCGCCCTACGCCCTGGTCTACGGCGGCGAGCAACGCACCGGCGGCGGCCACCTCGAAGGCCAGCTCATGGCCCTGGGCCTGAAGAGCAATCTGGAAATCGGCTACTCGCCCCTGGTCTCGGCCGTGCCGGAGCCGGGCAGCTACGCCATGCTGCTGGCCGGCCTGGGCGTGATCGGTTTCGTCGCCCGCCGCCGCCGGGTGCGCTGAAGCACAGGGTCAGGGCCCTCGGTGCCCATGCCCCTCGCATCACAAGACAAGAGCTCCTTCGGGAGCTCTTTTTTTTGCTCCTTGGTCCACTCAAAGTTGAGCCATTTCGGGAAGAGGAACCACAAAACAGACGATCTCGCAATCCGGTGATGCCGCATCCCGCGTTTTCAGGACAGGCACTTCACTCCTAGTGCTTCCCCCCTTTCCGTGACTTGCGTCACGTGAGAACGTCGAAGGCACGAGAACCTTCTGGGGTTCGTCTCATCCATTTGATCGAGGGAATCTGAATGCAGACTGCACACCGCCTGGCTGTCACGGCCGCCGTGCTGGCCGCCCTGGCCACACCGTCGTTCGCCGACACCACCACCTACACCAACTCGGCCGCCTTCCTGGCCGGCCTGAGCGGCCCTGGCTACACCGAGGCGTTCACCGGCCTGAGCAGCCCGGCCAGCGGCGCCAACCTGAGCTTCAGCTCGGGCGGCTTCAGCTACAGCATCAGCTCTCTCGGCGATCTGTACGCATCGGGCTCCGTCCTGGGCACCAGCCTGCCCGACCAGGCACTGACCATCACCTTCACCAGCGGCAATGTCACCGCCGTGGGCGGCGATTTCTTCAATGTCAACCTGTCGGACGAGTTCCAGCAGGTTGCGGTCACCCTGACCTTGAGCGACGGCACCACCACCACCTTCACCCCGGCCAGCGCGGCTGACAGCTTCCGCGGCTTCGCCTCGACCCAGGTCATCAGCTCGCTGACCATCAGCGCACCCGGCGCCACGCTGTACGCCAGCGTGGACAACCTGACCGTAGGCTCGGTCACCCCGGTGCCGGAACCCAGCAGCTGGGCCCTGATGGGCCTGGGCCTGATCGGCGTGGGTACCCTCGCCCGCCGCCGCAGCAGCGCCACGCAACACTGATCGCCCCATAGCGGCGGGCGCACCGAAAGCGCCCGCCTCGATGCCGCCGATTCTTCCATCCATGTTGATGCGGTGAAGCCACCGCGCTCCGGAGACCTTATGACCCGAAACCAAAAGAAGCTGTCCCTGCTGGCCCTGTCCATGGGCCTGGCCCTGGCCAGCCAAGCGCAGGCACAGAACGCCCTGAACGGCCAACGCGAAGCCCTGGACCGACTGGCCACTGCCACCGGCAGCAGCGCTGATGTGTCCTACCATGCCGCCACCGGTGCTGCCCGCTTTGTGCGCGTGCCGGCCGGCGCCAAGCTGGCTGCCCGTGCCAGTGCCGTCGGCGATGCCGCCAAGCAGACCGCCACGGTGCAATTCCTGAACGAGTACGCCGCGCTGTTCGGCATCCGCGACGCAAGCAGCGAACTGTCGGCCCCGGCCATCAGCAAGGACCGCCAAGGCAGCACCCGCCTGAGCTACCAGCAGGTCTACCAAGGCTTGCCGGTGTTCGGCGGCGAACTCAAGGCCCACTACGACGCCGCCGACAATCTGGTGGTCGTCAACGGCACCTTCATCCCCGGCATCAACGTCAAGGCCACGCCCAGCCGCACGGCTGAGCAGGCCAGCAAGATCGCCGTGACCGCCGTCAATGCCGAACTGAAGCGGCCGACTCGCCTGAGCGCCGGCACCCCGACCCTGATGATCTTCCGCGAAGGTCTGGCCAAGGGCGTGGAAGGCATCAACCACCTGGCCTGGCAGGTCGAAGTGGGCAACAAGCAGGATGTGCGCGAGTTCGTGTACGTCGATGCCCACACCGGCAAGGTGATCGACAAGATCAGCGGCATCCATGAGTCCATGAACCGCCGCGCCTTCGACGGCCAGGGCAAGCTGCCGCCGGTGCCCAACTACCCGAACTCACCGTTCTGGGTGGAAGGCCAGGCATTCCCGACCGGCACCGTCGAGGCTGACAACATGATTGCCGCCTCTGCCGACATTTACAACATGTTCAAGAACGCCTTCGGTCGCGACGCCTTTGACGGCAAGGGCAAGACCATGGACTCGATCTTCAACCGCGGCGACCTCTGCCCGAACGCGTCCTGGAACGGCACCTACATCTCCTTCTGCCCGGGCACCACAACCGACGACGTGACCGCGCACGAATGGGGTCATGCCTACACCGAGTACACCCACGGCCTGATCTACCAATGGCAACCGGGCGCCTTGAATGAGGCCTACTCCGACATCTGGGGTGAAACCGTGGACCGCCTGAACAGCCGCGGCACCGACGTTCCCGATGCGGCCCGTACCGCTGGCGCCTGCACGGTCTTCACCAAGGTCGGTGGAGTGCCCGGCACCGACAACTCGGTGCGCTGGCTGATGGGCGAAGATGCCACCGCCTTCAGCGGCGCCATCCGCGATATGTACAACCCGACCTGCTACGGCCACCCGGCCAAGGTGACGGACACCCGCTACCGCTGCAGCACCGGCGACTCCGGTGGCGTGCACAGCAATTCCGGCGTGCCCAACCATGGTTACGCCCTGCTGGTGGACGGCGGCACTTACAACGGTCAGACGATCCTCCCGATCGGCCTGACCAAGGCCGCCCACATCTACTACCGCGCCCAAAGCGTGTACCAAGGCCCGGCCAGCGGCTTCGCCGATCACGCCGACGCCCTGGCTCAGTCCTGCACCGACCTGACCGGCCAGAACCTGAACGACCTGAAGACTGGCGCTCCCTCGGGCGAGGTCATCAACGCCCAGGACTGCGCGCAGATTGGCAAGATGGCCCAAGCCGTTGAGCTGCGCACCCCACCGTCGCAGTGCAACTTTGTGCCCCTGCTGGCCAAGTCGCCACCAGCCCTGTGCCCCACCGGCAATGTGGCTCCGCTGCTGTCGGACAGCTTCGACGGCGGCAAGGCCGGCGGTGTGCGTTGGCAAGTCAGCTACCAAGGCCGCAACCCCGAGTTCACACCTCGCAACTGGGGCGTGGTGACCAAGCTGCCCAACGGACGCCCGGGTTATGCCCTGTTTGCTGCCGACCCCAATATCGGCACCTGCAGCCCCGGCGGCAACGAAGCGGGCGTCGTCCGCATCGAGAGCCCCGAGTTCGCCATCACGGCCGATGCCGCAGCACCGAAGCTGACGTTTGATCACTGGGTCGCCACCGAGTCCACCTGGGACGGCGGCAATCTGAAGATCAGCGTCAATGGCGGTGCCTGGCAGCTGATCGCCGCCTCGGACTTTGTCTACAACGCCTACAACACGACCCTGAAAACGGTCGCCCAAGGCAACGACAACCCGTTGGCCGGCCAAGCCGCCTTCTCGGGCACGGACGGTGGTTCGGTAAGCGGCTCCTGGGGTCGCTCCATCGTCAACCTGTCTCGCTTTGCCAAGCCCAATGACAAAGTCAAGCTGCGCTTCGAGATGTCCACCGACGGTTGCGGTGGCAACATCGGCTGGTATGTCGATGACGTGAAGGTGTATCGCTGCACCCCCTGAGCCTGAAAGCGGCACCGGCGCTGCGCGCGCCGGTCCCTTCTCTCGGTTCAAACAGGCCTCCCCTCGGGAGGCCTTTTTTATGGTCTATGGCTTTGCCCGGCCGGGCGTAGCCACAGGTGTTTGCTCATGCCGAGCGCACAAAGAAAAGGGCGCCGTCCGATGACGAGCGCCCTTGTCTTTTCGTCGGAGCCGGCCGAAGCTGGCCCCAGCGCATTGGCTACTTGCTTACTTCTTGACGTTCACAGCGTCTTTGAGCGCCTTGCCCGGGGTGAACTTGGGCACGGTGGCGGCCGCGATTTCCAGGGCTTCGCCGGTGGCGGGGTTCTTGCCGGTGCGGGCAGCGCGCTCGCTGACCTTGAAGTTGCCGAAGCCGAGGATGGCCACGGTGTCGCCGGCAACCAGGGCTTCGGTGATCGAGGCCAGGGTGGCGTCCAGCGTCGACGTGGCGACGGCGCGGGTCACGCCAGCCTTGGTGGCGATGCTTTCGATCAGTTCACTTTTGTTCATCAGATATCCAGTGGGTACGGAAAAGAAAATCCCTTTGCGGGGAGGGCGATTATCGTTGCGTCCGAGGACTTGCTCGCCACAAGCCCCGAAAACAGGCGCTTGAAGCCCTGCCGCCAGCCTTTTTGCTTGCAATTTCTGACACTTCGGCGCGTTTTTCTTCGCGGCTTCGAGGCGGCGACCTCAGCCCAGCTGGGCCCGGTGGCTGCGCGAGACCCGCAGCCTTGCGCCCGAGCGCATCTGCAGCTCGGCCTCGCCGCGTGGCAGGGCACTCAGGCCCTGCACATGGGCCGGGTTGATGGCATGGCTGCGATGCACGCGCACAAAGCGGCCTTGCACGCTGGCGTGGGCCAGGAAGTCTGCCAGGGTGCAGCGGTCCAGATGGCAGGCCGGCGGCGCGTGCAGCTCGATGTAGTTGTCGGCCGCGGCCACCCATTCGATCTCGGCCAGCGGCAGCTTGAACAGCCCACCACCGCGCTGCGGCACCAGCCAATGGCCGGGCACCGGCTGGATCTGCTGCAAGGCACTGAGCCAGCCCTGACGCTGAGTTTCAGCGGGTTTGGGCGCCAGCGCTGTGCGCCGCTGCCGCAGGCGCTGCACGCTTTCCGCGAGACGCTCGGGCGTGAAGGGCTTGAGCAGATAGTCCACCGCATGCAGATCAAAGGCGCGCACGGCATGCTGGTCAAAAGCGGTGCAGAACACACAGAGCGTGTCCTCGGGCAAGGCCAAGGCCAGCTCCAGGCCGCTCTGCCCCGGCATCTGGATGTCCAGAAACAGGGCATCGGGGCGGTGGCTGTGCACCAGCTGCAGCGCCTGCTCGGCATCGCCAGCCTCCTCGGCCAGCAGGTCGATGCCGGGCTGGCTGCTCAGCAGGCGGCGCAGCTTGGCACGGGCCGGCGGTTCGTCGTCCACGATCAAGACGCGCAGCGGCGCGGCGTCGGGCCGCGATTCCATCCCCTCGCTCATGCGCGCTGCTCCGGCAATTCGATCTCCAGCAAGCTGCCACCGGCACCATCGGCGCTGAGGCGCACCCGGGCCGCATCGCCGTAAAGCACGCGCAGACGCTCACGGGTGTTGCTCAGGCCCACCGAGCCCGGGCGCTCGCTGCGTTCCGGCGCGCGCCCGCTGTTGGCCACCTGCAAGCACAAGCGCCCCTCGCGCAGTGTCGCGCTCACACGCACCTGCACCTGGCCCGCGCTGTGCGCCACATCGTGGGTGATGGCGTTTTCCACCGGTGCGATCAAGAGCAAGCTGGGCAAGAGGCAGACGCTGGCGGCCTCCTCCACATCCACCTGCACCTGCAGGCGTTCGCCGAAGCGGGCTTGCATGATGGCCAGATAGGGCCGCACCAGGGCCAGCTCGGCGGCCAGAGTGTGGCGGCTGTTCTCCTGCGCCGTCAGGGCCTGGCGCAACAGGGTGGCCAGATCGCAGACGATGCGGTCGGCGCGCGGCACATCCTCGTACATCACCGAGGAAATCAGGTTCAAGGTGTTGAACAAAAAGTGCGGCTGGATCTGCTCGGCCAGGCGGTTCAGGCGGGCTTCGGCCAGCTCGGTCTGCAGGCGCAGCAGGTCTTGCTCGCGCTGGCGACTGGCTTCGTGCAGCTGCAGGCCATGGCAGAGGCCGACGATGAAGCCATAGCTGACGAGGTCCTTGCCGGCCTCATAAAGCAAGATGTCCGCCGGATGGCCGGGCTCATAACTCACACCCGTCGCGGCATAGACGGCAAAGCGCAGGCCGAACATGCCCGTCACATGCAGCAAGGTGTAGCCCAGCGCACCGGCCAGATGCAGTCCCAGGCTTGGCAACCAGCCCTGCTGCCGCCGGCTGCGCGCGTGCAGGCGATAGATCAAGGGCGCCAGCAGGGCGGTCAGCAAGGTGGAGCTGAGCTCCCAGAGAAAGGGCTCCCAGGGATGTTGGCCTCCGCCGGCCCGGTATTGCTGCAGCTCGGACATGCTATGCAGCAGGCCCACGGCCAGCATCACCGCGGCAAAGCCCCAGCTGAAGCGCTGCCGGGCTGCGGCCGAAGCGGCCATGAATGGAGGCGCTGGCCTCATCGAGTTCTCCATGGCCGCACCTTACCGCAGCCGACGCCAGGCTTCACCGCAACGCGGGTCGGTTCACCCCAAGCCAGGCGCAAGTCACCCCAAATCGGCCGGTGCCGCCTCGCCCTGCACGCCCAGCACGCCCTCCCTGACCAGGGCTTCGATGGCCGCATCGGCATAGCCGAGATCGCGCAGCAGCGCGCGGCTGTGCTGACCCAGGCGCGGCGGGTCGCGGCGCAAGCCCAGGCGCTCGCCGTCCAGGCTCAGCGGCAGCAAGGGCACGCGGGTGGCGCGGCCGTCGGGCAGGGTCATGGGGGCCAGGCCACCGGTGGCCAGCAGATGCGGGTCGTCCATCAGCTGCTCGGGCCGGGTGATGGGAGCAAAGGGCAGGCCGGCGGCCTCGAACACGGCGGCGATCTCTGCGGCCGCGCGCGGCAGCAGGCGGTGGCGCAGCTCGGGGATCAGCCACTCGCGCGCCAGCACGCGCAGATTGTTCGTCAGCAGGCGCTCATCCATCTGCAGATCGCCAAAGTCAAAAGCCTGGCAGAAGGTGGCCCATTGCGTGTCGCCGACCACGGCCAGAAAGATCTGTTCGCCACCGGCCACGGTGAAGACGTCGTAAATGCCCCAGGGCGAGATGCGCTCGGGCATGGGCGCCGCCGGCTTGCCGGTGACGGCGAACTGCATCATGTGCTGGGCGACCAGAAAGATGTTGTTCTCGAACAGGCTGGACTGCACCTGCTGGCCACGCCCGGTCTGGTGGCGCTGCTGCAAGGCGGCCAGGGCGCCGATGGCGCCGAACATGCCGCCCATGATGTCGTTGACGCTGCTGCCGGCACGCAGCGGATCGCCCGGGCGGCCGGTCATATAGGCCAGGCCGCCCATCATCTGCACCACCTCGTCGAGCGCCGTGCGGTGCTCGTAGGGCCCGGGCAGAAAGCCCTTGTGCGAGACATAGATCAAGCGCTCGTTCAGGCGGCTCAAGGCCTCATAGCCCAGGCCCAGGCGCTCCATGGTGCCGCTCTTGAAGTTCTCGCTGAAGACATCGGCGCCGGCCACCAGCTTGAGCACGATCTCCAGCCCGCGCGGGTCTTTCACATCGAGGCTGAGGCTGAGCTTGTTGCGGTTGAACAGCGGATAGAAGCCGGCACCCGAGCCGAGCAGCTGGCGCGTGCTGTCACCGGCCAAGGGCTCGACCTTGATCACCTCGGCCCCCAGATCCGCCAGCACCATGCCACAGGTCGGGCCCATGACCATGTGGGTGAACTCGATCACGCGCAGGCCGCTCAATGGCAGGCGCGGCGCATCAGACACAGAAGACTCATTCATCGACATCATCGGCGAGCCCGGCAGGGCCAACGGGGGCTGCGGAGCGTTGGACAGGGGGCCCACATTGTCGCAAGCCGGGCCACCCTTCATCGCTCTCCCGGGCTTCGCATCCCGGCAGCTGTCGATTCGTCGCCTCATTGCCACAGCGCTTCACCTCGGCCGGCACCATGGCGCCATCAACGATCCCGTCAAGCAAGGAAGACGCCATGACCGTTCACAGCCCCCTCACCGAGCAGCGCAGCCTGGAGACCCAGCGCGAGGAGTTCAGCCACCGCCGCGGCCTGGCCATGCCGCTGGCTGGCACCCTGGCTTGGGGCCTGATCGGCCTGGTCGGCGCCCTGGGCACGCCGTTTCAGGCGGTGGTGACGCTCTACATCGCCACCGGCTCGATCTTCTATCTGGGCATGGGGCTGTCGCGCCTGACCGGCGAAAACTTTTTCGCCAAAGGCCGGCCCAGGAACGAGTTCGATCGCCTCTTCATGGCCGGCATGCTGATGAGCCTGCTGGTCTTCACCATCGCCCTGCCCTGGGCCTCGCAGAACCACGAATCCCTGCCTTTGAGCTTCGGCGTGCTGGCCGGCCTGATGTGGCTGCCCTACGGCTGGATCATCCAGCACTGGATCGGTGCCTTCCACGCCATCGCTCGGGCCCTGCTCTGCGTGGGCGCCTGGTATGCCTTCCCGGCTCAACGCTTCGTGGCGATTCCGGCCGTGGTGGTGGCGATCTACCTCATCACCATCGCCGTGCAGGAGCGGCGCTGGCGCGCCCTGCAGGCCCGCTGAACCCGGGCGGCGCCACGCAGGAATCCGGCGCCGCCCCTGTGCGAGACTGCCCACGTTGTGATTGCAGTAGCGCCCTCGCTGGGTGGCTTGAGATTTGTCTATGAAGATTTGCATCGTCGGCGCGGGCGCCATCGGAGGCTGGTTCGCCGGCCATGTAGGGCAACATCTGGGTGCCGAGGTGGAACTCAGTGCCCTGGCCCGCGGCGCCACCCTGGCCTCCCTGCGTCAGCACGGTGGCCTGCGCATGGACCTGGTCAGCGGCGAGCGCATCCAGGTGCCGCTGCGCGCCAGCGACAAACCCGAGGAGCTGGGCCAGCCCGACCTGATTGTGCTGGCCGTCAAAGGCCCGGCCCTGGCCAGCGTGGCGCCCGCGGTGAAGGCCTTGCTGGGCCCGCAGACGCGCGTGCTGGTGGCCATGAACGGCGTGCCCTGGTGGTTCTTCCAAGGCCTGCCCGGCGAGGCGGAGGGCTTGCGCCTGGAATCGGTGGACCCCGGCGGCGTGGTGGCCGGCCTGATCCCGGCCGATCGCGTGATCGGCTGCGTGGTGCACGCAAGCTGCGCCACGCCCGAGCCCGGCCTGGTCAAGCATGTGATGGGCATGGGGCTCATCCTCGGTGACCCGGCCGGCGGCCAGCCGGCCCACATCAACGAGTTGGCGGCGCTGCTGGGCCGCGCGGGCTTCAACGCCACGGTGTCCGAGCGCATCCAGCGCGACATCTGGTTCAAGCTCTGGGGCAATATGACCATGAACCCGATCTCGGCCCTGACCGGCGCCACCTGCGACCGCATTCTCGACGACGAGCAGGTGCGCGGCTTTGTGACGAATGTGATGCTGGAGGCTGCCGCCATCGGCGCGCGCATCGGCTGCGCCGTCGAGCAGACGCCCGAGCAGCGCCATGCCGTGACGCGCAAGCTGGGCGCCTTCAAGACCTCGATGCTGCAGGATGTGGAGGCGGGCCGCCCGCTGGAGCTGGATGCGCTGGTCGGCGCCGTCAGCGAAATCGGCCGCCATCTCCAACTGCCCACGCCCTTCACCGACGGCATGCTAGGCCTGACGCGCTTGATGGCGCAAACGCGCGGCCTGGCCTGAAACGAAAGCAGCGGCGCGGCGCAGCTGTCGATTGAACTCGACACAAGCTGCAGAGCGCACCGGCGGTGCTGCGTGCGCTCAAGAGAAGGCATGTGGATGTCGATCTCAGGGTTCTGAAATGGTGTCGATGGGGCTGGGCTTGCCGCCCCTCGCGCAATAGAGTGTTCGCAGGGAGCGAGCAACACAACGAACCCCGAAGTCCGCAGCCGAGACTGCGAAGGAGACCCCCATGCTTGCTGTCGTGCAATCGATGCGCCTGAAAGCGCGCGTCCTGACGGGCTTTGCCCTGGTGATGAGCTTGTTGCTGGCCGGATCGGCGCTGGGCATCTGGCGCATCCAGCAGCTCAACGACCGGATCGAGCGCCTGGTCAATGTCGACATGGAAGCCCTGGACCTGGCGCGCAGCTGGGCCGGGCTGACCGAATCGAACATCCAGCGCCGCATCATCACCATCTGGTCGGACGATGCCGATTTTGTCAAGGCCTTCACCGCCAAGTCCAAGGAAGTCAGCGCCCGGGTCGACAAGATCCAGGACGCCCTGGGCGACCTGCCCAAATCCGCGGAAAGCGAACGCATCAAGGCCCAGATCGACCAGGCCCGCAAGCGCTACCAGGAGCTGCGCGACGACATCGGCAAGCAAAAGGCTGCGGGTACCGACGTGCGTGCCCGTGTGGTGGGCGAGCTGATCCCGGCGATGGAGGCCTATCTGGAGCCCATCCACGGCTATGCCGAACAAAGCCGCAAGGAGCTGCAACAGGCCCGCGATGTGGCCGAGGACCAGGCGCGATCGGCCTTCCGGCTGATCACCGGCCTGCTGATCGGTGCGGCCGCCTGCGGCGTCTGGATCGCCCTGTCCATCACCCGCAGCATCACCGCACCGCTGGACCAGGCGCGCGACATGGCCGCGCGCATCGCCGAGGGCGATCTGAGCCAGGCGGTCGTCGTGCAGGGCCGCGATGAGCTGGCCGAGCTGGCCGAATCGCTGGACCAGATGCGCGCCCAGCTGGGCGCGACGATCGCCGATGTGCGCCATGTGGCCGAGCAGGTGCAGATGGCCTCCAGCGAGATCGCCAGCGGCAATATGGACCTGTCCAACCGCACCGAGCAGGCCGCCAGCAGCCTGGAGCAAACGGGGGCGGCCATGATGCAGCTGCGCGAAGGCGTGCAGGCCAATGCCCAGGCCGCGCGTCAGGCCGACGAGCTGGCCAAATCGGCTGCGGCCGTGGCCGACCGCGGCGGCGCCATGGTGCAGCAGGTGGTGGACACCATGACCGACATCCAGCAGTCCTCGGCCCGCATTGCCGACATCACCAATGTCATCGACAGCATTGCCTTCCAGACCAATATCCTGGCCCTGAATGCAGCCGTGGAAGCGGCCCGTGCCGGCGAACAGGGGCGCGGCTTCGCCGTGGTGGCCAGCGAAGTGCGGGCCCTGGCCCAGCGCTGTGCGCAGGCGGCGCGTGAGATCAAGAGCCTGATCGGCGCCTCGGCCGAGAAGGTGGAGGCTGGCGGCAAGCTGGTCAGCGCCACCGGCGCCACCATTGCCGATGCGGTGCAGAGCGTGCAACGCGTGACCCATATCGTGGCCGAGATCTCCAGTGCCACCAGCGCCCAGGCCAGCACCCTGGGCGAGATCGGCCAGGCCGTCGGCCATCTGGACCAGATGACGCAGCAGAACGCGTCGCTGGTCGAAGAATCGGCGGCCGCGGCCGAAGGCCTGAAACAGCAGGCGCATACCCTGGTGAACCACATGGCCAAGTTCCGCCTCGCGGCCGCACGGCGGCGGGAATGATTCCCGTAGCGGCAGGGCGCCCGGCCGTCACAGTCCGTGCCTGCATGGCATGGCTGACGGCGTGGGCCTTGACGGGCAGCCTGTGCACCACGGCCCATGCCGCCCCGCACGGTGAAGCCAACACCCGCTACCTCTTGCGCACGGCGGCCGAACAGGGCGGCGCGCCGAAATGGTTGCAGCATGGCCCGCAGATGCACAGCGGCTTTTGCGCGGATGTGATCGCGGCGCTGAACCAGCGCGGCACGGGCTTGAAGATCCAGCTGGTCGAGCAAGCACTGCCGCAAAAGCGATTGCTGCAACAGGTCAAGAACGGCGAGCTGGACCTGCTGTGCGCGCTCACCCACACCGAGGAGCGCGACCAGGATTTCGTCTTCGTGCAACCCGAGCTCTACAACATGCCCTATGTGCTGCTGGCACGCGCCGATGACCCGGTCGAGGTGCGCAGCTGGGAGGCGCTGCGGGCGCTCGGTGAGCAAGGCCTGGTGCTGCTCAACTACGACAGTTCACGCCTGCCCCTGCTGCAGGCCAAGGGCGGGCTGCATCTGCACGCCCGCGGGCTGACGACCGAGGCCAATCTGCGCATGCTGCTGGCCGGACGCGGGCGCTTTTTCTACTTCCCGCTCAGCAATGCCTGGTACACCGTGCAGCGCATGGGCGTGCAGCACGAGGTCCGGGTGCTGCTGCCGGCGCTGCAAAGCGAGCCCTACCACCTGCTCGCCCGGCGCAATCTGCCCAAGCCCGCGCTGGACCAGCTGAGCCAGGGCCTGCAGCAACTGCGCCAGCAGGGCGAGCTGGCACGCCTGGCCCTGAAATGGTTTGGCGCCGACCTGCCGCCCGAGCTGCGGCAGGCCTTGCCTCATCCCTGAAGCCCATCCCTGAAATTCAGCCCTGAAGCTCAGCGCGCCTTCCGGCGTCGCTCAGAGCTCGCCCGTCTGCAGGCGCCACAGCGCCGCGTAGGCGCCGCCGCGCGCCAGCAGCTGCTCATGCGTGCCGCTTTCGACGATGCGGCCGTGCTCCAGCAGATGGATGCAATGGGCTTGGCGCACAGTGGACAGGCGGTGGGCGATGACGAGCGTGGTGCGGCCCTGGCTGACCACGTTCAGCGAGCGCTGGATGGCGGCCTCGGTCTCGTTGTCGACGGCGCTGGTCGCCTCATCCAAGATCAGCAGCGGCGGGTTCTTCAAGATCGCGCGGGCCAGGGCCAGGCGCTGGCGTTGGCCGCCGCTGAGCTTCTGGCCGCGCTCGCCGACGCGGGTGGCAAAGCCCAAAGGCAGGCGGGCTATGAACTCCAGGCTCTCGGACAGGCGCGCGGCCTCATGGATCTGCGCGTCGCTGGCCTCGGCCATGCCGTAGGCGATGTTCTCGGCGATGGTGCCGTCGGTCAGGAAGCTGTCCTGGGCGACATAGCCGATGCAGCGGCGCAGGTCCTGCAGATTCAGCTCCGAGATCGGCCGGCCATCGAACAGGATGCGGCCTTGCTGCGGCTCATAAAAGCGCAAGAGCAGCTTGACCAGGGTGGACTTGCCCGAGCCGGTGCTGCCGACAAAGGCCACGGTCTGGCCGGCCGGCACCTCCAGATTCAGGTCCTGCAGCGTGGGCTGCTCGGCGTAGGCAAAACCCACGCCTTCGAAGCGCAGGGCCGCGCGCGCCTGCGCCACCGGGAAATGCTCGCCCTCGTAGGCGATGCGGATGGGGGTGTCCAGCAAGCCCAGGGCGCGCTGGGTGGCGGCCATGGAGCGCTGGTACATATCGGCCACCTCGGCCAGGCGGGTCATGGGCCAGAGCAGGCGCTGGGTCAGGAAGACCAGCACCGAGTAAGCACCCACGGCCAGATCACCGTGAATCGTCAACCAGCCGCCGTAGACCAGGGTGGCGGTGAAGCCGGCCAGGATGCCCATGCGGATCACCGGGGTGATGGCCGAGCTCAGGCGGATCGCGCGCGCATTGGATTGCAGATAGCCCTGGCTGGCCTGGGCGATGTGATCGGCCTCCAGCTTTTCGGTGGCGAAGGCCTTGATGGTGGCCAGGCCCAGCAGATTGTTGTTGAGCCGGGCCGAGACATCGCCGGCCGCCTCGCGCACCTCGGCATAACGCGGCGCCAGGCGCTTCTGGAACCAGAAGGTGCCGAACAGGATGGCCGGCACCGGCAGCAGGGCGATCAGGGCCAGGCCTGGCTGCAGAGCAAAGAAGACCGCACTGACCATCAGCGAGGAGCAGACCACCTGGATGATCTGGTTGGCGCCGCCATTGAGAAAGCGCTCGAGCTGGTTGATGTCGTCGTTGAGGATGGACATCAGCGAGCCGGTGCGCTGATTCTCGAAGTAAGCCAGCTCCAGCTTCTGCACATGGCCGTAGGTGTCCAGGCGCAGCTCATGCTGGATGTTCTGGGCCAGGCCGCGCCACTTCAGTTCGAGCAGGAACTCGAACCAGGATTCGCCCATCCACACCAGCATGTTCAGCGCACCGAGGAAGAGCAGCTGCTGCCAGGTGTCGGTGATGCCCACGCCGACCAGGATGTTCTTGGCCAGAAAGCTCTGCTCGCCGCGCACCACCACATCGACCGCGGCGCCGATCAGCACCTCGGGCAGGATATCGAAGAACTTGTTGAGGATGGAGTACAGCGTGGCCGCACGGATCTCGCGGCGGTGGCCCTGGGCATAGGCAAGCAGGCGTTTCAGGGGATGCATGGGGAACTGGGCAAGGGTTGTTGATTCGAGTGGCATCAGACCGGCGCTGGCTGCAGATGCGGCGCCTCGCCGCTGCGCCACTCAAAGAGGATCTGGTCATGCCACTCGCCCTGGATGCACATGCTCTGCGCCGTGCGGCCGTAGGGCGTGAAGCCATTGCGCTCCAGCACACGCACCGAGCCGAGATTGCCGGCCCGCGCCACGGCCTCGATGCGCCAGAGGCCCAGCTCGGCACGCGCCCGCTGCAGCAGTTGGGCGACGGCCCGGCTGGCGATGCCGCGGCCCTGCCAGGGTTCTCCGATGCGATAGCCGAGTTGGGCGCGGTTGAAATGCTGGCGCTGCACGGCCGTCAGATTGATGCGGCCGACGATCTCGCCGCCCAGTTGCAGCACAAAGCCGTAGGCCTGATCGGCCAGGCGCTGCGCGCGTGCCTCGTCCAGCGAGGCCTGCACGGCCTCCAGCCGGTAGTAGGACGGCGCGCGGGCATTGATGCGCGCTTCAAAAAAGGCGCGGTGCTGCAGTTCAAACGCCAGCAGCTGGGCCGCGTCCACGTCTTCCAGCTGGTGCCAGCTCAAGTCATCGGTGCTCATGGCGCGCACTCTAGCAAGCGCCGGGCGTGAGCCGTTCGGACCAGGGCGCAGAGCGGCTCATTTCATGGCCACGTCATCGCCGGCTTTCATGCTGCCGGCTTCTTTCCTCTTTGCATTCTCTGGAGCTCCACCTCATGAAAGCCTCTGTCCTGAGCCTTGCCGTCCTGCTGAGCCTGGGCACTGCCCTGCCTGCCCAAGCCTGGAACACCTTGAGCGGTGACGCCCCCATCGTCATCGGCCACCGTGGCGCCTCGGGCTACCGCCCCGAGCACACCCTGGAGGCCTACAGCCTGGCCATCGCCCAGGGCGCCAACTTCATCGAGCCCGATCTGGTCATGACCAAGGACGGCGAGCTGCTGGCCCGCCACGAGCCTCTGCTGGCCCGTGTGGACCTGAATGCCGATGGCAGCATCAAGCTCGTCAACGGTGCGCCGGTGCTGAACCGCACCGACAGCAGCACCAATGTCTGGGAGCTGAGCAAGTACGCCAACCGCCTGACCGTCAAGACCGTGGACGGCCAGAAGGTCGGCGGCTGGTTTGCCGAAGACTTCACGGCCGCCGAGATCCGCAGCGACATCCGCGCCCAGGAACGTCTGCGCGATCTGCGCACCGGCAACAACAGCTACAACAACCAGTTCGTGATCCCGACCCTGCAAGAGGTGATCGACCTGGCCAAGGCCAAGTCCATCGAGACCGGCCGCACCATCGGTATCTATCCCGAGACCAAGCACCCGACCTACTTCAAGAACTTCACCGATGCCAACGGTCTGAAGCGCATGGAAGACAAGCTGGTCGAGACCCTGCACGCCAACTACGGCAACGACCGCAACGCGCCGGTGTTCATCCAGTCCTTCGAAGTCGGCAATCTGCAGTACATCAACGGCAAGACCGACATCCGCATCGCCCAGCTGCTCAACGGCAGCGGCCGCCCCTTTGACGACAACCGCAGCTACGCCGAACTGGCCTCCGCTGCCGGCCTGGACTTCATCAAGAGCTATGCCGATGGCGTGGGCTCCAACACCAATCTGATGATTGCCCTGGCCAATGGCAAGCTCGGTGCCCCCACCCAGCTGATCGCCAATGCCCACCAGCGCGGTCTGATCGTGCATGGCTGGACCTTCCGCGCCGAGAATGCCTTTCTGCCGAATGAATTCGACAGCAGCGCCGACCCCGCCGCTTTCGGCGACCTGACCGGCCAGATCAAGGCTTTTGTGGATCTGGGCATGGACGGCTTCTTCACCGACCAACCCGACCTCGGCGTCGCGGCCGTAGCCGCCATCGCCGCCGTGCCAGAGCCGCAGAGCTACGCCCTGATGCTCGCTGGCCTGGCCGGCATGGGCGCCTGGGTGCGCCGCCGCAAGCAGCACAAGGCGGGCTGAGTCCGTCGCATTCGCCAGGAACAAAAACGGGGCCAATCGGCCCCGTTTTACATGGTGCTCGCCGAGGCCGCGGATGGGGGCGTCCGCAAGATCAGGCCAGGCCGTCTGTGCTTTTTGTGGCAGCGACCCCGTCAATCGACGACATGGGATCAAAATCAGGCCAACTCGGTTTGACTCCTTCCGCACATGACGACGCGCTCGACTCCCCAGCTTCCACGCCCAAGCCAGTCCGAGTTGGCCGACTTTCTGGCCCGGGAGTTTCCGCAATCCAAATGCAGCATCGAGGCGCTGGGGCCGCGCAGCGCGACCGTGCGGCATCCGGTCGGTGACTCGGAATTGCGGCCCGGCGGCACCGTGTCCGGGCCGGTGTTGATGACCGTGGCCGATGTGGCCTTGTACGTGGCCATTCTTGGCGAGATCGGCATCGTGCCACTGACGGTGACCACCAGCCTGAACATCAATTTTCTGCGCAAGCCGGCCGGTGACCGTGACATCCTCGGCGTCTGCACCCTGATGAAGCTGGGCCGAACCCTGGCGGTGGGCGAGGTCAGCCTGTACTCCGAGGGCAGCGATGAGCCGGTCGCGCATGTGGTGGGCACCTACGCCATTCCGCGCAAAGACTGAGGCCCACAAGACCTGACCCCATGGAGCGGAGCTTCACCGAGTCGAGCACAGGTTGCTCACCGGCCCTGCTGTTGGCAGGCTTTGGCAGGCTTTGGCAGCCAGTTGCTGCTCGCCACCTTGCAGGCACTGCACCGGCATTCGGTTGGAGCGACAGAGGTGCGAAATTCGCACACACGCGCCTTCACAAGTTTGTCACACTGCCGATAACGCCAGGGGATCTCCCGGCCTGCCCGCCTCACCTCCTGCAGAAGTGAATGGGCGACGCCGGATCAGGGAAGAGGTCCTCCATCCATCAGGTCTGACTTGCACCCAGACGGAGCAGTCTCAGGCCTGTGCGTGGTTCAGCCATCCAGCGGCCAACACCGGTGTCCTTGCGCCGAGAGCCGCGCCCACAACACAAGGTTTGTCATGCGCAACAATCAGCCGGTCAGCCAACGGGAATATGACTTCCCGGCCGATGCCACCCTGATGTCCACCACGGATGTCAACTCCCACATCACCTATGCCAACGGCGCCTTTGTGGCCGTCAGTGGCTACAGCGAGGCCGACATCCTCGGTCAGCCCCACAACCTGGTGCGCCACCCCGACATGCCAGCGGAAGCCTTCGCCGATATGTGGGCCACGCTCAAGGGCGGCCAGTCCTGGACCGCCTTGGTCAAGAACCGCCGCCAGAACGGCGACCACTACTGGGTGCGCGCCAACGCCACGCCGGTGGAGCGCCACGGCCGCGTGGTCGGCTATATGTCGGTGCGCACCAAACCGCCGCGCGCTGAAATCCAGACCGCCGAAGCGCTCTATGCCGCCTTTCGTCAGGGTCAGGCCGGTGACTTGAGCTTCCACAAAGGTTTGATCGTGCGACGCGGTCTGCGTGGCGTGTTTTCACGCGGACTGCAGACTTGGTCGGTGCGAACCCGCATCTGGGCCGGCGCCTTGCTGATGCCCGTGCTGAGCCTGCTGGCCGCCAGCCAGCTCGGCTTGGCAACGGGCGCGCTGGCCGGCCTGGCGGGCATCCTGGCCTTGAGCTGCGGCCTGAGTGCCTGGTGGCTGCACAGCCAGGTTTCAACGCCGGTCGAATTGCTCGCCTCGCAGGCTCGCGCCATTGCAGCGGGCGATACCCACTCCAACATCCAGATGGACCGCGTCGACGAGATTGGCATGAGCATGCGCGCCATCAACCAGCTGGGCCTGATGTTCCGCTGGATCGTGGACGACGTCAGCGAGCAGGTGCTGACCGTGCGCACCGCCAGCAGCGAGATCGCGCAAGGCAACAACGACCTCAGCGCCCGCACGGAACAGGCGGCGTCCAGCCTGGAGGAAACGGCCGCTTCGATGGAGCAGATGAGCTCCACCGTGCGTAACAACTCCGACACCGCCCACCAGGCCACCCAGGTGGCCCAGGATGCGAGCCGCGTGGCCGAACAAGGCGGCGAGGTGGTCGGCCAGGTCAACCGCACCATGGAAGGCATCACCGCCTCCAGCCGCAAGATCAACGACATCATCGGCGTGATCGACGGCATTGCTTTCCAGACCAACATCCTGGCACTGAATGCGGCCGTGGAAGCGGCGCGCGCTGGCGAGCAAGGCCGCGGCTTTGCCGTGGTGGCGGCCGAGGTGCGCAGCCTGGCCCAGCGCAGCGCCGAGGCGGCCAAGGAGATCAAGACCCTGATCAGCGACAGCGTCGAAAAGGTCGAGCACGGCGCCCGCCAGGTCGGCGATGCCGAGCGCACCATGGGCGAGATCGTCCAGCAAGTGAGCCAGGTCAGCCAGCTGATCACCAGCATCAGCCAGGCCAACCGCGAGCAGAGCACCGGCATCGGCCAGGTCACCGAGGCGGTCACCCACCTCGACCAGGTCACGCAGCAGAACGCCGCCCTGGTCGAGCAATCCACCGCCGCCACCGAAAGCCTGCGCAACCAGGCCGATCAGCTGGTGCGCGCCCTGGCCATCTTCCGCGCCGAGCCAGGCCGGCACTGAAGCCGCGCCGCGGAGCGCCTTGCCACTGCGGCCAGCAAGGTCGCGTGATTACTACCGCAGCTCAACGGCCGCCCAGGCCGCACGCCAGCGCCGTCTGCAACGATGATCGGGGCTACTTCGCTCCCAAGCCCATCAGCAGACTGCACCGTGCGCCATGCCCCACGTCGAAACCCTCCCCGCCTTTGAACTCCTCGGCCTGAGTTGCCGCACCAGCAACGCCGCTGAAATGGACCACCAGCACCCCGAGCGCGCGCGCATCGGCCGGCTCTGGCAAGACTTTGCGGGCTCGGGCCTGCAAGGTGATGTGTTCGGGGCCTACTTCGACTACGCCGACCGCCACCACGCGGACTACCGCGTGCTGGCTGGCATCCGGGCGCCTGACAACGCGGAAGAACGCAAGGTCAATGCCGGAGCCACCACCGACCGCCGCCTGCAGGTGCCGGCCGGCCGCTACCTGGTCTTTGAAGCCCAGGGCACTCTGCCCGAGGCCCTGATCCAGACCTGGGGCGAGGTCTGGGCCTATTTCGAGCAGCCGGGCGCGCCCGAGCGCGCCTACGGCGTGGACCTGGAGCGTTATCTGGGCCCGGGCCATGTGCAGATCTGCATCGGCCTGAAAGACTAGATAGAGACCCCGTGCACTGAGGCTCGGTTCGAACAGCGGGCGCCACCAGACTCGTGGCACCCGCTTCGAGGCTCAGAAGTGAATGCCCTTCATCATCTGCTGCAGGGCGATCGCCTCGGCAGACAGCTGCGGCTTGGAGCCGGGCTTGGCGCCCTTGGCCGCATCGCTGTCAGGGAACATGCGGAAGCTGGTGTTCATGACGATCTGCGCGACACGCGGCACCAGGGCATGCATCAGCTCGCCGGTAATACCCAGACGGGTGGCGATGCGCACCGGCTTGGCGATGCAGGCCTGCGCCACCATATCGGCCGCTTCTTCTGGCGCCAGCGTGGGCACGTTCTTGTAGATCTGCGTCGGCGCAATCATGGGCGTGCGCACCAGCGGCATATTGATGGTGGTGAAGGTCACGCCCAAGTCGGCGTATTCGCTGGAAGCGCAGCGCGTCCAGGCATCGAGCGCGGCCTTGCTGGCCACATAGGCTGAGAAGCGCGGCGCATTGGTCAGCACGCCGATGCTGGAGATGTTGACCACATGGCCCTTCTTCTTGGCCACCATGCCAGGCAGCAGGCCCATGGTCACGCGCAGGCAGCCGAAGTAGTTGAGCTGCATGGTGCGCTCGAAATCATGGAAGCGGTCGTAGCTGCTTTCGATCGCGCGGCGGATCGAGCGGCCTGCGTTGTTGATCAGGAAATCGACACCACCGAACTGTTCGGTGATGGCGGCAATCATGGCCGCGCAGCTCTCCTCGTTGGCAATGTCGGCCGAGAACGCGTGCACCTGGGCTTGCGCGCCGGCGGCCTCGCGGATCTCCTTCACGGCCTCGGCCAGCTTGATCTCGTCGCGGGCGCAGATCAGGGTGATGGCGCCGGCTTCGGCAAACTTCTTGGCCGCCGCCAAGCCGATGCCGGAGGAGCCGCCCGTCACCAGCACCACCTTGCCGGCGGTGGCACCGCGCAGGCTGCGGTCGATCGACAGATCGGGGTCGAGGTGGCGCTCCCAGTAATCCCACAGCCGCCAGGCGTAGTCATGCAGATTGGGGCAGGCAATGCCCGAGCCCTTGAGCGCAGCCTCGGTCTCACGGCAATCAAAGCGAGTCGGGTAGTTGATGAAGGTGAACATATCGTCGGGCAGGCCGAGATCCTTCATCACCGCATTGCGGATGCGCCGCACCGGCGCCAGCGCCATCAGCCCCTTCTTGACGCTCTTGGGAATGAAACC
The DNA here is from genome assembly GCF_058794035.1 of Roseateles sp. GW835-FHT13E02. NCBI lineage: Bacteria > Pseudomonadati > Pseudomonadota > Betaproteobacteria > Burkholderiales > Sphaerotilaceae > Roseateles > Roseateles sp. GW835-FHT13E02. The sequence continues at coordinate 61,420 of NZ_JBXAGJ010000021.1, forward strand.
GAGCAGGGCCGCATTGATGAAGAGATTCATCTTGGGCGCATGCGCGGCCTTGGAGAAGATGTCCAGCACATCGCCGACGCGGTAGCCCACCGGGTCGACCAGATGGAAACAGGCGCCGCTCTTGCGCTCACGGTGGGCGATGTGGTCGAGCGCGTTGACGACGAAATCGACCGGCACGATGTTGACGCGCCCGCCTTCCAGGCCGATCGAGGGCATCCAGGGCGGCAGGATCTGGCGCAGGCGCTGGATGGGCTTGAAGAAGTAGTACGGGCCGTCGACCTTGTCCATCTCGCCGGTGCTGGAGTCGCCCACCACCATGGCCGGGCGGTAGACCGTCCAGGGCCGTTTGCACTCCTTGCGCACGATCTTCTCGCTCTCGTGCTTGGTCATGAAGTAGGGGTGATCGAGGCCCTCGGCCTCGTCGAACATGTCCTCGCGGAACACGCCTTCGTAGAGTCCCGCCGCGGCGATGGACGAAACATGGTGAACATGACCGGCCTCGATGGCCTGGGCAAACTCGACCAGGCTGCGCGTGCCGTCGACATTCACCGCCACTTGCGAGGCCTCGTCGGCCTTGAGGTCGTAGACCGCGGCCAGATGGAAGACATGGTCGATCTGGCCTTTGAGGCGTTTGAGGTCCTCCGCCGCCACACCGAGCTTCTTGCCCGTTAGGTCACCGAACACCGGCAGCGCGCGGCTGCTGTTCTTGGCCAGGCCCCAAAAGGCCAGCAGCTCGGGCAGCTTGTCCCGGCTTTCTTCGCGCAGCAGGAAGTGAACCGTGCTGCCGCGCCGGGCCAGCAGCTTTTTGACCAGGCGCTTGCCGATGAAGCCCGTGGCTCCGGTGACGAAATACTGCTGCATGTGCATGTCTCCTGCGTAGGGGTGCGAGAACTCTTGTGCCTGGATTCTTGACCAAGTGAAAGCAGGCGCTGCTGCATGCTTTCCCGCACAGGGCAGCACAGCGCCCCATCCGGGCTTAGGTAGAGCGTACTGCCTAGCTTTCCCCGGTGCCAAATGCCAGCGGGGCGATCTATAGTGACTTCATCGCTGGCAAAGGCTGGCGACAATCCAACCAACGCTCTCCAAGGACTGACAACATGGTCAAGAAGCTTCAGAAAATGGCAGCCAAGAAAAACTCCGCTTCCAATGGAGCCTTCGGCGGCGCCCTGCCCGCCGGCCTGCTGGACAGCCAGCTGGCGCAGAGCGTGCGTGACTCCGCTCAACAAATCTGGGCCGCTGGCCTGGGCGCCTTCTCCAAGGCACAGGGCGAGGGTGGCAAGGTGTTTGAAGCCCTGGTCAAGGAAGGCCTGACCCTGCAGAAGAAAACCCAATCGGCCGCCGAAGAAAAGCTCGGCGCCATGGCCAGCAAGGTCAGCGGCATGGCCGGTGATGTCGGCAGCAAGGCCGGCCAGCACTGGGACAAGCTGGAATCGATTTTTGAAGAACGCGTGGCCCGTGCGCTCAAGCGCCTGGGCGTGCCCGCCGCCAAGGACATCGACGAGCTGATCGAGCGCATCGACGCCCTCAGCGACGCCCTGGGCCTGAAGGTGCCGGCCAAGAAGGCCGGCAAGGCCGCGGCACCCAAGGCCAAGGCTGCGGCCAAGCCGGCGGCTAAAGCCGCCGACAAAGCCCCGGCCAAAGCGCCCGCCAAAAAGGCCGCAGCCAGCAAGGCACCCGCCCAGCCCTTCGCCAAAGCCGCGAGCAAGCCGGCAGCCAAAGCCCCGGTGAAGGCCGCTGCCAAGCCGGCCGCCAAAGCTCCGGTCAAGGCAGCAGCCAAAGCAGCCGCACCGGCGCCCAAGCCCGCCGCCAAGCCGCGCGCCAAGAAGGCCGCCGCCCCGGTGAGCGCCGCGGCCAGCGCCAGCCCGGCTGCCGCAGCCGCCGCCGAGGCCGGCACCGCCGCCTGATCGATCGACCGCCCGCCACGCGCACTCGCTGACTGTCCCACCGCCGCATGCCCACAGCCCGCCGCAAGCCCCGCTCGGCCACCCCCGCCACGCCACCGCGCCGCGCCGGCCGGCCGCGCATCGGGCTGGCCCTGGCGGGCGGTGGGCCGCTCGGCGCGATCTATGAAATCGGCGCGCTCTGCGCGCTGGAAGAATCGATCACGGGCCTGGACTTCTGCGACTGCGACTCCTACATCGGCATCAGCGCCGGCGGCTTCATCGCCGCCGGCCTGGCAAATGGCATGGGCCCGCGCATGCTCAGCGCGGCCTTCATCGAGAACAGCGCCCCGGCACCCGACAGCTTTGACCCTGCCGAGCTCATGCACCCGGCCTGGGCCGAATACGGCGAGCGCCTGCGCCTGCTGCCCGGTCTGCTGAAATCTGCAGTTTGGGATCACTGGATGGAAGGCCGCTCGCTGATGGGCGCCTTCGAGCGCCTGGGCCGAGCCCTGCCCACCGGCCTGCTTTCAGGCGACGCACTGGAAGCGCAGATCCGCCGCCAGTTCGCCCTGCCCGGCCGCAGCAACGATTTCCGCGATCTCGGCCGCCGCCTGGTGCTGGTGGCCACCGATCTGGACAGCGGCGAGGCTGTGCCCTTCGGCCTGCCCGGCTGGGACGATGTGCCCATCTCGCGCGCCGTGCAGGCCAGCGCCGCCCTGCCGGGCCTGTTCCCGCCGGTCAAGATCGCCGGCCGTCACTATGTGGACGGCGCCCTCAAAAAGACCTTGCATGCCTCGCTGCTGCTGCAGGAAGGCGTGGATCTGCTGATCTGCCTGAACCCGCTGGTGCCCTACGAATCGGACCGCGAGCACCCACTGGCGCAACAAATGCCGGCACGGGGCCAAGGGACCCAGGAAACCTCCATCCCCCACCTCGTGGACGGGGGCCTGCCCCTGGTGATGAGCCAGACCTTCCGCTCGCTGATCCACTCGCGGCTGGAGCTGGGCATGAAGCGCTACGAGCACACCCACCCCGGCACCGACATCCTGCTCTTCGAGCCCGACCACCGCGATGCCGAGATGTTCCTGGCCAACACCTTCAGCTACTCGCAACGCCGCCATCTGGCCGAGCACGCCTACCAGACCACGCGGGCGCGCCTGCGCCGCCGCGCGCCCAAGTTGCAGGCCGCCCTGCAGCGCCATGGCCTCAGCCTCAACCTGGAAGTGCTGAACGAGCCAGGCCGACGCCTGCTCAGCGAACCCGCGGCCACCCGCACCGAAGATGCCCTGCGCCGCCTGCGCGCGGCCCTGAGCCTGCTGGAAGCGCGCCACGCCTGAGTGCACAGGCCGCTGTGGCGTGACCCCCGTCACGTTCGCGCCCTGCAGCCCCTCCAGCCAGGGGTATTCCCGCAGACCGGGCCTCGCAACAATGGCTTCCAGGGCCTCCGCACCGGCGGCCCGCCTCAAGGAAGTCCCCATGCGCACGATGATCCTCTCCGCCCTGCTGCTCGCCACCCCGCTGCTCAGCCAGGCCGACAGCGCCAGCAATCTGGTGGTCAACGGCAGCTTTGAATCCGTGGTCATCAACTCCAGCAATCGCTGGGACATCTTCAGCAACATCAGCGGCTGGACCGGCGGCAGCGCCGGCATCGAGGTGCGCAACAACGCGGTGGGCCTGGCCCGCGACGGCGTCAATTTCGTGGAGCTGGACACCACGGCCAACAGCAGCATGTTCCAGACCGTGGCCACCCAGGCCGGCCAGCGCTACACCCTGAGCTTTTTCTACGCCGACCGCATCGGCAACAGCCAGGCCAGCAACGGCCTGGACTGGAGCCTGGACGGCAGCCACTGGAACGCGGTCAGCAGCGGCACCGGTGGCAACAGCCACGACTGGAAGCAGGTGCAGTTCGACTTCAATGCCACGGGCGCGACCACGCTCTACTTCCGCGCCAGCGGCAGCAGCGACCGTCTGGGCACATCGCTGGACCAGGTCAGCATCACCACGGCCGTGCCGGAGCCGCAAAGCGCCGCCCTGCTGCTGGGCGGCCTGGCCGCGCTCAGCTTTCTGGCCCGCCGCCGGCGCCTGAACTGATCACAATCCGCACACCGGGACGTCGTGAGTCCTGAAACGACAAGAAAAGAAGAGAAAAGCAGAACCCAAAAAGGGCGCCTCCTCGCGGGGGCGCCCTTGCTTTTGCAGCGGCCGTGGCCGCGGGCCTCAGCCGAGGTAGCGCGACTGCAGATGGGCCTTGAAATGCGCCGGATTCAGCGTCTCGCCGCTGGCGCGGCGCACCAGCTCGGGTGTCTCGTAGCGGCTGCCTTGCAGCCAGATGTTCTCGCGCAGCCAGTCGAACACCGGGGCCAGATCGCCGGCGGCGATGCGGGCGTCCAGGTCGGGCATGGCGCAGCGCATGGTGGCGAACCATTGGGCGGCATACATGGCGCCCAAGGTGTAGCAGGGGAAGTAGCCGATCAGGCCGCAACCCCAGTGCACGTCCTGCATGCAGCCGTCTTTGTAGTTGCCGCGGGTGTCCAGACCCAGCAGCTCCATCATCTTGGTGTCCCACAGGGCCGGGATGTCCTCGACCTCGATCTCGCCCTCGACCAGAGGCCGCTCGATCTCGTAGCGCAGGATCACATGGGCCGGGTAGGTCACCTCGTCAGCATCCACACGGATGAAGCCGGGGTTCACACGGGTCAGCAGGCGATTCAGATTGCCCGGCTCAAAAGCCGGCTGCTCGCCCAGATGGCGGCTGACCAGAGGGCTGAGCAGGCGGGCAAAGGCCGGATGGCTGCCCAGCTGCATCTCGAAGGACAAGCTCTGGCTCTCGTGCAAGCCCATGGAGCGGGCCTGGCCCAGAGGCTGGCCCAGCCATTCGCGCGGCAGGTTCTGCTCGTAGCGACCATGGCCGGTTTCGTGGATGGTGCCCATCAGGCTGGGCAGGAAATCGTCCTCGCGGTAGCGCGTGGTCATGCGCACGTCTTCGGGCACGCCGCCGCAGAAGGGGTGGCTGCTCTCGTCCAGGCGGCCGGCTTCGAAATCAAAGCCCATCAATCGCATGGCGTCCAGGCCCAGGGCTTTTTGCGCCGCTTGCGTGAAGGGGCCGACCGGGCGGATCACGGTCTCCTGCGCCTGCTTCTCGCGCACCTGCCGGATCAGGGCCGGCAGCCAGCTGCGCAGGTCGCCAAACACGCGGTCCACTTCGGCGCTGCGCATGCCGGGCTCGTACAGATCGAGCAGCGCGTCATAGCGCGACAGGCCCGTGCCATCGGCGAGCAGAGTCGCTTCTTCGCGGGTCAGACGCACGACCTCGCGCAGGTTCTCGACATAGCCGGCCCAGTCATTGGCCTGGCGCTGCGCGCGCCACGCATGTTCGCAGCGAGAGTTGGCCAAAGACTTGGCTTCGACCAGGCTTTGCGGCAAGGCGTTGGACGCGCGCCAGGCGCGGCCCATCTCACGCAGATTGGCGCGTTGGTCGGCCTCCAGGTTTTCCGCTGCGGCCTGCTCCAGCAAACTTTTGAGCTGCGGCTCGGTGGCCAGCTGGTGCAGCAGGCCGCCCATTTCGGCCAGGGCCAGCGAGCGCGCCTCATTGCCCTTGGGCGGCATATTGGCCGACTGGTCCCATTGCGCGATCGATTGCAGATGACCCAGGCGGTGCAGACGCTGGTGGCGCTGGAACAGTTCGGTGTAGGCGGGCGTGCTCATGAGGCGGTTCGCGAAGAGTTGGAACTGGGGCGCATTGTCCACGTTCGACCGGCCCGTGCCCCAAGTCAGGGCGTCGAACCCGGGAAGACCCAGATCAGGGCCGCCGTCATCAGCACATAGCGGCAGAACTTGCCCACCGCCATATAGGCCACGCAGGGCCAGAAGGGCAGGCGCAACCAGCCCGCCACGGCACACAGCGGATCCCCCACCCCCGGCAGCCAGCTCAGCAAACAGGCCTTGGCCCCGAACTGCTGCAGCCAGGCCAGGACGCGCGGGTTGAGCGGGGCCCGCTTGACGCGGTGCTCGTAGGCCAGCTCGGCGCCTCGGCCCATCCACCAGCTGATGGCGCCGCCCAGGGTGTTGCCCACCGTGGCCACCAGCACCGCCGGCCAGAACATGGCCGGATCGGCCTTGACCAGCAGGAACACGGCCGGCTCCGAACCCAGGGGCAGCAAGGTGGCCGAGACCAGGGCGATCAGGAACACCGCCGGCAGGCCCACCGCCGGCAGCGCGGCCCAGGCCAGCAGGCCGTGAATCATGTTTTGCAAAGCGGTTTCCATCAAAGGCATTATCCTGAGGCCCGGATGAGCGCCCGCCCTACCTCCCCTGCCCCCCTGAGCCGAGCCTGGCAGCAGCATCGCCGCTGGCTGTGCCTGCTCGCGGGCTTGTGGCTGGGCGGCAGCTCAGGCGCCTGGGCCGAACCCGCCGTCTGCAAAACCTTGGTGGCCTCGGGCAACCCGCAATACCCGCCCTACCTCTGGCGCGATCCAGCCGATGAAAGCCGCCTGGTCGGCGCCAATGCCGACCTGATGCAGCGTCTGGCCCAGGAGCTGGGCGTGACCATCGAGATGCGCTACGTCGGCCCCTGGGGCCGGGTGCAGGAAGAGGCCAAGGCCGGCCGCATCGATCTGATCGCCGGGGCCTTCTGGACCCAGCCGCGCACCGAGTACATGGACTACTTCACCCCGGCGTTTCACCAGACACGCTCGGTGATCTGGGTGAACGCCAAGTCACGCCTGGTTTACCGCCAGTGGAGCGATCTGGTCGGCCAGCAGGGCGTGACGGTCATCAACAACAGCTTTGGCGAGGCCTTCGACCGCTACGCCCGCCAAGCCCTCAAGATCACCCAGGTGGCCAGCCTGGAGCAGGCCATCCAGATGCTGCAGCGTGGTCGGGCCGATTACCTGATTTACGAAGACAGCCCCGGCCAGGCCTTTCTGGCCAAGCTGGACATCCAGGGTGTGCGCATGCTCACGCCGGCCGTGGCCAATGAGGCCCTGCACCTGACTCTGGCCCACAAATCGCCCTGCAACACCGGCGAGCTGCGGGGACGTATCGCCCGCGCCCTGCACAAGCTGGCCGGCGCTAACCCGCTGCCCGAGCTGCTGGACAAGAACATCCAGCTCTGGCGCCTGCACAGCCCGAACGTGAAATAAATAGCAGCGGGCCAAGCCGCCCGGACGGGCACCCGCGGCATATAATCCTGCCTCTTTTTTGGGCAGATTGAGGGCTGTGAACGGCTCGCCAGCTGCCTGCCAGTGCGGCCGCCGCGCTGGCGCCCCGCCGCTCCACCGCTTCTTTTTCGCCCGCCGCCTTCTCCATGCCCGCCGCCCTGCCGACTCTCCGTCTCGGCACCCATTCCCTGCCCAACCGACTGTTCGTGGCGCCCATGGCCGGCGTCACCGACCGGCCGTTCCGCCAGCTCTGCCGGCGCCTGGGTGCGGGCTATGCGGTCAGCGAGATGGTGACCTCGCGCAAGGACCTCTGGAACAGCCTCAAGACCTCGCGCCGCGCCAACCACGACGGTGAGGCCGGTCCCATCGCCGTGCAGATCGCCGGCACCGACGCGCCCATGATGGCCGAGGCCGCCCGCTACAACATCGAACGCGGCGCCCAGATCATTGACATCAATATGGGCTGCCCGGCCAAGAAGGTCTGCACCAAATGGGCCGGCTCGGCCCTGATGCAGGACGAGCCCCTGGCCACCGAGATCATGGCCGCCGTGGTCGAGGCCGCCGCGCCCTTCGGCGTGCCGGTGACCCTGAAAATGCGCACCGGCTGGTGCGAGACCGAGAAGAACGCCCAGCGCCTGGCTCTGGCCGCACAGGATGCCGGCATTGCCATGGTCACCGTGCATGGCCGCACCCGCGAGCAGGGCTACAAAGGCCTGGCCGAGTACGACACCGTGGCGGCGGTCAAGGCCGCGCTGCAGATCCCGGTGGTGGCCAATGGCGACATCGATTCGCCTCAGAAAGCCAAGGCCGTGCTGGAGCGCACCGGCGCCGATGCCCTGATGATCGGCCGCGCCGCCCAAGGCCGGCCCTGGATCTTTGCCGAGATCGATCACTTCCTGCGCACCGGCGAGGAGCTGCCACCACCGCGCGTGCAGGACGCCAGCGACTGGCTGATCGAGCACCTGCACGACCACTACAGCCTCTATGGCGCCCTGGCCGGCATGCGCAGCGCGCGCAAGCACATCGGCTGGGCCGTGCGCGGCCTGCCCGGCGGCGAAGACTTCCGCCAGCGCATGAACCTGCTGGAGAGCTGCGAGGCCCAGGTCCACGCCCTGCGCCAGTGGTTCGCCGAGCTGGCCGACCAACATGAACGACTGCCTGTGTCAACGCTGCCCCTCGAGGACGATGGCGGCGACACCGACGACGCCTCCTCACAAAAAGAACACGCACCGAAAGCTTCTGCATGAGCACCACGCCCACCCCGATCGACCAATGCGTTCGCGAGAACCTGCAGGCCTATTTCAGTGACCTGGAAGGCGAGGAGCCGCATTCCATGCACGAGATGCTGATCAAGCTGGTGGAAAAGCCCCTGCTCGAGGTGGTGATGCAAAAAGCCCAGGGCAACCAGAGCAAGGCGGCCGAATGGCTGGGCATCAACCGCAACACCTTGCGCCGCAAGCTGACCGAACACCAGATGCTGTGAGCGCTGCACACAGCACACGCCACGAATCCACACTCCCCGACGAGCACCTGCCATGACGCAACTGACCGCCCTGATCTCCGTGTCCGACAAGACCGGCATCCTCGAATTCGCCAAGGAACTGCACGCCCTGAATGTGCGCCTGCTGTCGACCGGCGGCACGGCCAAGCTGCTGGCCGATGCCGGCCTGCCGGTGACCGAGGTGGCCGACCACACCGGCTTCCCCGAGATGCTGGACGGTCGCGTCAAGACCCTGCACCCCAAAGTGCACGGCGGCTTGCTGGCCCGCCGCGACTTCCCGGAGCACATGGCCGCTGCGGCTCAGCACGGCATCACCATGATCGACATCCTGGCCGTCAACCTCTACCCGTTTGAGGCCACCGTGGCCAAGCCCGGTTGCACGCTGGAAGACGCGATCGAAAACATCGACATCGGCGGCCCGGCCATGGTGCGCAGCGCGGCCAAGAACTGGAAGGACGTCACCGTGCTGACCGACGCCAGCCAGTACGCCCAAGTGCTGGCCGAGCTGAAGGCCAACGGCAAGACCAGCGACAAGACCCGCTTTGCCGCCTCCGTCGCTGCCTTCAACCGCATCGCTCAATATGACGCTGCCATCAGCAATTACCTGAGCGCACGCACCGAAGAAGGCACGCTGTCCGAGTACCCCGGCCAGATGAACAGCAGCTTCGTCAAGGTGCAAGACCTGCGCTACGGCGAGAACAGCCACCAGACCGCAGCCCTGTACCGAGACCTCTACCCCGCCCCTGGCTCCCTGGTCACCGCCAAGCAGCTGCAAGGCAAGGAACTCAGCTACAACAACATCGCCGACTCCGACGCCGCCTGGGAATGCGTGAAGAGCTTTGACGTGCCCGCCTGCGTGATCGTCAAGCACGCCAACCCCTGCGGCGTGGCCGTCGCCGCCAACGCGGCCGAAGCCTATGCCAAGGCCTTGAAGACCGACCCGACCAGCGCCTTCGGCGGCATCATCGCCTTCAACCGCGAGGTGGACGGCGCGGCCGCCGCTCATGTCTCCAAGCAATTCGTCGAAGTGCTGATGGCGCCGAGCTTCAGCGCCGAAGCGTTGGAGATCTTCAAGGCCAAGGTCAATGTGCGCCTGCTGCAGATCGACCTGCCCCCGGGCGGCTCGACACCTTGGCTGCAAGGACGCAACCTCGGCGACAGCAAGCGCATCGGCTCCGGCATCCTGCTGCAAAGCGCCGACAACCATTTCCTGAAAAAGGAAGACCTGAAGATCGTCACCACCCTGCAGCCCAGCGCCCAGCAGCTCGATGACCTGATGTTCGCCTGGACCGTGGCCCAGTATGTGAAGAGCAATGCCATCGTCTTCTGCGGCGGCGGCATGACCCTGGGCGTGGGCGCCGGCCAGATGAGCCGTGTCGACTCGACCAAGATCGCCGCCATCAAGGCCGCCAACGCCGGCCTGGAACTGAAGGGCTCGGTGGTCGCCAGCGATGCCTTCTTCCCCTTCCGCGACGGCGTGGACGTGCTGGCCGATGCCGGCGCCACCTGCGTCATCCAGCCCGGTGGCTCGATGCGCGATGACGAAGTGATCGCCGCCGCCAACGAACGCGGCCTGGCCATGGTCTTCACCGGCGTGCGTCACTTCCGCCACTGAACAAAGGAAGCGGCATGATGGCGGGATGCTGAACCAAGCCCGCCCCGTTCCTGTCACGCGTCTTCGAGCTCGACCGCTGGCCGTTCTGGCCTGCTTGGGTCTCCTGCTGGCCGGCTGCACCACTGCGGTGCCGTCGGCCGCTGTGCTTTCAGCGCCCGCAGCCACCAGCGGCGCGGCCAACCCGCTGCACTTCGAGGACGCCGATCGCTTTGCCCGCCTTCTAGACGCCCATCCCACGCCCAGCGCCGCACAGCTGCAAGCCGACTACATCGCGCCGGGCTCGGCCGGGCTGAAAATCTTCACGCCCTACCGCATCATCAACGCCGACAACCTGGCGACCAAAGTGGCCGCCAACCCGGCGACTTATCGCAAAGCCCTGGACCTCTGCCTGCCCGTGGCCCGGGGCATGAGTGTCGACGCCGCTGCCACCCTGGCCCAGGTGCAAGGGCTGCTGAAGCAAAGCGAGCCGGCCACCGTCTACATGCTCTTTGGCGGCAACAACTCGGGTGGCACGGCCGGCCAGGACGGCCTGGTCTTGGGGCTGGAAGTGCTGTGCCGCAAGGTGAACACCGAGGCCGAAGCCCGCGCCATCCTGACCGAGTTCATCGCTCATGAGGTGACCCATGTCTACCAAGACCGCGTCAAGCGGCCCGGTGGCCCTTTGCATCTGCTCGCCGTCGCCCTGAATGAAGGCTTTGCCGATTTCGTGGCCGAGTTGGCCACCGGCAACCGCGCCGGCAGCGACCATGAGCGCGCCCGCTACGGCCTGGCCCACGAGGCGCAGCTCTGGCGGCGCTTCCAGGCCGACATGGCCGACGAGAGCCGGCTGCGCCACTGGTTCTACAACAACAGCGAGGCCTACCAGAAAGAACTGAACGGCGCACCGCCCGACCTCGGTTACTGGCTGGGCAAGCGCATCTGCGAAGCCTATTACGCCCGCGCCAGCGACAAGGCGGCCGCCCTGCAGGTCTTGCTGGAACGGCGCGACCCTCGGCAGATCCTGAAGGACAGCGGCTACGCGCCGAGCCTCTGAACGACGGGCCCGCCCGACGCGACTAGACACCTGCCTCTAGCCGAGGGCTGATTCGCTAGGCAGGGGGTGCGCTTGCGGTTAGCCTTGGCGGCAAACAGGAAAAGACCGCCAGGAGACACTTTCAATGGATCAAACGCTGCAAGAGCGTCTGCATCTCGTGCTGGAACAGCAGCGCGCCGCCTTCCGCGCCGAGATGGCGCCCAGCCGCGAGGTCCGCCTGGACCGGCTGGAACGCGTGCGCCGCATGACGGCCCAGCACAGCGAAGCCCTGGTGAAAGCCATCTCGGCCGACTTCGGCCACCGCGCCCGCCAGGAAACCCTGCTGGCCGACATTTTCACGGTCGAATCGGGCGCCCGCCATGCGCAGAAGCATCTGCGTGACTGGATGCGCCCGCGCCGCCAGCCCACCGCCCTGCACTTCCAGCCGGCCCGCAATCTGCTGATGCGCCAGCCTCTGGGCGTGGTCGGTGTGGTCGCGCCCTGGAACTACCCCTACTACCTGGCCCTGGGCCCGGCCGTGGGCGCCCTGGCCGCGGGCAACCGGGTGATGATCAAGCCCTCGGAGCTGACACCACGCACCGGTGAGCTGATGGCCGCCATGGTGGCCGAGTTCTTTGCGCCCGAGGAGATGACCGTGGTCAATGGCGAGGCCGAGCTGGCGCGCGCCTTCACCGCCCTGCCCTTCGATCATCTGTGCTTCACCGGCTCCACCGCCGTGGGCCGCATCGTCGCGCAGGCGGCAGCGCAAAACCTGACCCCGGTGACGCTGGAGCTGGGCGGCAAGTCACCCGCCCTGGTGGACCGCAGCTGCGACCTCAAGCTCACCGCCAGCCGCATCGCGCATGGCAAGCTCTTCAACGCCGGCCAGACCTGCGTGGCGCCCGACTACCTGCTGGTGCCCAAGGACATGGTCGAGCCCCTGGTGCAGGAGATCCGCGCTGCCATGCGCCGGCTCTACCCCAAGATCGCCGGCAACCCCGACTACACCCACATCGCCACGCCGCGCCACCTGGCCCGGCTGCGTGGCCTGCTCGACGATGCCCGCGCCAAGGGCGCCAAGATCATCCCCAGCCACGAGGAAAAAACCGTCGGCCGCGGCCTGGTGCCGCAGCTGCTGCTGGGCGTGAACGAGCAGATGACGGTGATGCAGGAGGAAATCTTCGGCCCCCTGCTGCCCATCGTGCCCTACGTCGAGGTGGACCATGCCCTCGCCTACATCAACCGACACGACAAGCCCCTGGCCCTGTATTGGTTCGGCCGCGATGCCGCCATGCGCGAGCATGTGCTGAGCCAGACCCAAGCCGGCGGCGTGACGGTCAACGACTGCATCTGGCACCTCGGCCAGGAGGAGCAGCCCTTCGGCGGTGTTGGCGCCAGCGGCATGGGCGCCTACCACGGCGAGTTCGGCTTCCGCAGCTTCAGCAAGGAGAAGCCGGTCTTCCACCAATCGCGCTGGGCCGGCACGCGCTTGTTTTTCCCACCCTACGGCAAGACCTTTGACCGCCTGCTGGGCTTGCTGAAGAAGATCGCATGAACGCCACCCCGATGTCCTCCCCAGCCTCAATGCAGCGCCGCCGCTTTCTGAAGTTAGGCCTGGGGGCCACGGCCTTGCTGGCCGTGGCCGGTGCCGGCACTGCCTTGTTGAGCAAGCCCGGCCTGGTCGAAGGCCGCCTGAGCGCGCCCTCGCGCCAGCTGATGCGCGCCATCACCGTGGCCGTCTGCGGCGATCTGCTGCCGCCCGAGGGTCCGGCCCGCGAAACACGCCTGGCCCGACACATGGACCAACTGGAACGTCAGATTGCCGGCTTCCCGCCCGCCTTGCGAGGCGACTTGGGCCAATTGCTGACCCTTCTGGGCACGGCGCCCGGCCGCCTGGGCCTGATGGGCTTGCGCAGCCCTTGGGCCGAGGCCTCTGCGGCCGAGGTGCAGGCCCGGCTGCAAGTCATGGGCCACTCCAGCCTGGCCCTGCGTCAGCAGGTCTTCCATGCCCTGCGCGACCTGAACTGCCTGGTGTTCTTCAACGACCCGGCCAGCTGGGCCCTGGTCGGCTACCCCGGTCCGAGGACGAATTGAGCATGAGCAGCAGTGACATCCGTGACAACGACGGCCCCAGCGGCGCGATCACTGGCATGCCAGACCCCATTGCAGAAGGCCTGGCACGCGGCTGGAAGGTGCGCGGCGGCCCGCATGGTGCCCTGCCCGAGCGCATCGACTGCGATGTCGCCATCATCGGCAGCGGCGCCGGCGCCGGCATCACGGCCGAGATGCTGGCGCGCGCCGGCCTCCAGGTCTTGATCATTGAAGAAGGCCCGCTCAAATCCAGCCGCGACTTCCGCCAGCGCGAATCCGACGCCTACACCCAGCTCTACCAGGAAGGCGGCGGCCGCAAGACCGCCGACCAGGCCATCCCCGTGCTGCAAGGCCGCTGCGTCGGCGGCAGCACCACCGTCAACTGGGCCGGCTCCTTCCGCACCCCGGCCGAAACCCTGGCCTTCTGGGGCGAGCGCTTCGGCCTGAGCACGCTGAACTTCGACGCCATGCAACCCTGGTTCGAGCAGGTAGAGAAGCGCCTGAACATCTCGCCCTGGCTGACCGAAGCCAACGCCAACAACCAGGTGCTGCGCCGCGGCCTGGAGAAGGTCGGCGTTCCTGCGCCCACCATCAACCGCAATGTCAAAGGCTGCTGGAACCTGGGCTCCTGCGGCCTGGGCTGTCCGACCAATGCCAAGCAGTCCATGCTGGTGACCACCATCCCGGCCGCTCTGGACCTGGGTGCGACCCTGCTGGTGCAGACCCGGGCCGAGCGCTTCGAGCTGCAGAGCAAGCTGGGCAACAGCGATGAGCGCGAGGCTGAAGCCCTGATCTGCCAGCCCATCCAGACCGATGGCAGCCCGGCCGGCGCGCCGCTGCGCGTGCGTGCCAAGCATTTCGTGGTGGCCGGTGGCGCCATCAATTCGCCCGCCCTGCTGCTGCGCTCGGATGCACCCGACCCATTCAATCTGCTCGGCCGCCGCACCTTTTTGCACCCCACCGTGGCCAGCTGCAGTGTCATGCCCGAGGTGGTGAATGGCTGGGCTGGTGCACCGCTGGCGGTCTACTCCGACCATTTCCTCAGCACCCAGGCGATGGACGGGGTGATCGGCTACAAGCTCGAAACCGCGCCGGTGCACCCGGGCCTGGTGCTGACCAATCTGGGTGGCATCGGCAGCAAACTGGCCGAGCGCGCCCGTGCCCTGCCACAGACTGCCGTACTGATCGGCCTGCTGCGCGATGGCTTCCACCCCGACTCGATCGGAGGCAGCGTGAAGCTGCGCCGCGACGGCAGCCCGGCCCTGGACTACCCCGTCAACGCCTATCTGCTGGAAGGCGCGCGCCGCGCCCACCTGACCATGGCCGAGGTGCAGTTCGCCGCCGGTGCGAGAAGCGTGCACCCGGTGCACGAGCTGGCGCAGGACTATCGCAGCTGGGCCGAGGCCAAGGCGGCCATCCAGGCCCTGCCCTACAAGCCCTTCATCACCGGCTTTGCCAGCGCCCATGTGATGGGCGGCTGTGGCATGGCGGCCGATGCCGCACGCGGCGTGGTGCGGCCCGACGGCCAGCACTGGCAGCTGCGCAATGTCTCGGTGCACGACGGCTCGACCTTCCCGACCAGCATCGGCGCCAATCCGCAGATGACGGTGTACAGCCAGGCGGCGCGCATGACGGCGGGGCTCGCCCGGCGGCTGAACGGCCGTGAGGTGCGCCTGTTCTCGCCGAGCCAGAGCTGAGCAGGTAAGTAAGACTGCCAGGCACAATGTCCGCTGCATCCACAGCCTCCAGGCCAAGCCGGGCGCTCCGCCATGCCTCGTGATCCGATCCGCATCTTGTTCGTCTGCATGGGCAATATCTGCCGCAGCCCCACAGCCGAAGCCGTGCTCCGCGAGCAGCTGCGCGCCCATGGCCTGACGCAGCGCTGCGAGGTGGATTCCGCTGGCACGCACGGTTATCACGTGGGCGAGCCGCCCGACCCGCGCTCGCAGGCTCATGCACGGCAACGCGGCATCGACATGTCCAAGCTGCGCGCCCGCCAGGTGCAAAGCAGCGACTTCGCCCACTTCGACCTGCTGCTGGCCATGGACGCCGACAACCTCGCCCTGCTGCGCCAGCGCTGCCCGGCCGACCAGCCACAAAGCAAGCTGCGCCTGCTGACCGACTTTTGCCAGCGCCAATCTGCCCAGGCTGTGCCCGATCCCTACTACGGCGGCCCCGAAGGTTTTGAGCAGGTGCTCGACATCGTCGAAGACGCTTGCGAGGGCTTGCGCCAGCAGCTGTTTCCAGCCTGAGCTCTTCAGGCCGCCCGGCTCAGCGCGCCTTCTTGCCGCTGCCCAGCACCTCCGGCGTGGTCACGCCCATGGACACATACAAACTGCTCAGACCGTCCATGCCGATCTCGGCCGGGCGCACCCAGTCGCGCGGCAGATACAGCAAGCCGCCACCCACCGGCACCGGCGCGGTGGGCACCAGCACGGCGAGGTAGGCGTTCCCGCCAATGTCCACCGGTTCCGGGCTGGACAGCAAGCCCAGCACCAACACACCGCCCTCGGGCTTGATACCACCGAAATGGCACCACACCGGCGCCATCGCCCGCACGCCGGCTTCGTCGCGCGTGGACACCATCTCGATCATGCGTTTGAGCAGGTCGTAGACCGTGCTGATCACCGGAATGCGCGCAATCAAGGTTTCCAACAGCGCCTTCACCCGCCGCTGCAACTGCGTCTCCACCAGCAAGCCCAGCAGATAGACAAACACCAACACCAGGCCCAGACCGATCAGATACGCCGCCAGTGGCGACTCGGTCAAGCGCAAGCCCAAGCGCCCCAGCGCATGGCCCAGCACGCTCTTCGGCCCCAGATAGTCCATCAACAAAGACATCACCCAGCCCAGCAACACCAGCGTGGCCACCAAGGGCAGCACCGTCAGAAAGCCGGTGACAAACGTGCGAAGGACGTGACGGCGAGCCTGAGCGGCGAAGGGTGCGGGGGTGGGCATGGAGGGCAAGTGGGCAGAACGAGAACTGCGGCATCATGCCAGCAGGCGCCCGATGCGCGCATCACCCGTGGCACACTTTGCGGTCCCGAGCGCGCGCAGCCTCACCCGCCATGGCTGGAACGGCGAACAAGTGCATTCCAAGGGAAACAAGGACGGGTCGGGCAGACCGTGAACCTGACGGCCCTGTCCAGGCATCGGTCCCAAGCCTGCAGACCCGGCATCCGCCCTCATTCAGCTCAGCCCACATGCCCACATTCAAAGCTCTGGCCCCGCTGCTCGCCCTGACGCTGGCTGCAACGGCAACGCTCCGCCATGCGCAAGCCGCAGAGGCGCAGGACCCTGGGGCAGCCCTCGCCCCCTTGATCGCCCAGATCGAAGCCGCGCAAAGCCCCAACCGCGGCGGACTCGATGGCTTCACGCTGCAGGAGGTGATGAAAAAGTTTGGCGTGCCGGGCCTGAGCATTGCGGTGGTGAAAGACTTCAAGATTCACTGGGCCAAGGCTTACGGGGTGGCCGATGTGGAAACTGGGCGGGCGGTGGATGTGAACACAGCCTTCCAGGCGGCGTCGATTTCCAAGCCTGTCATGGCCATGGCGGTGGTCAAGCTGGCGCAAGATGGACGCTTGTCGCTCGATGCTGATGTCAACACGATGCTGCGCGCCTGGAAGGTGCCGCAGACCGAGCTGACCCGCGCGCAGCCGGTGACGCCGCGCGCACTCTTGAGCCACACCTCAGGCTCGGATGATGGCTTCGGATTTCCTGGCTATGCGCCCGACGCGCCCTTGCCCAGCGTGGTGCAGATCATCCAAGGGGACAACAAGCTGGCCAATGTCAGCGGCGTGCGCTTCAGCCGCCCGCCTTACCAAGCGATGAAGTACTCCGGCGGCGGCTCGCTCATCATGCAGCAGGCCCTCACCGACCTGAGCGGCCAGCCTTTTGCCGAGCTGATGCAAAGCACCGTGCTGGGGCCTCTGGGCATGACGGGCAGCAGCTTTCAGCAGCCGCCTCGCGCCGATTGGGCGCCGCGCCTGGCCTATGCCCACAACCAAAAAGGTCAACGCATGGGCGCGCCCTGGCATGTCTACCCGGAGCAAGCAGCGGCGGGGCTGTGGACCACGCCCTCAGACCTGGCGCGCTTCATGATTGAAGTGCAGCAAGCCCGTCGCGGCCCCGGCAAAGGCAAGCTGCTGACGCCACTCGGTGCGCTGGAGATGAGCAGCCCGGTGGGCAGCGGCGCATTTGCCGTGGGCCTGCAGCTGGAGATGATCGGCCAAGGCTGGTACTTCATGCACGGGGGCTCCAACTGGGGCTTTCAATGCGATCTCAGCGGCCATGTGCTCAAGGGCTATGGTGTGGTGATCATGAGCAACGGCGAAGGCGGAGGCGCTGCAATTCGTGAAATTCGCAATCGCGTGGCTGCCGCCTATGGCTGGGACCAGCTCGACAAGCCCCTGGCCCGATAGCCCGATAGCCCGACAGACGGGCCTGAGGGGAAATTGCCGCGCTCAGCCGTAGCGCAAGCAAGAGCCGGGTGTTGCCGTGGGCATGATTTCATCGAGTTGGAAGAGGTGCCAACGGTGCGCTTCCCGATCTGGCGGACGACCCACCGCGAACTGCCGGCTGCAAAGTCAAAGCCCAAGCACGCGCCGAGTGCGGACACCCTGGACGCCGCCAGGGGATAACCCGAGAGAGGTGCTTGGGGCCCAGCGGCTCTAATGCCGACTTGTACTCCCTAGCGACAATCCTGCACGGACCATGCCTTCCCTGTTTCGATCCCTACCCCTGGCTCTCACTCTGGCTACTTGCATGGGTTGGGGCTGGATGCCCACCCAGGTTCAAGCCCAGGCCGCAACGCTGAAGCCGCACGCCCAAGGGCCCGAGGTGGACGAAGCTCCGCTGCGCGCCCACCTGGCCCTGCTGTCCTCCGACCTGTTCGAAGGCCGCGGCACCGGCCAGCGCGGCGGCGATCTGACGGTGGCCTATCTGGAGACACAGGCGAAAGTGCTGGGTCTGCAACCGGCCGCGCCCGGCGGCAGTTATCGCCAGGCCGTGCGCCTGCTGGGCACGCGCACGCTGCAGGCGCAAAGCCAGCTGCAGATCGAAGGCGGCAAGACGGCAGCACCGCTGCTGAAGTTCGGCGCCGACTGGGTCTACAGCAGCGGCAATGGCCAGGCACTCAATGCCGTGGCCGATGAGCTGGTGTTTGCGGGCTACGGCATCACGGCGCCCGAGGAGCGCTGGGACGATTTCAAGGGCCAGGACCTGAGCGGCAAGATCCTGATCGTGTTGGCCAACGACCCCTATCCCACCGAGGCGGAACCCGGCCGCTTCGCCGGCAAGGCCATGACGATTTACGGCCGCCGCGGCTACAAGTACGAGGAAGCCTTGCGCCGCGGCGCCAAGGGCGTGCTGGTGCTGCACACCGAGGCCTCGACCCTGAGCAGCTGGAGCGTGGTCAGCCAGGGCGCTTTCAGCGAGCAGTTCCAGCTCGACGGCGCCAGCCCGGGTCTGCCGCTGCAGGGCTGGATCAGCGAGCCGGCCGCCCAGCAGCTGTTCCAGGCCGCCGGCCTGGACCTGGACGCGCTGCGCGCCCGGGCCGAGACCCGCGAGTTCCAGCCCGTGCCCTTGGGGCTGCGCCTGAAGGGAGAGCTGCATGCCGCCGTGCGGCGCCTGGAGCAGTTCAATGTGGCGGGCCTGGTGCCGGGCAGCGACCCCAAGCTCAAGGACGAGCTCGTCATCTACACCGCCCACTGGGACCACCTCGGCAAGATCCGCGGCAGCGACGGCCAGGAGCAGATCTTCAACGGCGCGGTAGACAACGCCTCGGGCACCGCCGCCCTGCTGGCCATGGCGCAGGCCGCCGTGCGCCAGCCGGCACGGCGCAGCCAGATGTTCCTCTGGGTGGCCGCCGAAGAGCAGGGCCTGCTGGGCAGCGCCTGGTACACCCAAGCGCCGCTCTGGCCTCTGGCCCGCACGGCCGCCAGCCTCAATCTCGACACCCTCAACTTCGTCGGCCGCACGCGCGACATCGGTGCCCACGGCGCCGAGCGCAGCGATCTGGGCGCGGTGGCGGCGCAGGTGGCTGGGCAGATGGGCCTGAGCATTGCGCCGCCGCGCGTTGATGTCGGCGGCTATTACTTCCGCAGCGACCACTTCAGCTTCGCCAAGGCCGGCGTGCCGGCCTTCTCGGTCAGCAGTGGCGGCCAGTACCTTGATGAATCACCGGCCGTGGCCGAGAAACGCCGCGCCTACGGCAAGCGCTACCACCAGCCCAGCGACCAGTACGACCCGAGCTGGGACCTCGCCGGCATGCGCGAGCAGGCACAGTACACCCTCAAGCTGGGCCGCGCTGTGGCCGACGCCGAGGCCATGCCGGCTTGGCGCACCGGAGACCCGTTTGGCGCCATCAAGCGCTGAAGTGAACATGGCCACACCGCGCTTGGCTGTGGGGTGGCAAGGCCTGCTGGCCTTGTTCCTGCTTCTCGGGGCTTGCCTGCTGGGCGGCGCTGTCTACGCTTGGCACCTGTACTGCGAGGGCTTTGGCTGCGTGGGCATCGGCATCGTCTGGTTCGCCTGGGCGGTGGCGAGCGGTGTGCATCTGCTGCTTGGCCTGGTCTTGCGTGCCAGGCTCAGCGGCAGGGCACAAGGCCTGGTGCACATCGCGCTGCGGGTGCAGCTGGGTCTGACGCTTGGGCTCGCGGCCTACTGGCAACTGCACTGACCTGTGCCTGACCGGGGCCTTGGCCCTCGGCCAGCGGCTACCATCTCGGAATGTCTCTTGCTTCCACGGCCGGTCTGGCCCTGTCTTCGCTGGCGCGCCTGATCACCGGCGCCCAGGGCCACTGGAAAGGCTGCCCGCCCATGGCGGAGCAGCGCATCTACTTCGCCAACCACCAAAGCCATTTCGATTGGGTGCTGATCTGGGCCGCGCTGCCGCGCGAGCTGCGCGCCCAAACCCGGCCGATTGCCGCCCGCGACTACTGGACCAGCAGCCCGCTCAAGGGCTGGCTGACCCGCGCGGTGTTCAACGCCATCTACGTCTCGCGCACCCGCAGCTCGCCCGATGAAGACCCGCTCGAGCCCCTGGTCGAGGCGCTGCGCAACGGTGACTCCCTGGTGATCTTTCCCGAGGGCACACGCTCCAACAAGGGCGAGCCCCAGGCCTTCAAGGCCGGGCTCTACCACCTGGCCGAACAATTCCCCGAGGTGCGCCTGATCCCGACCTGGATCGACAACGTCCAGCGCGTCATGCCCAAGGGCGAGGTGGTGCCGGTGCCGATTCTCTGCACCGTCACCTTTGGCGAGCCGATCCAGCTCAAGGTCGACGAGGACAAGCGCGCCTTCCTGGAACGTGCGCGCGCGGCCGTGCTGGCCTGCCGGCCGGGTTGCGGCGAAGGCGGGGGCGCATGATGATGAACCCGATCCAATGGCTCAAATCGCTGGACAGCAGCGGCCAAGTCGCCCTGCTCTTCATCATCTTGTTCGGCGCCCTGATGCTGCTCAGCCTGGCCAGCTTTGTGCTGCAGCTGCGCGCCCGCCACCGCGGCCTCAGCCAGGACGATGACCGGCCCGGCGAGGCCGACAGCCACCTCGACTCCACCCTCTGGGGCGGCGCGCCGCTGACCCTGGCACCGCGCCGGCGCGGCCTGCGCCATGAGCTGGGCTTTCTGTGGAGCGGCGCCTGCGTGTTCTGGGCGGCCTGGATCTCGGGGCCGGTGGGCGCCACCCTGCTGTTCGGCGTGCTCTCGTTTCTGGCCCTGCGCGAGTTCATCACCCTGATGCATACCCGGCGCGCCGACCACCGCGGCCTGATCCTGGCTTTTTTCATCATCCTGCCGCTTCAGTACACGCTGACGGGGCTGCGCCAGTTCGATCTGTTCTCGGTGCTGATCCCGGTCTACGCCTTTCTGGCCATCCCGGTGGTCAGCGCCTTGGCCGATGACCCGGCGCGCTTCCTGGAACGTAACGCCAAGATCCAGTGGGGCATCATGGTCTGCGTCTACGGCCTGTCGCATGCGCCGGCCCTGCTGCTGCTGGACTTTCCCGGCTACCGGGGCCGCGGCGCTTTTTTGCTGTTCTTCCTGGTGATGGTGGTCAGCTGCGGCCAGCTGGCCCAGCTGGTGGCCAGCCGGCGCCTGCGCCGCCGCCCGGTGGCGCGGCGCATCAGCCGCAGCTTCTCGATGCGCGCCTGGTGGATAGGCACCCTGACCGCCGCCTTCGTCGGCGCCCTGCTCTACTGGGCCACGCCGTTCAAGGTGGGCCAGGCCCTGGTCATGGCCTTCATCGCCGCCGGGGCTGGCAGCTTTGGCACCCTGGTCATGAAAGCACTGAAGCGCGACGCCGGCGTGCGCTACTGGGGCAACCGCAGCTCCATCACCGGCGCGGTGGGCCTGCTCGACCGCATCGCCGTGCTCTGCTTCGCCGCGCCCGTGTTCTTCCACTCGGTGCGCTGGTATTTCAAGCTCGCACTGTGATGATCCAGCACGAGCCGCCCTCACCCATGCTGCCCTACCGCGCCAGCTGTCTGTGCGGCGCCGTCGCGCTGGAGATCCACGGCGGCATCGACGCCATCATCCACTGCCACTGCTCGCGCTGCCGCAAGTCCAGCGGCACTGCCTACGCCACCAAAGGCTTCATCCGCCGCAGCGGCCTGCGCATCACCCACGGTGAAGCCCAGGTGCGCAGCTACGAAGTCAAGTCCGGGCGCTGAGGCCGCCGGGCGCTCGGGCCGCGGCTTCATCGTTTCTTCAGATCGCTCTGCTGCAATCGGTTCATGAATGTCCTGCTGATTGAAGACGACCTGGACCTGGGCGATGGCATACGTCTGGCCTGCGAAGCCGAAGGGCATCGGGTGTGCTGGGTGCGGCGCCTGGCCGATGCAAAGGGCCAGATCTTGGCCCACAGGCCAGATCTGCTGCTGCTCGACCTGGGTCTGCCCGATGGCGATGGCCACAGCCTGCTGGCTTGGCTGCGCACACACGAGGCGATGCCGCCCGTCTTGATCATCAGCGCCCGCGACGCCTTGGATGAACGCCTTCGCGGTCTGGACGGCGGCGCCGATGATTTCTTGCTCAAGCCATTTGCCTTGAAAGAACTCTTGTCGCGCCTGCGCGCGCTGGCCCGGCGCAGCTATGGCCTGCAGGAAGGAGCGCTGAGCCTCGGAGGCCTGCAGATTCACCAGGCCTCGCTGCGGGTCAACCTGGACGGACAGCCCTTGGAGCTCTCGCCCAGCGAGTACCGGCTTCTGGAGCTTCTGGTCAAGCGCGCCGACCGGGTCTTGACGCGGCGCTTTCTGGAAGAGCATGCCTTGGGCTGCAGCCAGGCGGAGAGCAATGTGCTGGATGTGCACATCTCCAGCCTGCGCCGCAAACTGGGCGAGGGCTATATCCGCACGGTGCGCGGTGTGGGCTATGTGATCGAGCGTCCCGTCAAGCCTGCAGCGCCCGCATGAGGGGCCGTTTGCGCCGCGCCGCTGCCCAGCTGTGGCGATACATCTCCGAGCCATCCATGCTGCGTGGCTTGGTGCTGGCCCAGGCTTTCCTGGTGTGTGGCCTCTGGGCCCTGCTGTTGCTGATTGGCTTGCGCTCCGATGTGTCTGAAGCCTCCGCGCTCAAGCTGGTTCCGGCGGCAGAGGCCATTCTCAGCAGCGCCCAGCATCTGGCCGACCGCCCCGAAGCCCTTCGGCAGGTCTTGGACAAGGTGGACCAATGGAACCGCGCCGAACAAGGCGAAGACGACCCCTTGCGCCGCATCAGCCTGCTGGCCTGGCGCGACCAGCAGCTGTTGTACGCCACGCCCGGCTTGCCGGCGCGCTTCCACGGCCCTTTCCCTCCGGGCCTGCAACACGTGGACGACGGCAAGCTGGGTTGGCAAGTGCTGACCGTGCAGACCCCAGCCTCGGCTGCGAGTGCGACTGCAGACTCGAACCTGCGGGTGTCGTTCTTGATCCCCCGGCACCTGAGCATGGTGCTGCTCAGCGATGAGGGCCTGGCCTTGCTGCTGCTGCCGCTGGGCTTCAGCCTGCCATTGCTGATCGTCCCGAGCTGGCTGTCGGTGCGCTGGGCTTTGCGGCCCTGGCGGCGGCTCAGCGACGCCGTGGCCCGCCGCGACGCCAATGACCTCAGGCCCATCCAGCTTCAGGCGCGCGAACAAGAGTTGCGCCCGCTGCTGCAGGCCATCAACCGCTTGCTGGAAGAACTGCGCGAGGCGCGTGCGCGCGAGCGCCGCTTTGTGGCCGATGCCGCGCACGAGCTGCGCACGCCCTTGGCAGCGCTGCGCTTGTACGCCGACTCTCTGGCGGCCTTGGCGCGAGACCCGAGGCAGCAGCCCCTGTGGCAGGGCATGCAGCGCAGCAGCGAACGCGCCATCCACCTGGTCAATCAATTGCTGAGCTTGCTGCGCAGCGACATCCAGGGTCCCCAGGCCGAGTGGCGAACGCTCGACCTCGCGCAGCTCTTGCCCGAAGTGATGGCCGAGGTCGAGCAGCAAGCCCGGCAGCGCCATATCAGCCTGAGCTGTGAGACCGGCAGCGAGCCCATGTATCTGGTGGCCCATGCCGATGGACTGCATTCGCTGTTCAGCAATCTGCTGGAGAACGCGGTGAAGTACAGCCCCGAACACAGCAGCGTGCAGGTGCGACTCTGGGTTCAGGACGAGATGCTGTGCGCCAGCATCAGCGACCAGGGCCCCGGCATCCCTGAAGCCTGGCGCAGCGCCGTGCTGGAACGCTTCACCCGTCTGCCAGGCGAGAGCCAAGCCGGCAGTGGTCTGGGCCTGGCCATCGTCCAGAGCGTGCTGCATTCGCATGGCGGGCAGATGCAGCTGGACGACGCCCCGGGCGGCGGCTTGCGCGTCAGCTTGCGCCTGCCGCGCCAGGCAGCCCAGCTCGATGGCGAAGGCAGGGGCCACGCGCTCAGGGATTCAGGCGCTCGCGAATGAAGGCAATGGCCTCGGGCATATGGCTTTGGGTGATGCTGCCGTGGTTGCCGTCGGGCACCTCGACATAGCGCACCGAGCTGCCCAAACGGTGCATCTCGGCCACCAGCGCACGCGCCGCCTGGATCGGCGTCTGCTCATCCAGCACGCCTTGCACGATCAGAACCGGGCTCTGCAGCTTGACTTGCGCCGGGCGGTTCTTGCTGAGGGTCTGGCGCAGCGCCTCGCTCAGAAAGGCACTGCGCTTGAGGCTGGGGTAGGTCGACAGGGCTTGGCCGCTGCTCAGGTGTCGCATCATGTCTTGGTCCAGGGCCGGCTCAAAGCGCTGACAGTCGGAATCATCGGCAGCCAGCTTCGCAATCGGCAAGAAACTGGCTTCCACCAGCTGTTCCAGCTTCAGACTAGGGTCTTGGGCCAGCAGACCGAGCGACAGCACGGTGCCATTGGCAGCCAGTTGAAACACGGTGCCGGCCAGAACCTCGGCCAATTCCGGCGAAGGCTGGGCAGCCATGGCGCGCTCCAGATCATCAATCCGCTGAAACAGCTCGGCCGCCATGCGTGCGGGGTCGGAGGCCGGCGCCAGCGCCACGGTGGCGCGCAACGGAAAGGCAGCATCCATGCGCGCCGCCATCTCAGCGCCGGCCAGGGCTGCATAGCCGCCTTGTGAGTGACCCATCAGCGCCCACGACTTGCTCAGGCGCAGACCGGGCAACTGGTGCACAGCCTCGACTGCGGCCGTGATCGACTGGCCCAGGCTGCCGACATGCAGATAGGGGTGCGCACCCGGCCCACCCAGACCTTCGTAATCCGGAGCCAAGACCGCGAAACCTGCATCGAGCAGGGACTGGATCTCTTGCTTCTCGTTGTGCGCATCGGCATTGCGGCTGGGTGCGCAGGCATCGGCCACACCGACCGTCCCATGGGCCCAGACCACCAGCGGTACATCGCCCGAAGCCGGCTGAGCGCGCGGAACAAACAACAAGGCCTCGGTCTCGGTCTGCCCACCGTTCAATGCCGGCATGCGGTAGCGCAGCAACCGCGTTTGCTGCACACCGCTGAAACTCTGAGCCTGTGCATAGGCCGAATGGCTCAGCAAGGCCCGGGGCTTGTCTGCGGATTTAGGGGGCTCGTCACTGCCGCCACCGCAGGCACAGAGCAGCGCCGTCGCGGTGACCAGCAAGGTGCGGGTGAGCAAGGGGGAAGAAGACTTCGAAGCAAGGCGTGACATGAAATGCGTCCAATCCAGCATGAGTGCGTGTTCCAAGCGAACACAGCGCCATGCTGCAAGCCCAGGCTGAAGGCGTTCTGAGCCTCAGCTGAAGGCGCGATGAAGATGGCTGGCGACAGCCCGCATTCATCGATCCAAGGCTCGCACCGTTGCCGGGCCGATCGAGGCGGGCCCCGCGGCACTCACCGATAGACTGCAGGGGCCTTCCAGGCCTGGGCCCATGTGCAGGCCTCAGCCCAAGAATCTCTCCGCAAGCTCGCCCATGACCCTCATCCCTCTCAGCGCCCTGACCTTTGCCTTGCTGTGCCTGGGGGTGTGCATCTTCCAGCTGGCCTTGATCCTGGGGGCCCCGTGGGGAGAGTTCACCCTGGGAGGCAAGTGGCGAGGCGTCCTCCCTCCTCGCACCCGTTGGATCCCCCTGCTCTCCGTGCTGATCATGATGGGCATGGCCGCCATCGTTCTGGCCGCCAGCGGGCTGGCATGGCAGGCGTTCCAAGTGCAGGCGCAATCGCTGATCTGGTGGGTGGTGGGCTACTGCGCCCTGGGCTGCGTGGCCAACGCCATCACCCCCAGCCCGCGCGAACGCAGGATCTGGCTGCCTGTGGTTCTGCTCCTGCTGGCCAGCAGCCTGTGCGTCGCGCTCGGGCCCTGAGGAGCGAGCTTTGACCGCTGCAGCATGAAGGTGCTTTGAATCGACTCAGGCTTGCAGACCTCGGGCTTTGCCATCTTCGGTGCAGATGGCCCACGACTGAGCCGGGTCACCAACGCGCCAGTCACGATCCAAGTCGCAAAAAAAAAGCCGATCCCAAGGATCGGCTGGATTGAACGCGATGAACGGCCTCAGGACAGAGGAGCAACTCAGGCTTGACGACGGCGGCGCGCGGTAAAGCCAATCACACCCAGACCGGCCATGATCATGGCCAGGCTGCCCGGCTCGGGCACGGCGCTGACGGTCAGCAGGTCTTGGTAGTCGGCGTTGCTGAGCTTGGTGATGGTGTAGAGGTCGGGGCCGTTGTAGCTGGCGGCGGCTTGCAGATAGCCGTTGACGCTGGCGACAAAGGCGTTCTGCTCGGCCACGGTGGCGCCGCCCAGGCCTTGCACGAAGAAAGCACCCTGGCCGGCGGCCACATTGAGCGGGTTGCCCGCGGTTTCGTGGGTAATTTCCCAGACCGCGGTCTGGAAGGCGGCTTGCTGGCTGGCGTTCAGCGAGTTGCTGAAGCTGGTGGCAAACAGGCCTTGCAGCAGCTTGTTTTCACCGGCACTGAAGCTGCCCTCCGAGTAGGTCTGGAAGCCGCGGCGGGTGCTGGCGTAGTCCTGGGCCAGTTCGACGCAAAAGGCGTAGAAGCTGGCACCGGCGCGGTTCTCGAACTGCAGGGCCCCGGTGGCATAACCGAAGGATTCCAGCTGGCGGCCGGCGGTGTCGGTGTAGGAGGTGTCCAGCTCCAGCTCGCCGGAGTTGTTGACGAAGAGCAGGTCCACGCTGGCGGCCGATGCGGTGCCGGCGATCAGGGCCAAGGTGGCGGCGGTCAGGGTCTTCTTGAACAGGGTCGACATGGTCATTGACTTTCGATTCGGTGCATTCGGCAGATCGGTGAACGGCGGCGGGCTCAGGCCTTCTGGCGGCGGCGGCTGAGGCCGGCCATGGCGGCCAGAGCCACCAGGCTCAGGGCCAGGCTTTGTGGCTCGGGCACGTTGTTGCTGCCGGTCTTGAGCTGGCCGTTGAAAGCCGCGCCATGCTTGGCACCTTCCAGGTAGCCGTTGACATGCAGCTCCCACTGGCCGGCGCTCAGGCTCACAGGAGCCAGGGTCCACTCTTCGGCACCGTAGCCGGGCTTGGACCAGTCACGGCCCACGGTCTGGGTGAAGGACAGGCGGCTGGCCGGGTCGGCCTTGCCATTGCCATCGAGCTTGAGCAGGAACACCTCTTCCACGTCCACGGCCATATTGGCCTTGGTGAAGAGATTGCCGCTGACCAGGGTGTCGGCACTCAGCAGCAGGCCGCTGAAGACGTTGGCGAAGTTCTGGCCGCTCTTGTTGCCAACGCTCGGGTTCGAGAATGCGCCATCGGCCCCCAGAGTCAGCTGAGTGACCGGGCCGGCTTGGACTTGCGAAGCCAGGCCCATCAGGGCGGTGGCCAGGGACATCACGACGACAGCTTGTTTTGTACGCATCTCTATCACCCTCCGGTTCGAAAGTTTCGTGGTCTGAACCGGTGAAACCAGTCCAATCGAAAACCACTTCAATCTAGGGGGAGATGCTAGGGGAAGCCCCCGATGACGTCGCCCCCCTGAGCAGGGGCTCGGCACGCGTGCTCGTGTGAAAAGCACGGGAAGTCGGGGCTTTTAGAGATGTAGACCTAGGACCAGCAGGCCTGGCCCCATGAAAAACGCCCCGACAAGCGGGGCGTCTTTGGGCTCGCAAGCGCGCTGCGGCGCGCGGGCGATCAGCTCAGCTTGCCGTGGCAGGCCTTGAACTTCTTGCCGCTGCCGCAGGGGCAGGGGTCGTTGCGGCCGACATGGCCGTACTTGGACACATCGAAGCCATCGGCCGAGTCCTGCGAGACCGAGCCATCCTCGTTGGGGTGGGTGTAGGTGACGTTGCTGACCTGGTCGGCGCGGGCTTCCATGGCCTGGGCGGCGCGGTCAGCCTCTTCCTGCGACTGGATGCGCACATTGAGCAGGGTGCGGGTGACTTCCATCTTCACCACGTCCAGCAGCTGCGAGAACAGCTCGAAGGCTTCGCGCTTGTACTCCTGCTTGGGGTTCTTCTGCGCATAGCCGCGCAGATGGATGCCCTGGCGCAGATAGTCCAGCGAGGCCAGATGCTCGCGCCAGTGTTGGTCGATGCTTTGCAGCAGCACCATGCGCATGAAAGGCGTCAGCTGCTCGATACCGACGCGGGCGATCTTGTCGTTGAAGGAGGCATCGCCGGCCTTGACCACGGCTTCGACGATTTCTTCGTCGGTGATGGCGTCGCTCTTCTCGACCAGGGCCTTGAGCGGCACCTCCAGCTGCCACTCGTCGCGCAGCACGCGCTCCAGGCTGGCCAGATCCCACTGCTCTTCCAGGCTTTCGGCCGGGACGAAGGTGCGCACCACATCGGTCAGGCTGCTGGCGCGCAGATTGGCGATCTGCTCGACCAGGCTATCGGCTTCGAGGATGTCGTTGCGCTGCTGGTAGATGACCTTGCGCTGGTCGTTCGAGACGTCGTCGTACTCGAGCAGTTGCTTGCGGATGTCGAAGTTGCGGCCTTCGACCTTGCGCTGCGCGCTTTCGATCGATCGGGTGACGATGCCGGCCTCGATGGCCTCGCCCTCGGGCATCTTCAGGCGGTCCATGATGGCGCGCACGCGGTCGCCCGCGAAGATGCGCATCAGCTGGTCGTCCAGCGACAGGTAGAAGCGCGAGCTGCCCGGGTCACCCTGGCGGCCCGAACGGCCACGCAGCTGGTTGTCGATGCGGCGGCTTTCGTGGCGCTCGGTGGCGATGATGCGCAGGCCGCCCTGGGCCTTGACGGCCTCATGCAAGCCGGCCCACTCGCTCTTGAGCTTGGCGATGCGCTCGGCCTTGACCGAATCGGGCAGCGAGGCGTCGGCCTCGATGACCTTGATCTGGTTCTCGACATTGCCGCCCAGCACGATGTCGGTGCCGCGACCGGCCATATTGGTGGCGATGGTGATCACGCCGGGGCGGCCGGCCTGGGCCACGATCTCGGCTTCCTTGGCGTGCTGCTTGGCGTTCAGCACCTGATGCGGCAGCTTTTCCTTGTTCAGCAGGGCCGAGATCAGCTCGGAGTTCTCGATCGAGGTGGTGCCCACCAGCACGGGCTGGCCGCGCTCGTGGCAGTCGCGGATGTCGCGCACCACGGCTTCGAACTTTTCCTTGTTGGTCTTGTAGACCAGGTCCAGCTCGTCGCGACGCTGGGTCGGGCGGTTGGGCGGGATCACCACGGTTTCCAGACCGTAGATTTCCTGGAATTCGTAGGCTTCGGTGTCGGCCGTGCCGGTCATGCCGCCCAGCTTGCCGTACATGCGGAAGTAGTTCTGGAAGGTGATCGAGGCCAGGGTCTGGTTCTCGCTCTGCACCGCCACGCCTTCCTTGGCCTCCACGGCCTGGTGCAGGCCATCGCTCCAGCGGCGGCCGGTCATCAGGCGGCCGGTGAACTCGTCGACGATGGTGACTTCACCGTTCTGCACCACGTAATGCTGGTCGCGGTGGTAAATGTGGTGGGCACGCAGCGCTGCATACAGATGATGCATCAGCGAGATATTGGCCGCGTCGTAAAGGCTGGCGCCCTCGGGCAACAGGCCGGCTTCGGCGAGCAGGCGCTCGGCGTTGTCGTGGCCGTCTTCGGTCAGGTAGATCTGGTGCGACTTCTCGTCGACGGTGAAGTCACCCGGCTCGATCACGCCCTCGCCCGTGCGCGGGTCGAGTTCGCCAATCTGCTTCTTCAGGCGCGGTGCCACCTGGTTGATGGCCAGGTACACATCGGTCTGGTCGTCAGCCTGGCCCGAGATGATCAGCGGAGTGCGCGCCTCGTCGATCAGGATGGAGTCCACCTCGTCGACGATGGCGTAGGCCAGCGGGCGCTGCACGCGGTCGGCCACGTCGTGGACCATGTTGTCGCGCAGGTAGTCGAAGCCGTACTCGTTGTTGGTGCCGTAGGTCACATCGGCGGCGTAGGCGGCCTGCTTCTGCTCGCGCGGCATATTGGGCAGGTTGATGCCCACGCTCAAGCCGAGGAAGTTGTAGAGCTGGGCCATCCACTCGGCGTCACGCTTGGCCAGGTAGTCGTTGACCGTCACCAGATGCACGCCCTTGCCGGTCAGTGCATTCAGGTAGACCGGCAGCGTGCCCATCAGGGTCTTGCCTTCACCGGTGCGCATTTCAGCGACCTTGCCGGCATGCAGCACCATGCCGCCGATCAGCTGCACATCGAAGTGGCGCATCTTGAGCGCGCGCTTGCTGCCTTCGCGCACAACGGCAAAGGCCTCGGGCAGCAGGGCATCGAGCGATTCGCCCTGGGCCACGCGTGCCTTGAACTCGGCGGTCTTGGCCCGCAGGGCTTCGTCATCGAGGGCTTCGAACTTGGGTTCCAGCGCATTGATCTGCTGGACGACGCGGCGATAGCCCTTGAGCAAGCGCTCATTGCGGCTACCGAAAATCTGGGTGAGAAGCTTGGGCAACATGCAGCGTGATGGTTTGTTCGGTCGTGGAACGGGAGCCCGCCTGAGGCAAGCTCCTGGTGACGGCTGTCGCTGCCGGCGTGCATCGTGAAATTCGCGCCGCGAGACTGGGCCTTCTGTGTGAGACGGGTCTTCTTGTGTTGTTTCTGAATGCGCCCGGTCCATATGGGGCGTGCAGCCGCACTTGCAAGCGCGGCCCTACGCAAAATCCATGGTGCTCCAGGCGCAAAAGCCCGTCAGTTTAGCATTCGCCATTTGACAAACCTGGGGCCTCTCCCCCCCGGGCAAGCCCCGGCTTGCGGGGGCGTCAACAGCCAGCGCGCCTTACACTGCCGCCATGCGCGCACCGTTTCGAATCCGCCCCCCCGGCAGCCCCAGCCCGTGCGTGGTGCCCGACCCGCTGCCGATCTCGCAGGCCCTGGCCGGCCATGACGCCCTGGCCCGCCTCGGGCGTTTGCTGCATGAGTCGAAACGCCGCATGGCCGTGGTGGCCCCCGCCCTGCCCGGCGCGCTGAGCCGCTTCATCAAACCCGGCCCGATGGACGAAGAAGGCTGGAGCCTGATCGCTGCCAACGCCGCCGTGGCCGCCAAGCTGCGCCAGTTGCAACCACGGCTGGAGGAGTTGCTGGCCGAACAGGGCATTCAGCCGCACAAGGTGCGCATCAAGGTCGAGCAGCAGGGCTGAGGCCCGAGGCGCCGCTTCGGCGCCGGGCGGGTTCCAACCCGCCGCGGAAGGCAGGGACGAAAAAAAACGAGCCTTCTCGCGAAGACTCGTTTTTTCGTTTGTGCGTCTGGTGCCGGCTATCGGATTCGAACTGATGACCTACCGCTTACAAGGCGGTTGCTCTACCAACTGAGCTAAGCCGGCACTAGCCCTTCAGTATAGCCGGAGTTTTGACACCCCAAGCCCGAAGGATTCAAGAACGTGAAGCCAGACCCGATCGGTCTTGTCCTTCACTTGATCCGCTTGAGTGCGGGACGACCGGCACCCGGCCCCGGGCCGTCAGGCTCCGAGCCATCGCCCGGTGCCGCATCGGCGGCCGGAGCAGGCGAGGCCGGCACCGAAGTCAGCGCCGGGGCTGCAGCGGCAGGTTCAGGCGCCGCAGCAGGCGATTCAAGCGGCGATTCGGTCGCAGGTGACTCGTCAGCCGCCTCGGGAGCAGGCGAAGGCACAGAAGCCAGGCGCAAGCCACGCGCGGGCTTCGGCGCCTCCGCGACCGACGGAGACGCAGCCACAGCACCGGCAGCGGGCGCCGTGTTGTCGGCAAGCTCAGGCGCAGGAAAGGCCATGCCCTGCCCGTTCTCACGGGCGTAGATGGCCACCACATGATCGACCGGAACCATGATCTCGCGTGCGGTGCCGCCGAAGCGGGCCTTGAACTGGATGAACTCGTTGCCGAGGTCCAGGCCGCTGGTGGCGTCAAAGCCGACGTTGAGCACGATCTCGTTGTTGCTGACGTACTCCATCGGCACCTGCACGAGGCGGTCGACGTGGACCGCGATGTAGGGCGTGAAGCCGTTGTCAGTGCACCAGTCGTGCAGGGCGCGAATCAGGTAGGGACGGGTCGAGCTGCTGCCCGGCCCGCCCTTGTCGGGGCTTTGATCCATGTCGAACTCTTATGCTCGCTACGCTGCGGTCGGGGCTTACTTGCGCATCACCTTTTCCGAAGGCGTCAGCGCTTCGATGTAGGCCGGACGCGAGAAGATGCGCTCGGCGTACTTCAGCAGCGGCAGGGCATTCTTCGACATGTCGATGCCGTAGTAGTCCAGGCGCCACAGCAGCGGTGCGATGGCCACGTCGAGCATCGAGAAATCGTCGCCCAGCATGTACTTGTTCTTCAGGAAGATCGGGGCGAGCTGAGTCAGGCGGTCGCGGATTTGCGCGCGGGCCTTTTCCAGCTGCTTGTCGGTCGCCTTGACGGCCTGGCCGCGGCCTTCCAGCACGTTCACGTGAGCGAACAGTTCCTTCTCGAAATTCAGCAGGAACAAGCGCACGCGGGCACGGGCGACCGGGTCACCGGGCATCAGCTGCGGGTGCGGGAAGCGCTCGTCGATGTACTCGTTGATGATGTGCGACTCGTACAGGATCAGGTCACGTTCGACCAGGATGGGCACTTCGTTGTACGGGTTCATCAAGGCGATGTCTTCGGGCTTGGCGAACAAGTCCACATCACGGATCTCGAAGTCCATGCCCTTTTCGAACAGCACGAAGCGGCAGCGATGCGAGTAGGGGCAGGTGGTTCCAGAATAAAGCACCATCATGGCGGCAGGCTCCGAGAGGTCAGGTGAAAAGGCTGCGGGTCACATCGGGTCTTGCAGTGAGCCGCACAAAAGACAAACGCAGCGGGCGCTCCGGACGAGCCACCCACTGCGTGTTGGACCCGGCCGCCGCTCTCGCAGCTACCAGGACCGGGACGGAAGACGTTACTTCACGTCTTTCCAGTACGAGGCATTCAGGCGCCATGCGAACACCGTGAACACCGACAGGAACAAGAGCACCAACACGCCCAGGCGGAAGCGCTGGGCCTGGGCCGGCTCGCCCATCCATTGGAGATAGGCGACCAAATCGCCCACGGCGCTGTCGTACGCGCGAGCGTCCAGGGCACCGGGGGTCAGTTGCTCGAAGCCCTTGAAGACATGGACTGTCTTGCTGGCGTCATGCGGATCGGCTTCTTCAGCGAACTTGGCGCCGCGTTGGCCTTGCAGTTCCCACAGCACATGCGGCATGGCCACGCTGGGGAAGGCCAGGTTGTTCCAGCCCGTGGCCTTGGTGTCGTCGCGGTAGTAAGTGCGCAGATAGGTGTACAGATAATCTGCACCCGAACCCTTGGAGCCATCTGCACGCGAACGTGCGATCACGGTCAGATCCGGCGGCGTCGCGCCAAACCAGTCCTTGGCTTGCTTGGGATCCAGCGACACCTTCATGGTCTCGCCCACCTTGTCGCCCGCAAACAGCAGATTGCTCTTGATCTGCGCTTCGGTCAGGCCAAGGTCACGCAGACGGTTGTAGCGATTGAAGGCAGCAGCGTGGCAGTTCAGGCAGTAGTTGACGAACAGCTTGGCACCGTTTTGCAGCGCCGCCATGTCGGTCATCTTTTCCTTGGGGAACTTGTCCCACTCGATGCCGCCGCCGGCAGCATGAGCGCCGGAGACCAGCCCCATACCCAAAGACAGGGCGGTCAGCAGCGTAGCGATGAGTTTCTTCATTCTTTGGACTCCGGTGCTTGTTCAGTGGGCGTGGAAGGTCACACGGTCAGGCACAGCCTTGGGCGTGCCCAGCTTGCTCCACCAGGGCATCAGCAGGAAGAAGCCAAAGTAGAAGAGCGTGCCCACTTGCGAAACCAGCGTGCCGAGGTCGGTCGGCGGCTGGATACCCAAATAGCCCAGCACCAGGAAGAACACCACGAACACGGCATAGACATACTTGTGCCAGTCAGGGCGATAACGGATCGACTTGACGGGGCTGTGGTCCAGCCAAGGCAGGAAGAACAGAATCACCACGGCACCGCCCATCACCACCACGCCCCAGAACTTGGCGTCGAAGACTTTGAGCAGGAAGCAGGCCACCACGGCGAGCACCAGCACCGCCATTTTGGCCTTGCCGCTGAAGCTGCCCTTGATGACCGCCAGCAATGCGCCCAGCCCGATGATGCCCACCAGCACATTGACCATGGTGTCGGTCGTGGCGCGCAGCATGGAATAGAAAGGCGTGAAGTACCAGACCGGGGCGATGTGCGCTGGCGTCTTCAGCGGGTCAGCCGGGATGAAGTTGTTGTACTCCAGGAAGTAACCACCCAACTCCGGCGCGAAGAACACAACGCTGGTGAACGCAATCAGGAACAGGCTCAGGCCGAAGATGTCATGCACCGTGTAGTACGGGTGGAAAGGCACGCCGTCCAGAGGGTGCCCTTGGGCATCCTTGGGCGCCTTCGGGCCTTTGATTTCAACACCGTCGGGGTTGTTGGAACCCACCTCGTGCAGCGCAATGATGTGCGCCACCACCAGACCCAGCAGCACCAGCGGCACGGCAATGACGTGGAAGCTGAAGAAGCGGTTCAGGGTCGCGTCGCCCACCACGAAGTCACCGCGGATCAACAGGGCCAGATCCGGACCGACGAAGGGCACGGCCGCGAACAGGTTCACGATCACCTGGGCGCCCCAGTAGGACATCTGACCCCAGGGCAGCAGGTAACCCATGAAGGCTTCAGCCATCAGGCACAGGAAGATGCCGCAACCGAAGATCCAGACCAACTCGCGCGGCTTGCGGTAAGAACCGTACATCAGGCCACGGAACATGTGCAGGTACACCACCACAAAGAACGCCGAAGCGCCGGTGGAGTGCATGTAGCGGATCAGCCAACCCCAGGGCACATCGCGCATGATGTACTCGACCGAGGCGAACGCCAGATTGGCGTCGGGCTTGTAGTGCATCACCAGGAAGATGCCGGTGACGATCTGGATCACCAGCACCACCAGGGCCAGCGACCCGAAGATGTACCACCAGTTGAAGTTTTTCGGAGCGTAGTACTCCGAGAGATGCTCTTTGTAGAGCTTGCTAGCCGGGAAGCGGTTGTCCACCCACGTCAGCAGTTTTTCGCCAGCGCCAGCGCCGGCGGGAGCTTCTTTGAATTCAGCAGCCATGTTGACCTCTGTCCTTTAGCCTTGTGCGACTTGATGCCGGAGCATCAAGCCTTCTTGTCTTCGCCAATCAGGATCTTGGCGTCGGACAGGTACATGTGAGGGGGCACCTCAAGGTTGTCGGGCGCCGGCTTGTTCTTGAACACACGGCCAGCCAGGTCGAAGGTCGAGCCATGGCAGGGGCACAGGAAGCCGCCGTGCCAATCATCCGGCAGCGAGGGCTGAGGACCGGCCTGAAACTTGTCGCTGGGCGAGCAGCCCAGGTGCGAGCAGATGCCCACGCCGACGAAGAACTCGGGTTTGATCGAGCGATGGGTATTCTTGGCGTACTCGGGCGTCGGGTAGGCCTTGCGGTCCGAGTTCGGATCGGCCAGTTGGCCGTCAATACCCTTCAGGGCTTCCAACTGCTCGGGCGTACGACGGACGATCCACACGGGCTTGCCGCGCCATTCGACGGTCATCTTCTCACCCGGCTTGAGGCCGCTGATATCGGCTTCCACGGCTGCACCGGCGGCCTTGGCACGCTCGGACGGTGTGAAAGTACTGACGAAAGGTACGGCGGTGGCTACGCCGCCAACGGCACCGGCGCAACTTGTGGCGATGAGCCAAGTGCGCTTGCCGTGGTCCACTTGCTGGTCACTCATGAGGATCCTCAAACGAGACTTCTGATCGGGGGCAACCCGGGATTCTAACGGACGCTATCAGCTCTCAGTATCGGCAACCGCATCCGAAACTGTTTTCCGCGCCACAGTATCAGCGTTTTACCGCTGTGCGGGGCCATCGCCGTCGACAATCATGGCCGTTGCGCGCCCCATGGGCGCTCGCATGGTTTTTTATCCATCAACAAGGAAAGCGCGGCCTCTGGCCGCCCACGGAGAGATCGATGAGTTTTTTCTCGGAATTCAGGGAGTTTGCGGTCAAGGGCAATGTCGTTGACCTGGCGGTCGGCGTCATCATCGGCGGCGCCTTCGGCAAGATCGTCGATTCGGTGGTCAAGGATCTGATCATGCCCATCGTCGGCAAGGTGGTCGGCGGCCTGGACTTCTCCAATTACTTTGTGGTGCTGGGCAGCATCCCGGCCGATTTCAAGGGCGCGCAGACCTACGAAGCCCTGACCAAGGCCGGCGTGCCTCTGTTCGCCTACGGCAGCTTCCTGACCGTGCTGCTGAACTTCGTCATCCTGGCCTTCATCATTTTCCTGATGATCAAACAGATCAACCGCCTCAAGCGCGCCGACACCCCGGCGCCCGCCCCGGCCGAGGCTCCGGTGACGTCGGAAGACATCGTGCTGCTGCGCGAGATCCGCGACTCGCTGAAGCGCTGATCACCCGCCTGTGGCGCCGCTGAAACCGGCACCACCCCGCCCCGTAACGCCCGGACCGCCTGTAAGCAAAAGTTTCGCAGGCACCGGGCGTTAGCTATTTGGCAAGCTCAGGCGCCGAGACCCGCACATCTGGCTGGAGATGGCCTTGTATTGACGCGATACTGACCCCAGATTTGTGGCACGCTCACGACAGCTCCACCTCCACCCTCTTCATGAATTCGCCCGACCTCGGACTCAACCCCCATCTGGAGGCTGCCCTCCAGCGCATTCGCACAGCCGCCGAGCAGGCCTCGGAGCGCTGCGCCGAGGGCATGGGTCTGGCGGCGCTCTCGGCCGGCCAAGCCAAGCGGCGCGATCTGCTGCTGGCCACCCAGCTGGTGTTTCGCCGCCAGCAGGGCCTGTTCAGCCAACGCTTCACTCAGGAGCTGCGCCAGCAGCTGAGCCAGGAACAGGCCCCCAAGGCCGAAGCCACCACCGCCGCCAAGAAGGACTGGACCGAGCTGTCCCTGATGGACGATGACGCGGTCGACGCCCTGGTGGTCAGCGACCGCATCGGCCTGGCCATCGGCCACCAGAGTGAGTGGGAGCTGCGCGAGGTCGAGTCCTATGTGGCCAGCCTGCGCAACGGCGATCGCAACCCCCTGCGGCCCGAGCTGGTCGCACGCGCCCTGCTGGCCGCCGTCCACGCGGTGACCGAGGACAGCGAAAGCCGACAGATCCTGGTCGATGAAATGACGCGGGCGATGACACAGGAGATGCGCGCCTGCTATGCCGACATAGCGGAACTGTTCCGCCACCGCGGCCTGCGCCCGCAAGACCTGCGCGTGCGCGGCAACGAATCCCCCAACGCCAGCACCCGCGCGCAGGGCCTGGCCGGTGGCGCCTCGGTGCACGGCGAGCTCGATTCCGGCCCGGGTGGGCAGGCGCAGTTCAGCCACAGCGGCCCGCGAGGCAGCCGCAGCGAATTTGGTAGCAGTTACGGCGGCAGCAACTACGGCGGCGCCGGCCTGCCCAGCGGCCACAGCCGTTACGGCAGCGCCAACGCCGGCGGCATGGGCGTGGTCGACGGCCAGCTGATGGACCTGCTGCGCCGCCTGGCCCAGGCGCCGGCGCCGGCCGGTGTTTCCGGCTTCGGCGGCATGAGCGGCATGAGCGGCGGCCTGCCTTCAGGCGCGGTCGGCGGCCATGCTGGCGCCGCAGCCCTGGGCCCCGCGGCACTCGGCGCCGCGCCGGGCGACTGGGCCGAAGACTTCGGCGGCTCCGCCTGGCAAGGCGTGCAGCCACCCAATCTGATCCAGATCCACCGCGACGAGCTGCGTCAGGCGGCCACCGGGCGCCTGGACCACATGGTCATCGATGTGGTCAGCAGCCTGTTCGACCAGGTCTTGTCGGACCCCAAGGTGCCACCGCAAATGGCGCGCCTGCTGGCCCGGCTGCAGCTGCCGGTGCTGCGCGCGGCCCTGGGCGACCCGAGCTTTTTCTCCTCGCGCCGGCATCCGGTGCGCCGCTTTGTCAATCGCATGGCCTCGCTGGCCTGCGCCTTCGATGACTTCAGCGAAGCGCCCGGCAGCGATTTCCTGGCCCATGTGCGCGATCTCGTGCAGGAGGTCGCCAGCGGCGACTTCGACCGCATGGAGGTCTACGAAAGCAAGCTCGATGCCCTGGAGCGCTTCATCCAGGAGCAGATCGCTGGCACGCTGAAGAGCGCCAGCGAAGGCAGCGCCGTTGGCGATATGGCCGAGCTGCTGGACCGCAAGGAAATCGACCTGCGCCTGCAGCAGCGCTACACCCAGCAACTGCAAACCGCGCTGGCCCCCGTGCCCATGCAGGATTTCCTGCGCGATTTCCTGGCCCAGGTCTGGAGTCAGGCCATCGTGCTGTCCTCGCGCGACCCCAAGGGCACGCCCGAGCGCACCCTGCGCTTCCGTCAACTTGGCCGCGAGCTGGTGATGAGCGTGCAGCCCAAGGGCGGCACGGCCCAGCGACAGGCCTTCCTTGGCCAGCTGCCGGCGCTGATGCGCACGCTGAACGAAGGGCTGGACCTGATCGCCTGGCCCGAGCCCGCCCGCAAGGTCTTCTTCGGCGCCCTGCTGCCGGCCCATGCCGAATCCCTCAAGGGCGTGGCGCCCAGCGCGCTGGAAACCAATCTGCTGATCAAGCAGCTGGACGGCGTGTTCGGCTGCGCGCCGCCGGAAGAGCGCGACCTGCCCGCCGATGCACCGGTCACCGTGCCGCAAGACCTGGACATGGGCAGCCGCCTGAGCCCGCAGGAAGCCCAGAGCCTGGGCCTGGTGAGTGAAAGCGGGGTCGACTGGGACGGCACGGTCGACATCGTGCTCGGCGACGATGAACCGCCAGCGCCGCTGCAGGCCGTGGACATCAGCATCGACGGCCTGCCCGCCGCCACCGAAGCGCCCGAGCCCAGCGAGGGCGAGCTGCTGATCGACCACCTGCAGCTCGGTTTCGCCTACCGCATGCACACCGGCGACAGCTGGCACAAGGTGCGCCTGGCCCATATCAGCGCCGGTCGCAGCTTCTTCATCTTCACCCAGGGCGCCAAGCACCAGGAAACGGTCACCATGACCGCGCGCATGCTCAAGCGCCTGTGCGAATCGGGCCGCCTGCGCGCCTTTGAGCACGCCTACCTGATGGAGCGCGCGATCTCGCGCGCCCGCAAGCAACTGGCCGCCATCGGCAGCAAGGGCTGAAAACCTCAGGCCGCCTTTTCAGGTCGCCACTGGCGGCTGCATCAAGCGCCGCGCCATGCGAATCGCCGCCGCCATGCTGGCCGGATCGGCCCGGCCGCTGCCGGCCAGATCGAAGGCCGTGCCGTGATCGGGGCTGGTGCGGACAAAGGGCAGGCCCAGGGTCACATTGACGCCCTGCTCAACGCCCAGGTACTTCACTGGAATCAGGCCATGGTCGTGCGTCATGGCCACCACCACATCGAACTCGCCTGGGTGGCCGGCCGCATGGCGGGCGCGCATGAAGACCGTGTCGGGCGCGTAGGGGCCGCTGGCGTCCAGACCCTCGGCCCGGGCCTGCTGGATGGCCGGCGCGATGTGCAGGATCTCCTCATCGCCAAACAGCCCGCCCTCGCCCGCATGCGGATTCAAGCCCGCCACCGCGATGCGCGGCCGGGCGATGCCCATGCGCTGCAGCGCCTGATGGGTGATGCGCAGCGTCTCCAGCACCCGCGCGGCGCTGATCTGCTCGATGGCCTGGCGCAGCGAGCAATGGATGGTGACCAGCACCGTGCGCAGCTCCTCATTGGCCAGCATCATGCGCACCGGCGGCAAGGCCGCGCCGGCCAGCACCGAGCGCGCCTGCAGCAGCTCGGTATGCCCCGGGAAATCCACACCGGCCGCATGCAAGGCCTCTTTGTGGATGGGCGCCGTCACCAAGCCCTGGGCCTGCCCGGCCAGGAGGGCGGCCACCGAACCCTCGATGCACAGGGCCGCCGCCGCACCCGCGCGCGCCGAGATCTGGCCCAGCGCCTCATCGAGCAAACCCGCCGCCAGGCCCGGCGGTTGCCACGCCGGCAAGGCATGGGGCGGGCGCTGGGCAAAGTCCTGCAAACATTCCAGCTGCAGCACCGGCGCCTGCAGACCCATGAAGCCCAGGGCCCGGCGCAGCACGGCCACATCGCCGACCAGGCAGAGATCGCTGCGACCACTGCAATCCAGATCGGCCGCCCAGGCCGCCACCGCCACCTCGGGGCCGATGCCGCAGACATCGCCCATGCTGAGCAGCAAGGGCCGCGGGCTTGACGTGAGCGTGCTCATGCCGGATTGGGCAGATCGATGAACTGCTGGCTCAGGCCGAACTGCTGGGCCAGATGCTGACCCAGGGCCTGCACGCCGTAGCGCTCGGTGGCATGGTGGCCGGCGGCGATGAAGGCCACGCCGGTCTCGGCAGCCAGATGGGCTTGCGGCTCGGAAATCTCGCCGGTGACGAACACATCGGCGCCGGCCGCGATCGCCTGTTCGAAATAACCCTGAGCCCCACCGGTGCACCAGGCAATGCGCTTCAGCACCCGCCCATCACCGGGCGCCAGCACCGGCGCACGGCCCAGGCCCTGCTCGATCTGCTCGCCCAGGGCCTGCAAGCTCAAAGGCTGCGCAGCCGCACCGATGAAGCCCAGGTCCTGCTCGCCGAAGCGGCCGTCGGCCTGCCAGCCCAGCACGCGGCCGAGCTGGGCGTTGTTGCCGAGTTCGGCATGGGCGTCCAGCGGCAGGTGGTAGGCCAGCAGGCTGACATCGGCAGCCAGCAGGCGCGCCAGGCGCTGCTTCATCCAACCAGTGACGCGGCCGTCCTGGCCGCGCCAGAACAGGCCGTGGTGGACCAGGATGGCATCGGCCCCGGCGGCAATCGCCGCCTCGATCAAGGCCAGGCTGGCCGTCACGCCGCAGACCAGATGGCGCACCTCGGCCCGCCCCTCCACCTGCAAACCGTTCGGCCCATAATCCTTGAAACGGTCGACATTGAGCTCCATATGGAGATGTCGTTCCAGGCTGTGTCGTGAAGTCATCGGTGGGCCGCTCGGGTTCGGAAGAGGAGTTGTTGTAGTGCGCAGACTTTGGTTGATTTTCGCTCAGGCCACCACGGTGGTGCTGGCCCTGCTCTTCGTGGTCAGCACCCTGAAACCGCAATGGCTGCAAGGCCGCGGCCTCGCGGGCAGCGCCGTTGGCCCGGCCGCCAGCCTGCCCCTGTTCAAGATCGCCGAACCCAGCCCGGCCGCGCCGGCCGCCAGCGGCGCCTCCGCCCCGGCACGCAGCGGCTATGCCCTGGCCGCACGCCGCGCCGCGCCGGCCGTGGTCAGTATCACTGCCAGCAAGGCA
This sequence comes from Roseateles sp. GW835-FHT13E02, assembly GCF_058794035.1. Classification (NCBI taxonomy): domain Bacteria; kingdom Pseudomonadati; phylum Pseudomonadota; class Betaproteobacteria; order Burkholderiales; family Sphaerotilaceae; genus Roseateles; species Roseateles sp. GW835-FHT13E02. The sequence goes on from NZ_JBXAGJ010000021.1 coordinate 102,790, forward strand.
CCCAGCCGCACGGCCGACAGCAACGACCCCTGGTTCCGCTTCCATTTCGGCCCACGCGGCCGGGGTCAGCCGTCTGAGCGGCCGCAGACCGGCCTGGGCTCGGGCGTGATCGTCTCGGCCGACGGCTATCTGCTCACCAACAACCATGTGATCGAAGGCGCCTCGGACATCGAGGTCATGCTCAGCGACGGCCGCCAGGCCCGCGCCACCCTGGTCGGCAGCGACCCGGAGACCGATGTCGCCGTGCTCAAGATCGCACTCGAGCGCCTGCCCGTGATCCAGCTCGGCCATGCCGAGAGCCTGGAAGTGGGTGATGTGGTGCTGGCCATCGGCAACCCCTTCAATGTCGGCCAGACGGTCACTTCGGGCATCGTCAGCGCCCTGGGTCGCAACCAGCTGGGCATCAACACCTTCGAGAACTTCATCCAGACCGATGCCGCCATCAACCCCGGCAACTCGGGCGGCGCCCTGGTCGACGCCGAAGGGAACTTGGTCGGCATCAACACCGCCATCTTCTCGCGCAGCGGCGGCAGCCTGGGCATCGGCTTCGCCATTCCGGTCAGCACCGCGCGCCAGGTGATGGAGTCGCTGATCCGCGACGGCCAGGTCGCCCGTGGCTGGATCGGCGTGCAGACCCGCGAGCTGACGCCCGAGTTCGCCGAGGCCTTCAAGGTCACCGTCAAGCAAGGCGTGCTGATCAGCGGCGTGGTCGCCGACGCCCCGGCCGCCAAGGCCGGCCTCAAACCCGGCGATGTGCTGACCCGCGTCGGCGACACCCCGGTCGCCACCCCGGCCCAGTTGCTCGCCGCCGTCTCCGCCCTCAAGCCCAAGACCGGCACCCAGGTCACCGTGCAACGCGCCGGCCAACAGCTGGACATCGCCATCACCGTGGCCCAGCGGCCCAAACCGCAGGTGGAGCGGGAGTGAGGACGCAAGAGTCCAGGGGACTGGCTGCTGCGACACTTGCGGCATGAGAATTCTTGGCATTGACCCCGGCTTGCAGACCACCGGTTTCGGCATCATCGATGCGGATGGCCCGCGGCTGAGCTATATCGCCAGCGGCACCATCAAGACCAGCGCCGTGGCGGCCGGTGATCTGCCGGCGCGGCTGAAGATCATCTTTGACGGCGTGCGCGAGGTCTGCACGCGCTACCAGCCGCAATGCGCGGCGGTGGAGATCGTGTTCGTCAACGTCAACCCGCAGTCCACCCTGCTGCTGGGCCAGGCGCGCGGCGCTGCGATCACCGGCCTGGTGGCGAGCGATCTGACGGTGGCCGAGTACACCGCCCTGCAGATGAAGAAAGCCATCGTCGGCAACGGCCACGCCAAAAAGGAACAGGTGCAGCACATGGTGCAGCGCCTGCTCCAGCTGCCCGGCGAGCCGGGCAAAGACGCAGCCGACGCCCTGGGCCTGGCCATCATGCATGCCCACGCCAGCGTCAGCTTCGCGGCCATGAGCCGCAGCACGACCTTGCAGCGGCGGCAGCACGCGCAGTTCAAGGGGAGCAGAACGTATTGATTGGAGCCTTGGGTGAACGGGTGAAGTAGCGGGCGCCCACCTGTTCACCTGTTCACCTGTTCACCTGTTCACCTGTTCACCTGTTCACCTGTTCACCTAACATCACCTCTCCGCCCCCACCGAGAGCCACCAACCATGTTCGGCATCGCAGACTACGGCGCTTTTGTCGCCGCCATCCTGGTGTTTCTGTTGGTCCCCGGTCCGGGCAATCTGGCCCTGATCACCTCGACCAGCAAGGGCGGCTTGCGCGGCGGCATTGCGGCGTCCGCCGGCATCGTTGCCGGGGATCAGGTGCTGCTGTGGCTGGCGGTGGCCGGTGTGGCGGCCTTGCTGGCGGCCTACCCGACGGCTTTTGCCGCGGTGCAATGGCTGGGCGCCGGCTATCTGGCCTGGCTGGGCCTGAAGATGCTGCGCGCCAAGCCGGGCGCGGCACCGATTCTGAACATCCGGCCGCGCCAGTATTTCCAGCAGGCGTTTTTCATCACCCTGCTCAATCCCAAGGCCATCGTCTTCTACATGGCCTTCTTCCCGCTGTTCGTGGACCCGACGCAAAAGCCGGGCCTGCATACCTTCGCGGCCATGGCCGCCACCATCGCCGTGCTGGGCTTCAGCTACGGCGTGGTGGCCAGCTTGCTGACCCAGCACCTGGCGGCACGCATGCGCGCCAACCCCAGCATCGCCCGCTGGCTGGAGAAGCTGGCGGGGCTGATGCTGCTGGGCTTCGGCTTGCGGCTGGCGCTCAGCCGCTAGTTCCGCTGCGCGTTCAGGCGCTCAGGGCGCGGCGGCGACGGCTCAGCCCGACCACCACGGCCAGACCAGCCAAGCCCAGGGCCCAGCTGGCCGGCTCGGGCACGGCGCTGACGGTCAAGTCACCCAGGCTGTCCTGACCGTTGGCGCTGTAGGTGAAGCCGCTGCTGCCGAAAAAGGACTGCAGCTGCAGCGTGGCGCCCGGCGTGGCGAAGCCTGTGAAGCCGGCATTCGGGCCCAGCAGTTGGCCGCCTTCGAACTGAGCGTAGGGGTCGATGGCCTGAGCCAGTTGGAAGGTCTGGCCCAGGAAGCTGAGGCTCAGGCTGCTCAGTGCCACGGTGCCATCCGGGCCGGCCAGGGCGGCGGCTGCATCGTCAAAGCTGAACTGGCCGCTGAGCTGCTGGCCCAGCTGCGGGCCGAAATTGACCGTGCCACTGAAATTGAAAGTGGCAGCTTGCGAGGCCAAAGCGCCGGTGAACAAGGCCAGGGCGGCAGCGCCGCGGGTCAGGGTGTGCAAGAACTTCATGGTCTGGAATTCCCAGTAAAAGTGAACCGATGTGCGAGGGCGGCAAGCCCTCGCACCTGGGCATCAATAACGGTAGTTGACGGGGCTCAGCTGATCGCAGCGTAGGCCTTTGAGCTGCACCAGCGGGCGGCTCTTCTGGAAGCCCGAGCTGCCCTTGGCATCGATGCCGACCACGGCGTTGGCGCCGCTGTTGGTGCAGACGATGTGGCCTTGGGCAAAGGGGTCGGCCAGGTTCAGGCCCAGGCTTTGCAGCAGGGCGCGCACATCGAGCAGGTCGTCGGCGGGGTTGAAATCGGTGATCACATCGCCCGCATCGGCCATGCTGGTGTAGACGAACTGATCGCGGCCGGCGCCGCCGGTCAGGGTGTCGGCGCCGGGGCCGCCCTCGATGAGGTCGTCACCGGCCGTGCCCACCAGGGTGTCGCGGCCGGCCGTGCCCTTGATGGCCTTGTACAGGTTCAGGCCCAGCAACAGCGGGTCATGGTCGCTGGAGCGGAAGGGGTCGGCGCTGTAGTAGCCGGCCGGGTTGAACTCGGTGTTGTAGTCGATGACGGTGGGCTCGTCGGCATTGATGTGCCAGGAGTTGGCGCCAGTGATCTTGGGCACGATGGAGGCCGTGCCAAAACCATGGTCCAGCCGACCGGCAAAGCCATCGAAGACATAGGAGTAGTGCTCGGGGTCGATGCGGCCGATCAGGTCGACGATGCTGCCGCCTGCAGTCAGAGTCTCGATCGGATCCTCCTTCGCGTAGGCGTTGAAGTCACCGAGCAGGATCACATCCTGCGTGCCGGCCGCAGCCTGTACCTGGCTGACGAAGACCTTGAGACGCTGCGCCTGCTGCTGGCGGGTGGCGTTGTAGCAGCCTTGCAGATCGCCCTGGTCGGCGTCCGCGCCCGAGGCACCGCTGCAGCTCTTGGACTTCAGGTGGTTGACCAGCACCGCAAAACGCTCGCCATTGGCGGCGCGGAAGCCTTGCGCCAGGGTCGGGCGATTGTTGATGGGGTCAGTGTCAGATAAGGGCGCACCCACCGGGCTCAGCTTGGCCGGCTTGTAAATCATGGCCACGCGGATGGCGTCGTCGCCGGTGTCCGAGGGCAAGGCCACCGAGGCATAGGTGCCGGCCCCCATCACCTCGTTCAGGCTGTTCACCAGATGTTGAACAGCCACCTGGCCGTTGTTCTGGATTTCCATCAGGCCCACCACGTCGGCGTTCATGCGGCTCAGCGAGGCCACGATCTTGGCCTTCTGGCGGTTGAACTCATCGAGGTTGTTGGCGCCGCGGCAGTTGGCGGCCGAGCTGGTACCGCCGAGGCTGCAGCCCTGGCCGGTCTGGCCCGACGCCGTCTGGCCATTGACGAAGGTGGTGAAGAAATTCAGCACATTGGCGCTGGCGATGCGCACATTGCCGCCCACGGCCGGCGCAGTCTGCGGGCGCGGATTGCTGCGCTGGAACTGCGGCGTGCCCACCGGCTGCAGGCGGTACATCGAGGCACCGGTGGCATTGCTGGTGGCGGGGCCGAAGTCGATCACGCCGGTCAGCGACTCGATCGTGTCACCGGCGCGCACCGTGTTGTCCTGGCCCATGAAGGGCACGGGGTTGGGGTTCTGCGCCAGGCTGTTGTCGTCGAGGATGATGGCGCGTGCCAGATTGGCCTGAGCCAGGGCATTGGCATCCGGGCCGGGGCGCAGGATGTTGGTCGGGTTCAGCAGGCGGCCGCCGGCGGCCAGGGTCAGCTGGCCGTAGCGGCCCAGGAAGTAGTTCTGCTGCACGGTGATGGGGCCGCTCAGGGTGACCAGCATGCCCTCGTAGGCCTCCAATGCACCAGAGGCCAAGCGGCTCAAGTCGACGGCCGTCGGTTCGATCTGGTGGCCGCTGCTCAACACCGTCAGGCCGCTGATGTTCTTCAGCTGGGTGATGGTGCCCTGGCCGGCAGTGAACTCGGTGACCACTCCGCTGAGCTGCAGCTTCTGGCCCACGGCCACGGTGGGCGCGGTGCTGGTGAAGACGAAGATGCCGTCCGAAGTGGCGGGGTTGCCGTCGCCCAGCGGGTCTTGCAGGTAGAAGCCGGTGGGGCTCAGGTAGGTGACCACGCCGCCGGTGCTGACGCTCTGGTTCAGCAGCGGGCTGCTGGCGCCGCTGCCCTGGATGCTGTAGATGGGCGTGAGGCCGGCCACGTTCACCTTGAAGCTGCAGACCGCTGTCTGCGCTTCGTTGTTGGCCCATTGCAGATTGAGGCTGTAGCTGCCGCCGCCGACCGAGGCATCCACCTCGATCTCGGCCGTGGCCACGCCGCCATCGGCCTGGGCCGGGGTGAAGGCGCCCAGGGTGATGCCGGCGGGCCAGTTGCCGGAGATGGCGCGGGCGTTGACGATGCTGTCGGCGTCGCTGGCCGTCACGCTGAAGCGGCTGGTCTGGCCGGCCGTGACCGAGCTGTCGGGGCAGACCGGCACGATGGGCTGGTCGCCTGGCACCGTGCCGCCGCAGACGTTCGCCGGCGTGGCCGAGTTGCGCAGCAGCGGGCTGCCGATGTCGAAATCCTGGCTGTTGTTGTTGTCGTCCTTGCAGCCGGCATTCTTGCGCTGGGCCGAGCTGGTGTTCGAAAGCACCGGCGTGGGCGCCGTCTCGAAGCCGTTGGCGCCGCCGTAGCCGACCAGATCGATATAGCTGCTGGCAGCCGGGTTGGCGCCGCTCAGGGCGGTGCTGTTGGCCACCAGGGCGATCTTGCCGGCGCTGGCGCTGAGGTTGAGCGTGCCGGTGCCGTCCTGTGTGGTGATGTCGGCACCGAGGCTGCCGCCCGAGCCTTGGCGGATCAGCAGGTAGCGACCCGGCTGCAGCACCGTGTTGCTCAGATTGCTCAGGGCCGAGACGTTCCAGTTGCCGGTGCCGGTGGCGCTGGCGTACTGCAGCGAGTAGCCGGCCAGGTTGACCGGCTGGCTGCCGGCGTTGAAGAGCTCGACATAGTCGTGCTTGAAGCTCGGGCTGCCTGTGGTGGCACCACCGCCGCCGTAGACCTGGCTGATGACCAGACCATTGCTCGACGCCAGGGCCAGCGGGGCGGCGAACGCAGTGGCCAGGAGGCCGACGAGGGTGTTCAGTTTCATGAGGACTCCGACATGAACAGAAATGGAGGGACAGGAAGGTGGTGGGGGGAGAAACCGCAGCTTCGCCCCCTGGCCGAGCTGCAAACAAACGTTTGCCAGAGCAGTTTTTGAGGATTTCAAGCTCGGCGCAATAGATGCTAGTGCGGATAGATGACAACTTGAGACACCCGAAACACGGGGGGGCTGAGACCTGGACACGCTGCTGACAAGCCCAAGCAGGTACGCCTCCTAGAATCCCGCCCAGCCCCGCCAGCCGCGCCCGGCATGCCGACCCGCTGAAAGATGGGCCGCATCGACCGGCCGCAGCCCCGCCTCGCCCCAACCCGCAGCTCGCTCTCGACCCCATGACCCTGACCCAGATGCTCGCCGGCTTTGTGCGCCGGCATTGGCCGGCCTATGCCGGCTCGGCCCTGATGCTGGCGGGCATTGCCCTGCTGATCGTCTGGATCCCGCGCCAGGTGGGCCAGGTGGTGGACGGCCTGGTGGCCGGCCGATTGCAAGGCATGGCCCTGCTGCGCGAGCTGGGTTTGCTGGTCGGGGCGGGTGTGGCCATCTACCTGCTGCGCGTGGGCTGGCGACTGGCCCTGTTCGCCGCTGCCTACCGCCTTGGCCAGCAGCTGCGCACCCGGCTCTATGCCCGGCTGAGCCTGCAAGGCCCGGCCTATTTCCAGGCCAAGCGCACCGGCGACCTGATGGCCCTGGCCACCAACGACATCGACGCCGTCGAAATGGCTGCCGGTGAAGCCTTGCTCGCCGCCTTTGACGGCAGCCTGACCTTGCTGCTGGTGCTCTTGATGATGACGGTGGGGGTGGACTGGCGCCTGGGTCTGGCAACGCTCATTCCCTTCCCCTTCATGGCCTTCGCCTTCTGGCGCATCTCCAACCATGTGCACCAGGCCTGGCAGAGCTCGCTGGCCCAGTTCTCGGGCCTGAACCAGCATGTGCAAGAAGGCCTGAGCGGCGTGCGCACCCTGCGCGCCCTGGGCCTGCTGCCGCGCAACACCCGCCAGTTCAGCGAGCTGGCCGCCGGCGCCGGCGAGGCCAGCTTCCAGGCCCAGCGCTGGGAGGCGGCCTTCGAGCCCGCCGTCGGCATGACCCTGAGCGCGGCCATGGCCATCGCCCTGGGCCTGGGCGGCTGGCTGGTGGCGCGCCAGGAGCTGAGCATCGGCCAGCTGACCTCTTTCACCATGTACCTGGGCCAGCTGATCTGGCCCATGTTCGCCGCCGGCTGGGTGCTGTCCTTGCTGGAGCGCGGCCGCGCCGCCTGGGACCGCCTGGGCCCGGTGCTGGAAGCGCCACTGAGCTTGCAGGACGAAGGCCAGGCCGAGCTGCCGCGGGCCGCCACCCTGCGCTTCGAGGGCGTCAGCTTCAGCTACCCCGAGGCTCAGAAAGCCGCGCTGCAAGACATCGCGCTGGAGCTGCCGCCCGGCCAGACCCTGGGCCTGGTCGGCCCGACCGGATCGGGCAAGTCCACTCTGCTGCGCCTGCTGCTGCGCCAGTTCGAGCCCAGCCAAGGCCAGATCACCTTCGGGGGCCAGGTCTTGCCTGCGCTGCGCCTGGCCGCGCTGCGGCGCGCCCTGGCCTGGGTGCCGCAAGAACCGTTTCTGTTCTCGGCCCGCATTGCCGAGAACATCGCCCTGGCCCGGCCCGAGGCCAGCGCCGCCGAGGTCGAAGAAGCCGCACGCCTGGCCGCCGTGCACGAGGACATCCTGCGCCTGCCGCAGGGCTATGCCACCGAGATCGGCGAGCGCGGCGTGACGCTCTCGGGCGGCCAGCGACAGCGCGTGGCGATCGCTCGGGCGCTGCTCCATCTAGGTGTTCCAAGTGCCGGGCCAGCACATTCAGGCAGCATGGGGGTGTTGCTCCTGGACGATGCGCTCTCGGCCGTGGACACCGGCACCGAAACACAGATCCTCGACCACCTGCGCACCCAGCGCCGCCAGCGCCCCGAGCACAGCGCCATCATCGTCAGCCACCGCCTGAGCGCGGTCATGGAGGCCGATCAGATCCTGGTGCTGCGCGGCGGCCGCATCACCGAGCGAGGCAGCCACGCCGAGCTGCTCGCCCTGGGTGGCTGGTATGCCACGCAATGGCGCTATCAACAACTGGAGGCCAGCCTTGACGCACTCTGACACCGCCGCGGCAGGCAGCGACAGCAAGAACGAAAACAACAACGGCAGTACCGCCGAGGCCAGCAAGCCCGAGTTCCCTTGGGCCGCCGTCGGCTTGCTGATGGAAGCCGCCCAACCCGAGCGGCCCCAACTCTGGCGCGGCCTGGCCTGGCTGATCACGGCCGCCGGCCTGGAGGCGCTGGGGCCCATCCTCGGCAAGCATTACATCGACGCCTATCTGCTACCCGGCCGTTTCGACGGGATGGACGTACAGGCCATGGCCAGCCTGCTGGCCGCCCTGCTGCTGACCGGCTGGGCAGCCAGCTGGATCCGCTTCGCCCAGCTCAGCCGCATGGCCGGTGTGGCGCGGCGCTCGGTACAGCGCCTGCGCGAACGGGTCTACAACCATGTGCTGGCCCTGCCCATGGCCTTCTTCGACCGCGCCATCACCGGCCAGTTGGTCAGCCGCGTCACCAACGACAGCGAGGCGGTCAACACCCTGTACCGCCAGGTCTTGTACGTGATGCTCGACTCCAGCATCGTCGTGCTGGGCTCGCTGATCGCCATGGCGTGGTTGGATTGGCGGCTGATGCTGATCGTGGCCATGCTGGTGCCGGCCATGCTGATCATCATCAGCATCTACCGCCGCCTCAGCGCGCCGGCCGTGGCACGGGCGCGCGAGCTGCGCAGCGACATCAACGCCCAGATGGCCGAGAGCATGGCCGGCATGGCCATGCTGCAATCGGCCGGCGCGGCGCCGCGCTTCAGCGCCCGCTTCGAGGCCACCAATGCCCAGCACCGGAGCGCCCGCGTGCGCGAGCTCAGCGCCAATGCCTGGCTGCTGCGCCCGGCCCTCGATTTGCTCAATGTGCTGCTGCTGGTGACCGTGATCTACGGCTTCGGCCAGCGCGATCTGAGCGGCTTGGAGGTGGGCTTGCTCTACGCTTTCCTGAGCTATATCGCCCGCGTGGTCGAACCGCTAAGCCAGATCACCCTGCAGTTCAGCCAGCTGCAGCAATCGATGATTGCCGCCGCGCGCGTGCGCAGCCTGCTGCAAGAAACCGCGCCGGTCAGCAGCGCACAGACGGCCGGCCGGCGCATCGAAGCCGGCGAGATCCGCATCGAACACCTGGCGTTCAGCTACCAGCCCGGCCGCCCGGTGCTGGAGCGCCTGAACCTGCACTTCGAGCCCGGCAGCTTTGTCGGCATCGTCGGCCACACGGGCAGCGGCAAGTCCACCCTGCTATCCCTGCTGCTGCGCTTTTACGCACCCCAGCAAGGCCGCATCACGATCGACGGCCAGGCCCTGGACAGCGTGCCCGACGAGGCTTTCCGCAGCGCCGTGGGCCTGGTGCCGCAAGAGCCCTATCTGATGGCCGCCAGCGCGCGCGAAAACATCACCATGGGCCGCCCCGACATCAGCGAAGCCCAGATGCGCGAGGCCGCCCGCGCCGCACGCATCGACGACTTCCTGTCCGCCCTGCCCCAGGGCTATGACACCTTGCTCGGTGAAGGCGGCGCGCGCGTCTCCACCGGCCAGAAGCAGCTGATCGCCATGGCCCGCGCCTTGGCCGGCGCACCCAAGATTTTGTTCCTCGACGAAGCCACCTCCAATATCGACAGCGCCACCGAACAAATCGTCGGCGAGGCCCTGACGGCGCTGCGCGGCCGCGTCACCGTGGTGGCGATTGCCCACCGCCTCTCCACCATCCGCGAAGCCGACCAGATCGTCGTCCTCAACCACGGCCATTTGGTCGAACGCGGCAGCCACAGCGAACTGATGGCGATCGAGGGCGGGCTGTATCAGAGGTTGGTGCAGTTGCAGGATCTGAGTGAGTGAGTGAGTGAGGCGGGAGGATGTGAACAGGTGAACAGGTGAACGGGTGAACAGGTGAACGTGTGAATGTCGGTGAAATAACGCTGTGATCTGATGGCAACATAGCCACCTACGGTTCGCCTGCCAACGCCGCACGAACCAGCTAGGCTATTTGTAACAAGCGCGGCTTTTGACGTGAAAATTAATGCTGAATGAAATGCAGACAATCAGCAGGAAAACTCAATTCCGACAGGCATTTGCTTGGCCATGCATACTGCCGGTTATTGCGACGACAGCCGTGATATGCGGCGTTTGCCAGCGATATAAAACAAGTTAGAGCTATGAGTCTGCGCGTTGAATCGAAGCTCGCTTGGTGGCTGCTATTTGCAGCATCAGTTGTTCTTCTTCCCGTCATCCCGCCTGCCAGCGTCATGGGCGTGGGCTGGCTGTTTCCGGGGCAGGTCCCGTGGTTCTTTGCCGACGCATCGGTCCCTATCGGTGCGCTTCTTGCGGTGTCAGCAGTTACTTTCCTGCTCACGCGCACCAACTTCTACTTGGCCATACGTCTTGTTACCCTTTGTGCAGTTATTTTTTGCATGAGCTTCTTTGCTCGCACCGAGCTTGTTTTCGCGGAAGCGTGCGTCACTCAGCGTGGTTCACACATCAACTTTCAGCAACAGCAGCGCGACCGAGAAGCTACAAAGGGAGCCACCTGTGATTCATAGCTCTAACCGGTCGCTCGAGTGGACCTCCGCCAGCTGGCCGCGCTACGCTGCCTGTATATTTTCAGCTCCGCGCGGCCAGCTGGCTTCGGCCCCTCAGCTCGGACGCTATGCAGCAGGCTAAGAGAACTTCGACGATCCGTGTTCGGTTGGGCGCTCGCGGCGATCGCGCTACGCAACGGGCCGAGGCTTTCTCGGGTTCGGGCTGGCCGCAAACAGCTCCCGCTTTCGGTCGCCGTGATCTCGCCGGTTCTAGCCAAGCTGGCCTTTCGCTTTCCTCAGTTCGCCGCCCGCCGCATGGTGAGGAGGCAGCCTGTCGCCTCGGGCGCCTGCGGCGTTGGTACCGCTTCGGTATGCTCTCGGCCACTTCCACCGCAGTGCCTCCGAAGGTGGCTCTGCATAGCCGGTCGTTGCAGCGGACCGCCTGCGGCGTCCGCTGACCTTTACGTTAGGTTTCCATTGAGCCAATCGACCCCTGCCGCGAAAGGAATCATCGGCCGCTCGTTTGAACAGGGCATGCGGGTGGTTTGGAGCTTTGTAGACGAGCTGCCTGACGAATCGACACGCCAATCGAAGCCTTGGCTCGCTGTGGTGTCCTGGCCTTATGACGGATCGACGAGCGAGGGCATGCCTGACGAGGCCTTGCAGGCGTCGATGCGAGGACTGGAAGAGGCGCTATATCCTTTGGAGGACACTTCGCTCTGCTTCTCGGCCTATCGAAGAACCGGAAACGGGCTCAAAGAGTTCGTCTTCTATGTCGGAGATCGAGACATGTTCATGAAGCAGCTGAACGATTTGCTTGCCGAGCATCCGCGATACCCTCTGGAGATCAAGTTCTACGAAGACAGGGGTTGGTCCGACTTCGAGAAGCTGATTTCAGATTTCCGGAAACCTAACCAGTTACAGGGACTTCCCACCGCGTCAACACCGTCTCATTGAATCCCCCTGCAAGACCTGCCCCCGATTGATCTGGATTGCACACGCCGACTCGGACGAAGGGCTGAACAGAGAACAGACTGCCACTCTACAGACGGC
>NZ_JBXAGJ010000022.1:0-110291 GCF_058794035.1 Roseateles sp. GW835-FHT13E02
TGAACGAAGCGAACGCAGGGAGCGAAGTGAGTTATGCGCCAGCCCCGAGGCGCGAGCAGCGCAGGGAAGTCGGCCCGACTGGGCCGACACCGGAACCATGAGCCCGGTAGCGGCACGGGCTGCAGGGCCACACGAGAACAAGCGACCGACGGCCATGTGCCACTTGTGGCCCCCGGCGCCCCGAAGCTCATCGCCCGCCCCGTCGCCTCAAGCCTCGAGCCGAAGCAACTCGGCGCCGTCGCCGATCTGGTCGCCCACGGCGAACAGCAGCTCGGCCACCACCCCGTCCTTGGGCGCGTTGATGGTGTGTTCCATCTTCATGGCTTCCATCACCGCCAGGGGCTGGCCCTTGCTGACCTTGTCGCCCACCGCCGCCAGGAAGCTGACCAGCTTGCCGGGCATGGGCGCCGTCAGGCGGCCAGCCTCCGCGGCGCCGTCTCCGGCATGGGCCAGGGCGTCGATCTCGGTCAGATAGGCACTGCCTTGCGGTGCGAAGACAGCCACGGTCTCACCATCGGCATAACTGTTCACCCGCACACGCTGCTGTGCCAGGCCGGAGCCCAGCAGAAGCTCATGCTGCTCCAGGCTGCTGGAGTTGACGGCAAATGCCAAGGCCTCGCCGCCGTCGATGCTCAGCTGCATGCCGCCCTGGTGGTGGCGCGAGAGCAGCACCGCATGGCGCTGACCGGCCACCTCCAGATCGAAACGGCGCGCCGAGGCGCCGAACAGGCGCCAGCCATCGCGGCGGCTCCAGGGGTCGGCATCCTGCGATTGGGCCTCAGCCGCCAGGGTGTGGGCCACCACGGCCGCCGCACTGATCTGCAGCGGCAAGCCGGGCTGCTCGAACAGAGCGGCGCGCTCGCGCTCGATCAGGGCTGTGTCCAGATCGGCCGTGGCAAACGACGCCGTGGCGGCACAGCGGCGCAGAAAGGCCACATTGGTTTGCAGGCCGACGATGTGGGTGTCGCGCAGCGAGGCGTCCAAGCGGGCCAGAGCCTGTTCGCGGTCCTCGCCCCAGACGATCAGCTTGGCGACCATGGAATCGTAGAAGGGGCTGATGGCATCGCCCTCCCCCACGCCCGCATCGATGCGAACCGGGCCGCGCTCGAAGGCCACATGGGCCGGCCAGCGTGCCACGTTCAGCGCGCCGGTGGCGGGCAGGAACCCGGCCTCGGGGTTCTCGGCGCAGATGCGTGCCTCGATGGCATGGCCGTGCATGCGCAGCTCGTCCTGCTGCAGCGGCAAGGGCTCGCCCGAGGCCACGCGCAGCTGCCACTCGACCAGATCCTGGCCGGTGATCGCTTCCGTCACCGGATGCTCAACCTGCAAGCGGGTGTTCATTTCCATGAAATAGAAGCGGCCGTCCTGCTCGCAGATGAACTCCACGGTACCCGCGCCCACATAGCCCACCGCCTTGGCCGCGGCCACCGCCGCACCGCCCATCTGGGCGCGGCGCTCAGCCGTCATGCCCGGGGCGGGCGCTTCTTCCAGCACCTTCTGGTGGCGGCGCTGCACCGAGCAATCGCGCTCGAGGAGATAAACGCAGTTGCCCTGGCTGTCGCCAAAGACCTGGATCTCGATATGGCGCGGGCGCTGCACATAACGCTCGATCAGCACCGCATCGTCACCGAAGCTGTTGATCGCCTCGCGCTTGCACGAGGCCAGGGCGGCATCGAACTCATCGGCGCTGTAGACCGCGCGCATACCCTTGCCACCACCGCCGGCGCTGGCCTTGATCAGCACCGGGAAACCAATGCGCACGGCCTCGGCCTTGAGCAGGGCCGGGTCCTGATCAGCACCGTGGTAGCCGGGCACCAGGGGCACACCGGCCGCTTCCATCAAGCGCTTGGACTCGGCCTTCAAACCCATGGCCTGGATGGCGCTGGCCGGCGGGCCGATAAAGACCAGGCCATGCGCGGTGCAGGCCTGCGCGAACTCTTCGTTCTCGCTCAAGAAACCGTAGCCAGGGTGCACGGCCTCGGCGCCCGTGGCTTTGGCCGCGTCAATGATGCGCTGCCACTGCAGGTAGGAATCCTTGGGCGCCGGGCCGCCGATCAGCACCGCTTCGTCACAAGCCTGCACATGGCGGGCCTGGGCATCGGCCTCGGAATACACGGCCACGGTCTTCACGCCGAGACGGCGCGCGGTGGCGGCCACGCGGCAGGCGATCTCGCCGCGGTTGGCAATCAAGATTTTTCTGAACATCTGAAATGTCTCCTGGGTCTCTTTTGATCGGGCGGTGGCGAGGGCCACCTTGGCTCGCTCCGGTCAACTCACAAGCCAAGCAATTCAATCGGCAGGCCTAAGCCAACAGCACCATCACGCCTCGAAGTGCCAAAGCAAGTCCTGCTCCGTAGGCCAACAACTTGCACAGGCGTGGCATGGGCTCCCAAACCAACAGCGCCCGCGGGCGCTTGAAGGAAGCCGGATTCAGCACGAAAGACGAAACGACACAACCCACAAACAGGGCTCCCAAGACAGCTTGGAAATCAGCTCCCTTCACGAGCAAGGGCGCCAGTGTCACGACGAGGGCGAACACGGAAAAGAAGCTTCCAATGATTCGCTCCCGGATACCCAGGGTTTTCCAATCCAACATACCAAGCTCCCGATTCACAACCCACTCACGACCCACGAGAGATCCAGACTTGGCCCTTCAACAGCCAAGGAGAGCCCACGCCTCCTCGCTCAATGCGAGGAGCAGCCCTTCTTCTCGCATGCTGCTTCTTGCGGCACCAAATTCGCCTCGCTGGCGCAACGCATGCCCAGGCGGTTCAGCAGGGCGCGGTCTTTCTCGGCCTGCGGGTTGCTGGTGGTCAGCAGCTTGTCGCCGTAGAACATGCTGTTGGCGCCGGCCAGGAAGCACAGGGCCTGCATGCTCTCGGGCATTTCTTCGCGGCCGGCCGAAAGGCGGACCATGGCTCGCGGCATGGTGATGCGAGCCACCGCGATGGTGCGGATGAACTCAAAGGGGTCGAGCGCCTCCGTGCCCTTGTCGGCCAGCGGCGTGCCTTCGACCTGCACCAGGTTGTTGATGGGCACCGATTCCGGGTAGGGGTTCAGATTGGCCAGCTGCACGATCAGGCCGGCTCGCTGGCGGCGGGTTTCACCCATGCCGACGATGCCGCCTGAGCAGACCTTGAGGCCGACATTGCGCACGCGGTCCAGCGTGTCCAGGCGGTCCTGGTAGGTGCGGGTGGTGATGATCTGGCCGTAGAACTCGGGCGAGGTGTCGAGGTTGTGGTTGTAGTAGTCCAGGCCGGCTTCGGCCAGCTGTTCGGCTTGGCCGTCACCCAGCATGCCGGCGGTCAGGCAGGTTTCCAGGCCCATGGCCTTGACCTCCTTGACCATCTCGCCGATGGCTTCCAGATGGCGCTCCTTGGGCGAGCGCCAGGCGGCGCCCATGCAGAAACGCGTGGCGCCATTGGCCTTGGCGGCGCGGGCGGCTTCCAGCACCTCTTGCAGCGGGATCAGCTTTTCGGCCTTGAGGCCGGTGTCGAAATGGGCCGACTGCGGGCAGTAGGCGCAGTCCTCTTCGCAACCGCCGGTCTTGATGGACAGCAGCGTGGACAGCTGCACCGCATTGGCGTCGAAGTTCTCGCGGTGCACCTGCTGGGCTTTGAACAGCAAGTCGTTGAAGGGCAGATCGAACAAGGCCACCACCTCGTTGACGGTCCAGGGCTTGGCGTTCTGGCGGTCGGCGTCCGTGGTCGGCGTCAGCGATTGGATCTGGTTGGTGGTTTGGGTGTGGGAAGAGTGGCTCATGGCGATTCCGAAAAACAGCAGGTGTCAGGTGGCAGAGGCGGCAAGCGAGGCTTGCACGCGCTCAAGATTCAGATGGGCGGCCACGGCCGCGGCGGAAGGGTCAGACAGGCGGGGCACATGACCCCAGCAGGGCGCGGCCAGGGCCGCGTCCAGCGCGGCCAGATTGTCCGCCACATAAGGCATGGCGGTGTCCACGGTGTTGGCCACCCAGCCGACCAAGCGCAGGCCGCGCGCGCGCACGGCTTCCGCCGTCAGCAAGGCATGGTTGATGCAACCCAGTCGCAAGCCCACGACCAGGACCACGGGCAGGCCCAGGTCCTGCGCCAGATCGGCAGTGTCAAAGCCCTCGCCCAGGGGCACGCGGAAGCCGCCCACCCCTTCGACCAAGGCCAGATCGCCCAGGGCGGCGCTGGCGCGGACGGCGGCCAGCAGCGGCGCACGCTCGATGCGCTGCCCTTCCAGGGCGGCGGCGATGTGCGGCGCGCAGGCGGCGCGGAACTGCAAAGGCCCGATCTGCTCAGTGCGCATGCCCAGACGCTGGGCCGCCTGCAGGCCCTGCACATCCTCGTTGACCCACTGACCGTCGACCAACTCCTGGCCGGCGGCCAGCGACTTGACCGGCGCCACGCGCAGGCCGGCTTCGGCCAACAGATGGGTCAGCCCGGCTGTGATGCAGGTCTTGCCGATTTCGGTGTCGGTGCCGGTGATGAAAAAACCTCTCATGCGGCCACCTTGTCCATGTCGGCGGCGGCTTCAGCCAATGCAGCGAGAAGTTGGTCCACATCCGCCTCGCTGTGCGTCGCACACAAGGTAATGCGCAGCCGCGCCTCGCCCTTGGGCACGGTGGGCGGGCGGATGCCGGGCACGCGGATGCCCTCGCGTTCCAGGCGCGCGGCCAATGCCATGACCTCGGCATTGCCGCCGACGATCAAGGGCTGAACAGGGGTGTCCGACGGTGCCAGGCGCCAGCCCAGGGCCGGGTGGCGGGCCAGCAAAGCTTGGACACCGGCACGCAGCCGTGCCTGCAAATGGCGCAGGTTGGCACGCCGGGCCTTGCCCAGATCGCCCTCGATCAGAGCAAAGCTGCTCAGCAGCGCGTGCTCAAGGGCTGGCGGCGAGGCGGTGGAAAAAATGTAGTTGCGGGCCGCCTGCAGCAGGTACTGGGTCACCGTGGCATGGGCCACGACGAAAGCACCGGCCAGACCAGCCGCCTTGCCCAGGGTGCCGACCAGGATCAGGCGCTCGCTGCGCAGGCCGAAGTGTTCCAGCGAACCACGGCCGTGCTCGCCCAGCACGCCAAAACCATGGGCATCGTCGACGATCAGCCAGGCATCGAACTCTTCAGCCAGGGCCAGCAAGGCCGGCAGCGGCGCCAGATCGCCGTCCATGCTGAAGACCGCATCGCTGACGATGAGCTTGACCTTGGCCGTGCTGGCGGCCAACAGCTCGCGCAGCGCCGCCACGTCGCCATGGGCATAACGTTTCACTTGCGCGCGTGCCAGGCGGGTACCGTCGATCAGCGAGGCATGGTTCCAGGCCTCGGAGAAGATCTCGGCCTCTTCATCGCCCAGCGCGGTGACGACGGCCAGATTGGCCATATAGCCGGTGCAAAAACCCAGAGCACGTGCTTCGGGGATGTGGGGCGCCAGCCAGCGGCTCAAGGTTTCAGCCACCTGCTCATGGGCGCGGCTGTGGCCGCTGATCAGAGGCGAGGCGCCGGAGCCGCCGCCGTAAATCTGGGCGCCTTCGATCAAGGCCTCGCGCAGCGCGGGCTCGGCGGCCAGGCCCAGGTAGTCGTTGGAGCAGAACATCAGCAGCTCGTGCGTGCGGCCGTCGGCGCCGCGCACCTGCTGGCGCGGCGCAGTGCCGCTCTCGGCCTGGCGCAGAAAACGCGTCAGGCTCTGGGCTTCGATGGTGCGCAGCTTGGCGCTCAGATGATCAAGCAACATGGACTTCTTTGCTCAGGGTCTGGGCACTGCCCTCGGTCGACTCGGACAACACCTCGTCCAGCGTCAGGCGCACGGCGCGGGCCAGGAAGGCGGCCGCTTCGGCATCGATCAGATAGGGCGGCATCAGGTACACGGTGCCGCCGATCGGGCGGATCAGCAGCTCATGGGCGCGCGCGGCCAGATGGAAACGCTCGGCAAAGCGCAGGCCCGGCTCGCTCACATCGAAGGCCAGCACCATGCCTTGCTGGCGCAGATGGGCCACGCGCGGGTGCGAGGGCAGCGACGCGAAGGCGTCCTTCAAGAGCTGGGCCTGCTCGGCATTGGCCTGCAGCTGGCCGGCATCGAAGCGGTCCAACACCGCATTGGCGGCGGCACAGGCCAGGGCATTGCCGGTGTAGGAATGCGAATGCAGGAAGCCGCGGCTGACGTCTTCGCTCCAGAAGGCCTGGTAGACCGCCTCGGTCGTGAGCACCAGGGACAGGGGCATGGTGCCGCCGGTGATGCCTTTGGACAGGGACATAAAGTCAGGCCACATGGACACGCCCCCACGCTCGTGGGTACACGAGCTGCCCCCCGAGGGGGCGCCGCCAGCTTGGGGCGGCCCGGCGCTGGCTTGCTCCGCCTCGACAAAAGCATGTTCCCAGGCGAAAAAAGTGCCCGTGCGGCCGCAGCCCATGGCAATCTCGTCAACGATCAGGTGCACCTCGAACTCGGTGCACAAGGCCCGCAGGCCGCGCAGATAGGCCGCGTCGTACATCACCATGCCGGCGGCGCCTTGCACCAGGGGCTCGATGATGACGGCGGCGATGTGCTCGCCGCGCTCGCTCAGCAGCGCGCGCATGGCGGCCAGGGCGGTGGCCTCATTGCCCAACCGAGAATCGGGCGACTCCACAATATGCGCACGCATCAGGAGCGGGTCGTAGGCGTCGCGGAACACCTTCACATCGGTCACGGCCAGGGCGCCGATGGTCTCACCGTGGTAGCCGTTCTTCAGGCAGACGAACTCGCGCTTCTCGGCCCGGCCGCGGTTGCGCCAGCTGTGGAAGCTCTGCTTGAGCGCGATTTCCACCGCGCTGGCGCCGTCGCTGCCGAAAAACACATGGCCCAGGGCGCCACCGGTGCGCGCGCTCAGGCGCTCGGCCAGGCGCACGGCCGGCGCGTGGGTGCAGCCCGCCAGCATCACATGGGGCAAGGTGTCGAGCTGCGCCTTGATGGCCGCGTTCAGGCCGGCATCGGCATGGCCGAAAAGATTGACCCACCAGGAGCTGTTGGCATCGAAATAGCGCCGGCCCTCGTAGTCGTAGAGCCAGGGGCCGGCACCACGGGCGATGGGCAGGGGAGGCACCACTTCGGCGCGCGCCATCTGCGTGCAGGGGTGCCAGACGGCGGCCACGCTGCGGCGCTGCCAGTCCTGCTGGGGAGTCAACGGAGTACTGCTGGAAGTCATCAAGGGAATCGACGTGAACTCAAGCCAGCCAGCTCGGCCGGCTCTTGTTCAGAAAGCTCTGCACACCGTCACGCCCCTCGTCGCTGGCACGGATGTCAGCGATGCGGCGCGCGGTGTCATCACGCAGCGAAGCCGTGATTGTCGCGTGTGCGACGTCCTGCACCAGGCGCTTGCAGGCGCGCACCGCGGCGGGGCCGTTGGCGCAGAGGGCGGACAGCAGGGCTTCGACCTTGTCGTCCAGGCTCTCGGCCGTGGCCAGCTCGTGGACCAGGCCCAGGCGATAGGCCTCGGCGGCACTGAAGCGCTCGGCGGTGATGAAGTAGCGGCGCGAGGCCTGTTCACCCAAAGCGCGCACCACATAGGGGCCGATGGTGGCCGGCAGCAGGCCCAGCTTGGCCTCGGACAGGCAGAAACCGGCCGTGTCCACCGCCACCACCACATCGCAGACGGACACCAGGCCCACGCCACCGGCGTAGACATCGCCCTGCACGCGGGCGATCACCGGCACCGGGCAGCTGTAAATCGTCCACAGCATCTCGGCCAGGCGGGAGGCGTCGGCATGGTTTTCGTCCCAGCTGTAGCCGGCCATGGCCTTCATCCAGTTGAGATCGGCGCCGGCGCAGAAGGCCTTGCCCTCGGCGGCCAGCACGATGGCGCGCAGAGCTGGGTCCCGGCCCAGTTCCGCGAACGCAGCTGTGAGTTCGGCGATCACGCCTTCGTTGAAGGCATTGCGCACCTCGGGGCGGTTCAGGGTGACGCGGGCGATCTGGCCCGAGGGGTCGCTGCGTTCGATCTTGAGGCTGCTCTGCTGTTCACTCATGGCTGCTGCTTCTTTCTGTTCCACACCACGGCGTCGTCCACCGCGTACAACTGACAGGTTTGGCTGCTGTAGCGCTGACAAAACGCCAGGGCCCGCGACGTGGCCGCATCGCCGAAGGCATAACCGGTGCGACCCTGCGCATTGAAGGCAAAGGCGCGCGGCTTCTTTGCGGCGAGAAATTTTCGGTAGCTGTCTTTGGCAGCGCTGCCGCTCAAGGGCAAGGCCGATTCGTCCTGCACATCCAGCTCGGCATTGACCGGCGGCAAGGCGATCACACCGGGGGTGCTGAAGCCCAGCTGGGCCAGAAACTCCTCGACCAGGGGCTGCCAGCTGTCACTGCCGGCGCTGAACAGCGTATGACCGTCTTCGCCGAAGGCGGGAAAAAGCCGGTAGTCCAGCGCGGCGCCAGCCTCGGCAAAGGCCTTGGCCCAGCTGCGGCTGAAGCGCGGACCGAAGTAGCGATCGTTCTCGGCGTAGACCCAGAGCGATCTGAGCTGGGGCGAGTTCTGTGCGATCAGCTCGCCATAGGCCTGGTAGATCTGGCGCAGCTGGGTGCCGCCGCAAGGCTCACCGGGATGTTTGTCCGGGTCGCCGCCATGGCCGCCGGCGAAATTGATGGCTGCCACCTGCCCCGGCAGACCGGCCGCCGTGGCGGCCATGGTCGAGATGCCGCCGACCGATTGCCCGAGCAGCACCACGCGCTTGGCATCGATGTCCGGCTGCTGCTGCATGTGAGCCGCCACGGCCAAGATCTGTGAGGCCGCCGCCGCCAGGGCCGGCGCAAAGCGCGGCTCGCGGCAGGAGATGCTGCTCTCCGGGTCACCCGCCTCGGCCAGCTCACCGTAACCCAGGCGCAGGGGCACGGCCACGGCAAAGCCCTTGCGCACAAAGTAGCGGGCGGCCGTCTCGAAACGCGGGCGCTTGTACTCGGCACGCTTGTCGGTCGAACGGCCATGGCTGATCAGCACCAGGGGGAAAGGCCCCGGGCCGGCCGGCCTGAAGGTGGTGACCAGCAGCTCGCCCTTGCTGGGCTTGCCAAACGCGTCTTGCACCTCGACCGGCACGCGCAGGATCTGCTCGCGCACATCGAGATGCAGGCGCTCGGCGTCCGCAGCGGGAGCTGCGACCGCGGTGTCGCTGGCTTGCGAATGCGCAAGGCTCAGGCCCACCAGCAGCGAAGCTGCCAGAAGGCACTTCAGAGCTCCCGGCAGAAGAGCGCGGCACCGCGGGCGTTCAAACTGGGCCATGGGGTTGAAGAGGGTCAGGTCTTGCCTAGCCTTGCGGCCCATCACATGCGGAAGACGCCGAACTTCGTCTCGCCAATCGGCGCATTCATGGCCGCCGACAGGCCCAGGGCCAACACCCGGCGGGTGTCGGCCGGGTCGATCACGCCGTCATCCCAGAGGCGGGCGCTGGCGTAGTAGGGGTGGCCTTGGTCCTCGTACTGCTGGCGAATGGGCGCCTTGAAGGTTTCTTCTTCCTCGGCGCTCCAGCTGCCGCCCTTGCCTTCGATGCCATCACGCTTGACCGTGGCCAGCACCGAAGCCGCCTGCTCGCCGCCCATCACCGAGATGCGCGCATTCGGCCACATCCAGAGGAAGCGCGGCGAGTAAGCGCGGCCGCACATGCCGTAGTTGCCGGCGCCAAAGCTGCCGCCAATGATGATGGTGAACTTGGGCACCTGGGCACAGGCCACGGCGGTCACCATCTTGGCGCCGGCGCGGGCAATGCCCTCGTTTTCGTACTTGCGGCCGACCATGAAGCCGGTGATGTTCTGCAGGAACACCAACGGGATCTTGCGCTGACAGCAGAGCTCGATGAAATGCGCGCCCTTGTTGGCGCTCTCGGCAAACAGGATGCCGTTGTTGGCGACGATGCCGACCGGCATGCCCTCGATGTGCGCAAAGCCGCAGACCAGGGTGGCGCCGTAGCGGGCCTTGAATTCGTCGAACTCGGAGCCATCGACGATGCGGGCAATGACCTCGCGCACATCGAAGGGCTTGCGGGTGTCGGTGGGGATCACGCCGTGCAGCTCGGCCGCATCGAACAGCGGCTCGCGCGGTGCTTGCAGGCGCTGCTGCTGTGCGCCAAGCTTCCGCCAGTTCAGCGCCGCCACCGACTGCCGGGCCAGGGCCAGGGCATGGGTGTCGTTGTGGGCCAGATGGTCGGCCACGCCCGAGAGCCGGGTGTGCACATCGCCGCCGCCCAGGTCTTCGGCCGTCACCACCTCGCCGGTGGCCGCCTTCACCAGCGGCGGGCCGCCCAGGAAAATGGTGCCCTGGTTCTTGACGATGATGGTCTCGTCGCTCATGGCCGGCACATAGGCGCCACCGGCCGTGCAAGAGCCCATCACCACAGCGATCTGCGGAATGCCTTCGGCGCTGAGATTGGCCTGATTGAAGAAGATGCGGCCGAAGTGATCGCGATCCGGGAAGACCTCATCCTGGTTGGGCAGATTGGCGCCCCCCGAATCCACCAGATAGACGCAAGGCAGGCGGTTCTGTGCCGCGATCTCCTGCGCGCGCAGATGCTTCTTGACCGTCATGGGGTAGTAGGTGCCGCCCTTCACCGTCGCGTCGTTGCAGACGATCATGCAGTCCACACCCGAAACGCGGCCGATGCCAGCGATCATGCCGGCGCCAGGCGCGGCGTTGTCGTACATATTCAGCGCGGCGAGGGGTGCCAGCTCCAGAAACGGCGTGCCTGGATCCAGCAGCATCTCGACCCGGTCGCGCGGCAGCAGCTTGCCGCGGGCGGTGTGCTTGGCGCGCGCGGCCTCACCGCCGCCTTGGGCGATCTGCACCAACCGGGCATTGAGGTCGTCAATCAGGCCCCGCATGGCCTCGGCGTTGGATTTGAAATCTGCCGAGCGGGCATTGAGCTTGGTGGTCAGCTGGGCCATGGGGTCTCCGAAAAACAGCAGCCTGAATCGAGAAAACAATCGCTCGATCCGGTCGCGGATGAGTTCAACTCAAATTCTGTATCCAAGCGTGCCTGCGTTCAGCCAGGCACACCGAGGCGCGAAGAATAGGCCAGAGCACGAAGGCTGGCAAGCCCGACTTGAGTTTCACTCAATTATTGCGCAGAATCGCGATGTGAGCCCACCCAAGCCCTCCCCCTCTCCAGCCGTCAGGACCGCTGCCGCCAAGGCCCCGGTTCGCCGCGCCCCCGCCGGCGCCAAGGCCGAGCAGCGCGTGCGCGACATACTGCGCGTGGGCCGCGAGGTGTTCGCCGAACGCGGTTTCGAGCGCGCCACCACCACCGAGATCGCCGAGCGTCTGGGCGTGTCCGAGGCTACCGTGTTCACCTACTTCCGCGGCAAGCGGGAGCTGTGCATGCGGGTGATCGCCGATTGGTACGACGAGATCATTGGCGAGATCGAGGCCGGCCTGCCGCGCGAGGCGTCGGTGCGCGAGCAGCTGGAGTTCATGGTTCACACCCATCTGCGCCTGTTTCTGATCCAAGGCACGGGCTTGTGTGCCCTGGTGCTCTCGGAAGGCCGGCGCAGCGGCGACGACAAGCTCGGCGATGGGTTTGTCGAACTACAGCGCCGCTACACCGCGCCCTTGATGGACCTGCTGGCCCGCGGCCAGGCCAGCGGCGAGCTGCGCGCCGACATCCCGCTGCGCCTGCTGCGCTCCCTGGTCTTCGGGCCCATGGAGCACATGCTCTGGGAAGTCATCCTGACCGGCCGCCAGATCGACACCGACCGCAGCGCCCGCGACCTGGTCGCCCTGCTCTGGCCCGCCCTGCAAGCGCCGGAGCAGGAACTGCAGCGGCTGCGCGCCCTGCGTCAACAACTGGAAGCAGCACTGGCCCTGGGCTGATCTGCGCGTCGGCTGCTTTCCGCACATTGCGGACCTCGCCTGTCTGGATCTTTCTCGCTGCGGTGTCTCGACCCGCCGCCGGGCTCATGGTTCGCGGGTCGGCTCTGCGAGCCGACTCCCCTCGCTGCTCACTGCACGGCTCAGCGGCGCCAAACTCCCTCCGTTCGCTGCGCTCACTGTGGTCAAACAGTGGCGCCGAGTCAGAGCTTGAAGCGCGCTTGAAGCAAACTTCGGCGCGCGCCTGAGCCGCTTCGCTGCGCTCTCGGCCGCGCACAAATCGCCCAACGGCGGGCCGAGCCACCTTCGGATGTGGCGTGTTCCACCGTTGATGGGGCAGATCGATCGCGATGCAAGCGCCCTGCAGCCCGTGCCGCTGCCGGGCGATTTGTGCAGGGCCGAGCAGCACAGCGCCTCGGGGCGCGCACGTACCCGTGCGCTTCAAGTTCTAACTTGGCGCTTCTGTCTGAACGAAGCGAACGCAGGGAGCGAAGTGAGTTATGCGCCAGCCCCGAGGTGCGAGCAGCGCAGGGAAGTCGGCCCATCAGGGCTGACCCCGGAACCATGAGCCCGGTGGCGGCGCGGGCTGCAGGGCCTCACGAGTAAAACCAAAGGCTGCTTCGTGCCGATCACCGACGCCGGCCCACCTCCACTGCCGGTGAAGCGCCAGTCGCGCTCAGCCCGCCAGCGCGGGCGTCGTGATCTCCCCCGGGATGCTCTTGCGGGCAAACAAGGTGTACATGGTGGGCACCACAAAAATGGTCAGCAGCGTGCCCAGGCTCATGCCGCCGACGATGACCCAGCCGATCTGCTGGCGGCTTTCGGCGCCGGCGCCGGTGGCCAGGGCCAGGGGCAAGGCGCCCAGCACCATGGCGCCGGTGGTCATCAGGATGGGGCGCAGGCGCAGGGCCGAGGCTTCGACCACGGCCTCCAGCGTGGCCTTGCCTTGTTGGCGCAGCTGGTTGCTGAACTCGACGATCAGGATGCCGTGCTTGGTGATCAGGCCCACCAGCGTGATCAGGCCGATCTGCGAGTAGACATTGAGCGTGCCGCCCGCCCATTGCAGGGCCGCCAGCGCGCCGACCATGGACAGGGGCACGGACAGCAGGATCACAAACGGATCGATGAAGCTCTCGAACTGCGCTGCCAGCACCAGGAAGATGAAGAGCAGCGCCAGCACGAAGACCAGGCTCAACGCACCGCTGCTGGATTTGTACTCGCGCGACACGCCGTTCAGTTCGGTCGCATAACCGGCCGGCAGGATCTGCTGCGCCGTCTTGTCCATGAAGTCCAGCGCCTCGCCCAACGAGTAGCCCGGCGCCAAGCCGGCGCTGATGGCCACCGAGCGACGTTGGTTGAAGTGATTGAGCTCGCGCGGGCTGACGGCCTCGTTGACCTTGACCAAGCTGGACAGAGGCACCAGCGCATCGCCCTTGCCGCGCACATAGAGCTGCTCGATCTGCTGCGGTGTGGTGCGGTTCTGGCTTTCGGTCTGCACCAGCACGTCGTACTGCTCGGCGTCGCGCTTGTAGCGCGTCACCGCGCGGCTGCCCAGCATGGTCTCGACCGTGCGGGCGATCTGGTCCACCGGCACGCCCAGGTCGGCGGCACGCTCGCGGTCCACCTCCAGGAAGAGCTCGGGCTTGTTCAGGCGCAGATCGTTGTCGATCTGCACCAAGCCCGGATTCTTGGCCAGGGCGGCGCTGAAATCAGCGGTGACCTTGGCCAGATTGGTGTAGCTGTCGCCGGTGACGATGACGAAGTTGATCGGCCGCGAGGTGAAGCCCTGGCCCAGGCTCGGCGGGGTGATGGGGAAAGCGCTGACGCCGGGCAACAGGTTCATCTGCGGCACCATGGCACGCGCCAGTTCGGCCGTGGAGCGGCTGCGCTGGTCCCAATCCACGGTGCGGAAAATCGCCAGGCCGCCGGCCACATTGCCGCCGCCGGAGAACACGAAACGGCGATCGAACTCGGGGTAAGTGGCGGCGATGTCCTCGATGGCATCGAGGTAGCGCGAGGTGAAGGCCATGGTGGACCCGTCGGGCGCGCTGATGGGCAGCACGATCACGCCGCGGTCTTCCTGCGGCGCCAACTCGGACTTGGCATTGAGGTACAGCCAGCCCGTGCCGCAGGCCGAGGCCAGCATCACCAGCACCACCACCCAGCGCTGACGCAGGGCCATGCGCAGTGCGGCGGCATAGCGCTCGCTGATCCAGACCAGCACCCGCTCCATGCCAGCATCGAAGCGTGTGGGCTTGGCGTTATGGCGCAGCAGCTTGGAGCACATCATGGGCGTGAGCGTCAGCGCCACAAAGCCCGAGACCAGCACGGCGCCTGCCAGGGTCAGCGCGAACTCGACAAAGATGCGGCCGGTACGGCCGGGCGTGAAGGCCAGCGGTGCGAACACCGCCACCAGGGTCAGCGTCATGGCCACCACGGCAAAGCCGATTTCCTTGGCACCTTTGAGCGCCGCCTGGAAAGGCTCCAACCCTTCCTCGATGTGGCGGAAGATGTTTTCCAGCACCACGATGGCATCGTCCACCACCAGACCGATGGCCAGCACCAGGGCCAGCAGGGTCAAGGTGTTCACGGTGAAGCCAGCGGCGGCCATGATGGCAAAGGCGCCAATCAAGCTGACCGGAATCGTCACCAGCGGAATGATGGACGCACGCAGGGTGCGCAGGAACACGAACACCACCAGGGCCACCAGCACCACCGCCTCGGCGATGGTGTGATAGACCGATTCGATCGAACGCTCGATGAACAGCGCGTTGTCGCTGGCCGGGCGCACGGTGATGCCGGCAGGCAGATCCTGCTGCAGGCGCGGCATCATGGCCGTGACGGCGGCCGACACGTCCAGCGGGTTGGCCGTGGCCTGCTTGATCACGCCCAGAGACACCGAAGGCAGGCCATTCAGGCGCACGCGCGAACGCTCGCTGGCGGCGGCCTCTTCGATGCGGGCGACATCGCGCAGCTTGACCGTGTAGCCCGCCACCTGGCGCAGCGTGACCTCGGCAAACTGGGCCACGGTGTTGAGGTCGGTGCGGGCGGTGACGTTGAACTCGCGCTGCTGGCTCTCGATGCGGCCGGCCGGCACCTCCAGGTTCTGGCGGCGCAGCGCGTCTTCCACATCCTGCACGGTCAGCTTGTAGGCCGCCAGGCGCGCGGCATCCAGCCAGACGCGCACGGCATAACGGCGGTCGCCGCCGATCTCCACATCGGCCACGCCGGGGATGGTTTGCAGGCGCGGCTTGACGATGCGATTGACCACATCGGTGACCTGCAGCGGGTCCAGGGTCTCGCTGGTGAAGGCAATGCGCAGCGTGGGCTGGGCATCGGCCTCAACCTTGGCCACCACCGGCTCGTCCACGGCCGTGGGCAAGCGGCCACGCACGCGGGCCACGCGGTCGCGCACATCGGCGGCGGCGTTGTCGGGGTTCTTCTCGAGCTTGAAGCGCACCGTGATCTGGCTCGATTCCGAGCGCGAGATCGAGGTGACGATGTCCACGCCCTCGATGCCGGAGATGGAGTCTTCCAGCGGCTTGGTGACCTGGCTTTCGATCACCTCGGAGGAGGCGCCCACCAGCCGGGTGCTGACGGTGACCACCGGTTCGTCGATACGCGGGTACTCGCGCAGCGAGAGCTTGCCGAAGGACACCAGGCCCACCAGCAAGAGCAGCAAGGACATCACCGTCGCAAAAACCGGGCGACGGATGGAGGTTTCAGAAATCTTCATGGCCGGTGGGCTTTCAGCGGCTGGCGGCGGAGGACGCCGGCGATGACGCGGCCGGCGCCGAGGCTGCACCCGCAGGCTTGCCCGCCTTCTTGCTGTCCACATCCACCACCTTGACCGCCTGGCCATCGCCGCGCAGCAGCTTGGCCTGACCGGCGGTGACGACGCGATCGCCCTCCTTCAGCCCTTCCAGCAACTCGACCTGGCCGTTCAGGCGCAGGCCCAGCTTGGCCTCGATGCGGCGGGCCTTGAGCTGGCCCTCTTCTTCGACCAGCTTGATCACGAACTGCTTGCCGGCGAGCGGCACCAAGGCTTCTTCGGGCACCAGCAGAGCGCCAGCATGGGTGGCAAGCACCACGCGCACACGGGCGAACAGGCCGGACTTGAGCTCCGGCGCCGTACCCTGGATTCGCGCACGCACCAGCAGCGAGCGGCCGGCGGCATCCAGCGCCGTGTCCAGGGCCTCGATGCGGGCATTGAAATTGCGGCCCGGCCAGGCGTCCAGCGAGACCTCGACCTGCTGGCCGGCCTTGAGGCGCGGCACATAGCGTTCGGGCAGGCGGAAATCGACCCACATCGAGGAGGCGTCCTCGAGGCTGACCAGATCGCTGCCGTCCTTGATGTAATCGCCCAGGTTGACGGCACGGATGCCGGCGCGGCCACTGAAGGGCGCGCGCACCTGCATGCGCGCCAGCTGCGCCTTGTTCAACGCCACCTGCGCCTCGGACACCTGCAGGGCGGCCTGGGCCTGATCCACGGCATTGGCACTGACGAAGTTCTGCGCCAGCAGCTCGCGGTTGCGCTGCAGCTGGGTGCGAGCGATGCCGGCTTGCGCCTCGGCCTGCTGCAGCTGCGCGACTTGCAAGGCATCATCGAGCTGCACCAGCAGCTGGCCCTGGCGCACCATCTGGCCGTCGCCGAAGCCCAGCTTGACGATGCGGCCGCTGACCTCGGGCTTGAGCATCACGGCCTGGGCCGCACGCAAGCTGCCCACGGCCTGGGCTTCGTCCGCCAGGTCGGCACGCTGCACGCGGCCGGCTTCCACGGGGATGGGGCCGGCCGGCTTGCCATCCCTGGCGTCTTTCTTGTCACCGGGTTTGGCGGCGGCACCCTTGCCCTCGGTTTGCGCGGCCATGGCCTCGCCCACCGGCACGCGGTGCTGCCACCACCAGGCGGCGCCACTCAATCCCAACAAGGCCGCAATGGCCACAAAACGGTGCAGTTTTTTCGAGCTCATGGGTTCTCCGAGCCTGCACTCTAGCGGCGGCTCCGGTCGCGTGCAGGCCTCAGGGCATGAAGCACGGACTGAGGGGTGTCAGTGACGGTCGGCGGGCGCCAATCGCACGGCGCGCGCCTCCAGGCTTGGGATCAGCCGGTCGATTCAGCGGCCGACCGAGGCCACGCCGCGGTTGGCCAGGGCGTCGGCGCGCTCATTGCCCGGGTCGCCGGAATGGCCCTTGACCCAGCGCCACTCCACCTGGTGCAGCTTGCGCAGCGCATCCAGGCGCTGCCAGAGCTCGGCATTCTTGACCGGCTTGTTGTCGGCCGTCTTCCAGCCACGGCGCTGCCAGCCGCTGATCCACTCGGTCATGCCTTTGCGCACGTACTCGCTGTCGGTGTAGATGGTGATCTGGCAGCTGCGCTTCAGCGAGGCCAGGGCCTCGATCACGGCCGTCAGCTCCATGCGGTTGTTGGTGGTGTTGCGCTCGCCGCCGAACAGCTCTTTCTCATGCCCGCCTGCACTCAGCCAGGCACCCCAGCCGCCTGTGCCCGGGTTGCCCTTGCAAGCCCCGTCGGTGTAGATGACCACCACCGGCTTGGCGATATGGACCGGCGGCTTGGCTTCGGGGGTGGACGGGGGAACTGCTGCATTCATGGAGGGGTGCGGATCGCTGGTGAGAGATGGAAAAAGAAACAAACGGACGGAACGGGCGGCTTGGCGCGCCGGCACTCAGCGCTCGGGCGGCCGCCCTTCGCCCTGCCAGGGCCGGGCATTGCCGCTTTGCGTCACCACGGCCGGAGCCGCAGCACGGCCGAACTTGCGCGAGCGCTGCAATCCAATCAAGCGCATGCCATGCACCCGCTTGACCGCCTGGATGAAATACACCGCGCCGAGCACCGGCCACCAACGCGCGCCGATGGGTTCGATACCGCGCCAGCGCTCCAGCCAGACCTCGCTGCGCAGCGGCGGGCTGTAGCAACCGAAGCGAGCCGCCTCGACCTCAAAGGTCAGCAAGCGCAGCCAGTCGCGCAAGCGCCAGTAGCCCAGAAACTCGCCCGCCAAAGGCAGGTAGAGCTTTTGCTCGCCGGGCAGCAAGCGGCCGAGATTCTGCCTCAGGCCCCAGAGGCTGGCCGGATTCAGGCCCAGGATGATCAGCCGCCCCTCTGGCCGCAGCACCCGCTCGACCTCGCGCAAGGTCTGGTGCGGGTCGGGCGCCAGCTCCAGGCTGTGCGGCAGCACCACCAGGTCCAGGCTGTTGCTCTCAAAAGGCAGGGCATCGAACTCGGTCAGCAGCAAGGGCAGGCCCTGCGGCCCGGAGCGGGCAGCGGGGTCCAGCGCCAGCCAGCGGTGCGGCATGCGGTTGGCGCGCAACGTCGGCAACTCGGGCAGGCCCAGCTGCAGGGCATGGAAGCCAAAAATATCGGCCACGGCGGCATCGAGCTGCTGCTGTTCCCAGCGCAGCAGGTACTGGCCCGGCGGCGTCTGCAGCCAGGTGGCCAACTCTATAATCGAAGCTTCGCGCGTCATG
The DNA here is from genome assembly GCF_058794035.1 of Roseateles sp. GW835-FHT13E02. Lineage (NCBI taxonomy): Bacteria > Pseudomonadati > Pseudomonadota > Betaproteobacteria > Burkholderiales > Sphaerotilaceae > Roseateles > Roseateles sp. GW835-FHT13E02. The sequence goes on from NZ_JBXAGJ010000022.1 coordinate 18,286, forward strand.
CGGCTGTCGATTCCTGAAGGCCAAGGCTGTCACGGCCACGGGCTTGCAGCAGGCCGCAGGGGGTCAGGTCTTGAGTCCCCACGCGCCTCACCCGGCCCGAGGGGCCGGCCGTCATGGAAGGGTGGTTCCGGAATGAAGTGCGGCGGAATGAAGTACGGCCGAATGAAAACCTGCGCATGGAACTGACAGCCCTTCCCGCTTTCACGGACAACTACATCTGGATGCTCAGCGTCGGGCGCGACGCCCTCGTCGTCGACCCCGGCGAGGCCGAGCCGGTGATCGCCGCCTTGCGCGAGCGCGACCTGCACCTGCGGGGCATTCTAGTGACGCACCACCATGGCGACCATGTTGGCGGCATCGACGCCCTGCGCCCCTGGCTGAAGGACGGCCAGGGTCAGGTCTGGGGCCCGGCACGCGAGCGCATTTCCGCGCCCTTCACGCCGCTGAGCGAGGGCCAGCACGTATCCCTGCTCGGCCTGGACTTCGAGGTGCTGGAGGTGCCCGGCCACACGGCCGGCCACATTGCCTTTGTGCTGCGCCAACCGGGCGGCGGCCAGGCGCCCCTGCTGTTCTGCGGCGACACCTTGTTCTCGGGAGGCTGTGGCCGCCTGTTCGAAGGCACGCCGGCGCAAATGCAAGCCTCGCTGGCGCGTTTCACCGCCCTACCCGCCGAGACGCGCGTCTGCTGCACGCACGAGTACACCCTGTCCAATCTGCGCTTCGCCCGCGAGATCGAACCCGACAACCGCGCCCTGGCCGAATACCAGGCCTGGTGCGAAGGGCAGCGTGCCCAAGGTCAACCGACCCTGCCCTCCCGCGTTGGACTGGAGCTGCAGATCAACCCCTTTCTACGCTGCACCGAACCCAGCGTTCAGGCTGCAGCGCGCCGCCACACCAGCTTCTCGCCCACCCAGCGCCCCCGGCCGGGTGAGGCGCCGCAAGACCTGCCCCCCGAATCCCTCGCTGTCTTCGCCGCCCTGCGGCAATGGAAGAACGACTACCGATGACCCCAAGCCCTACCCCGCGCCGCGGCCTGCAAGCCCTGTCCACCCTGGCTCTGGCCGCCCTGCTGGCCGCCTGCGCCAGCGGCCCGACCCCCGTGGCCGAAACCGCAGCCCCCAGCGAACGCAATGCCCTGCCGCGCAGCTTCGGCAGCCTGGCCCTATCGAACACCCCCGAGGCCACAGCCGTGCCAAGCCCGGCCACCAGGCAGGACGAAGCCCTGGGTGCCCCCGAGCTGGAAGATAGCCTGCGCCCGGGCATGAAGATCGATCTGGACGCCCCGACCGCGCGCAACGACCTGTGGAATCGCCTGCGCGCCGGCTTCCAGCTGGAAGACCTGGAGAACGAGGGTGTGCGCCGCGCCGAGGCCTGGTACAGCGCCCGCCCCGACTATGTGCAGCGCATGACCGAGCGTGGCAGCCGCTACCTCTTCCACATCATCGAAGAGGTCGAAAAGCGCGGCATGCCGGCCGAGCTGGCCCTGCTGCCCTTCACGGAAAGCGCCTTCAACCCGCAGGCCATGTCCACCGCCAAGGCCTCGGGCATGTGGCAGTTCGTGCCGGCCACCGGCCGTGACTTCTCGCTCAAGCAGAACATCTTCCGCGACGACCGCCGCGATGTGCTGGCCTCCACCCGCGCTGCACTCGACTACCTGGGCCGCCTGCACAAGATGTTCGGCGATTGGCGCCTGGCCTTGGCGGCCTACAACTGGGGCCAGGGCAATGTGCAGAAAGCCATCGCGCGCAACCAGAAGGCCGGCCTGCCGACCGACTACGAGAGCCTGCGCATGCCGGAGGAGACGCGCTACTACATCCCCAAGCTGCAGGCGGTGAAGAACATCGTGCAGAACCCGGAGAAGTACGGGCTGTCCCTGCCGCCGGTGGAGAACCACCCCTACTTCCTGACCGTGCGCATCGACCGCGACATCGATCTGGAAACCGCCGCCCGTCTGGCCGGCATCACGCTGGAAAAGTTCAAGCAGTTCAATCCTCAGATGAACAAGCCGGTGATGCTGGCCGCCGGCAGCAACCAGCTGCTGCTGCCCTACGACAACGCCAAGGCCTTTGCCCTGAACCTCAGCGCCCACCGCGGCCCGCTGGCCAGCTGGACCGCCTGGGTGGTGCCCAAGACCATGCACCCCTCGGTGGCAGCCAAGCAGGTGGGCATGGACGAAGACCAGCTGCGCGAGGTCAACAAGATCCCACCGCGCATGCTGGTCAAGCAGGGCTCGACCCTGCTGGTGCCACGCAGCGCCAAGCGCAGCGAAGACGTCTCCAGCCATCTGGCCGACAACGCCTCGATCAGCCTGGCGCCCGATGTGCCCCCGCTGCGCAAACTCAAGATCAAGGCTGGCCGCAACGACAGCGTCACCACGGTGGCGGCGCGTTATGGCGTCAGCCCCGACCAGGTGGCGCAGTGGAACAAGGTGGCCAGCGGCGCCAAGTTCAAGCCGGGCCAGGCCCTGGCCGTTTACGTGCCCAACAAGCCGGCCGCGCGCAGCGGCACGCAGCTGGCGGCCAAATCGGGCAAGGCCGGTGTCAGCAGCAAGGGCGGCACGCGCGTGGCATCGGCCAAATCCAGCGGCAAGAGCAATGGCAACGCTGCCAAATCCCAAAGCAAATCGCGCGGCGTGACGGTGGCCGCAGCGCCGGAGACGGCGGTGCGAGCTTCGATCAAGCGCTGACAGCAGCGCACAAAAACAACGGGGCCTCGCAGGCCCCGTTTTCATTTCAAGTTGCAGGGCTCGCTGCACCTGCTGCGCCGACTCATGGGCCGCCCACGAAAAATAGCGCAATGCTGCAAGCCAGGCCCGCAGCCCAGATCAACGAGCGCAGCGTGGCCTGGTCCGCCAGATAAGCGGCGATGTAGGCGATGCGGGCGCCGATGAAGCCCAGCGCCAGGGCATCCACTGTGGCCTGCGGGGCCTGCATCTGCTGGGCGACCAGCACGCCGGCGATGAACAGCGGCAAGGCCTCAAAGCTGTTGGCCTGGGCCGCATTGGCGCGCGCCTGCCAGCCGCTCAGACCCGACAGCCAGGCGCGCGGCTGGTGGTTGTCGTAGCCGCCATCCCGGCGCCGCTTGCCGAAGCCGCGGGACTTGGCGATGCCGGCGCAGACGATGGGCAGCAGGCTGGCGACGATGATGCAGGTGTTGGCGAGTGTCATGAGGGGCGACCTTGTCGAGGGGAAACGGAACGGGGGAGAACTGGGGCGAAGGAGATGAAGGCCGTCAGCGACGGTCCACCAAGGCGTGGGCGATGGTGCCGAGATCGACATACTCCAGCTCGCTGCCCACGGGCACGCCGCGCGCCAGGCGGGTGGCACGGATGCCACGCGAGCGCAGCGCCTCGGCCAGCACATGGGCCGTGGCCTCACCCTCGGCGGTGAAGCTGCTGGCCAGGATCACCTCCTCCACCCCGCCCTCGCTCGCACGCGCAAGCAACTCGGCCGCGCCGATCTGCTGCACGCCGACGCCGTCCAGCGGACTGACCCGGCCGAGCAGCACGAAGTAGTAGCCGCGGTAGGAGTTGGTGCGCTCCAGCGCCGCCTGATCGGCCGGTGTTTCCACCACGCAGAGCAGGCGCGCATCGCGCTCGGGGTCGGCGCAAACCGGGCAGAGCGCGGTCTCGCTGAAGGTGTGGCAGCGCTCGCAATGGCCGATGCCTTCGGCCGCGGCCCGCAAGGCCTCCGCCATCAGGCGCGCGCCCTCGCGGTCATGCTGCAGCAGGTGGTAGGCCATGCGCTGGGCCGATTTCTGGCCCACGCCGGGCAGGCGCTTGAGCGCCTCGATCAGCGCCTCCAGAGCGCCCGCTGCGGGAGAGGACGCTGTCAAAGCGTCGAGCTCAGAACGGGAACTTCATGCCCGGCGGCAGGGGCATGCCGGCGGTCAGCTTGCTCATCTTCTGGGCGCTGACTTCTTCGGCGCGGCGCACCGCGTCATTGAAGGCCGCGGCCACCAGGTCTTCCAGCATGTCCTTGTCGTCCGCCAGCAGGCTGGGGTCGATGGTGACGCGCTTGACCGCGTTCTTGCAGGTCATGACGACCTTGACCAGGCCGGCGCCGGACTGGCCTTCCACTTCGACATTGGCCAGCTCGTCCTGAGCCTTCTTCAGGTTGTCCTGCATGGCCTGGGCTTGCTTCATCAAGCCCGCGAGTTGACCCTTCATCATTTTCAATACTCCTCAGTGTCAGGGGGTGTTCGTTGGAAAGTTGTCTTGCCTTGGGTGCGCCATCGCCCGGCTGCGGTCCAAACGCTCAATGCGAGCGGATCGAACCGGGCACGATGCGCGCCGTCTTGAACTGGGCCATCAAGGTTTGGGCAAAAGGATCGTTGATCACGATCTGCTCCACCTCACGTTGGCGCGCCTGGATGCGTGCCAGATCGCGCAGCGCCGGAGAGTCCTGGGGCACGCCGGCCTCAAGCTCGATCTGCACCGGCATCTGCAAGCCGGCTTCGAGCGCCACCTGCAGCTTGTCGCGCAGCGCCGGCTGGCGCAGCGATTCGCGCTCCACGCGCAGGCGCACCATCAAGCCGGCCGGGCCGTTCTCCAGACCCACGCATTCCGATCGCACGGCCAGCTCACGCGTCAGCGCCAGCAAACCCAGCGGCGCCACCAGCTCGGCCCATTGCGCGCCCAGCTCGGTGGGCTGCAGCGGCACATCCTCGCCGGCGGTCGAGGCATAGCCCTGGCGATTCGGTGCCGGGCGGCCGGCGCGCGGGGCGGCGCTGGCTCCAAAATCGTCGCCATCGGCGCCGTGTGAGGCGGATGCGCCGCCAGCGTCATCGTCCGACATGGGCGCATCCAGCCACGGCGGCGGTTCGCCATCGTCCGTGGGCCGGCCATCACCGACGACCTCATCCTCGGGCTCGGGCTCGGCATGAACCACCGGGCGGGGGCGCAGGCGGGCGCTGTAATCGCCGGCGGCCGGGCTGGGGGCGCGGGGAGGCACTGCCGGTGCAGGCACGGACGCGGGTACAGCTGCAGCCGAATGTGCAGCCGAATGTGCAGCCACAGGTGCAGGAGGCGGGGCTGTCGCCACTTCAGCGTCGTAGCCGACCTCAGGCTCGGACGCCTGCAGGGCGGGAGCCTCGGGCTCCATCTGGCCTTCGATCTCGGGCTCAGCCTGCGTTTGCGCACTGGGCTCGGCCACAGAACGAACCGGCGCTGCCGCCGCGGCAACAGGTGCAGGCTCGGATTCGACTGCAGGCTCAGGTTCGGGCTCAGCGTCGGGTTGCGCCTCGGTCGCTAGCGCTGCTTGCGCAACCACAGGCGACGCGGGCTCGACAGGCAGCGGATCCGGCGCGGTTGCCGTGTGAGCCGGCGCAGCAACAGGCACAGCGACAGGCACAGCAACAGATGCAACCACAGGCGTCGCATTTGAGGCGACTCTGGGCGCAGCCACCGTCGGCGCCGGTCGTGCCGGCCTTGCCACAGCCGCAGCGGGCTTGTTCAGCGTCTGGCCGGCCGCACCGGCGGGACGAAAGCTGAGCATGCGCAGCAGCACCATCAGCAGGCCGGCGTATTCATCGGGCGCCAGGGCCAGCTCGGCGCGGCCGTGCAAGGCCATGCTGTACATCAGCTGAATCTCATCGGCCGGCAGCAGGGCCGCCAGGCGCTCGGCCTCGGCCGTGTCCGGGTCGGTCTCGTCCAGAGCACCGGGGGCCGCCTGGGCCACGGCCATCTGCTGCAAGAGGCCGGCCAGATCTTCCAGGGTGCCTGCAGCCGACAGGCCGAGGGCGCGCAGGCCATCGGCCTGGGCCACCACGGCCGCACCGTCGGCGGCAGCCAGGGCGTCGATGATGGCCACCACATGGCCACGATCGACCGTGCCCAGCATCTGGCGCACGCCTTCTTCCACCAGCGAACCGGCGCCAAAGGCGATGGCCTGATCGGTCAGCGAAAGCGCATCACGCATGGACCCACGCGCCGCGCGAGAGAGCAGGCGCAGCGCACCCGCATCGGCCGGCACGCTTTCCTGCTTCAACACCTGCGTCAGATGGCTGAGCACCGTCTGCGGCGCCATGGGCCGCAGATTGAACTGCAGGCAGCGCGAGAGCACGGTGACCGGCACCTTCTGCGGGTCGGTGGTGGCGAGCACGAATTTCAGGTAATCCGGCGGCTCCTCCAGCGTCTTCAACATGGCGTTGAAGGCGGTGTTCGAGAGCATGTGGACTTCGTCGATCATGTAGACCTTGAAGCGGCCCATGACCGGCTTGTAGACCGATTGGTCCAGCAGCTGGCTGATTTCCTCGACGCCGCGGTTGGAGGCGGCATCGAGCTCGATGTAGTCGACAAAACGGCCGGCATCGATGGCCTGGCAGGCCTCGCAGACGCCACAAGGCGTGGCGGTGATGGTGCCCGTGCCGTCGGGCCCGGTGCAGTTGAGACTCTTGGCCAGGATGCGCGAGACCGTGGTCTTGCCCACGCCGCGGGTGCCGGTGAAGAGGTAGGCGTGATGCAGGCGTTGCTGGGTCAGTGCATTGGCCAAGGCCTGCACCACATGCTCTTGGCCCACCAGCTCTTCAAAACTGTGGGGGCGGTACTTGCGCGCGAGGACCTGGTAGCTCATGCGCGGCATTCTACGGGCCACCAGCCGCCCCGCCGGGCGCCAGGGCCGGCCGGCGCGCGGACAGGCGATAATCCTGGCCCATGAGCACGCCCGCATCCCACACCTCTTCCTCGCCCGACACCCTCAGCTACGAACAAGCCGGTGTCAATTACGACCTGATCGACCCGCTGAAGATCAGCGCACAGCGTGCCGCGGCCGCCACCGGCGCCCACCTGGCCGCCCATGGTTTCACCGAGGTGCTGGCCTCGCGCGGCGAGTCGGCCTATGTCGTGGATGTGGGCCCCTTCTACATCGCCTCCATCGTCGAATGCTTGGGCACCAAGACCCTGGTGGCCGACGAGATGCGCCAGCTGACCGGCAAGAACTACTACGACGGCATCGCCCAGGACACCATCGCCATGGCGGTGAACGACCTGATCACCGTCGGCGCCACGCCCCTGGTGGTGCAGGCCTACTGGGCCGCGGGCGGCTCGGACTGGTTCGGCGACAAGGGCCGGGCACAAAGCCTGGTGGAAGGCTGGAAGCGCGCCTGCGACACCTGCCAAGTGGCCTGGGGCGGCGGCGAGACACCCGCCCTGGCCGGCATCGTCGAAAGCGGCCGCATCGACCTGGCCGCCTCCTGCACCGGCTTGATCAACCCCAAGGAACGCCTCTCGGTGGGCGACAAGCTGGGCGCCGGTGACGCCATCGTGCTGCTGGCCTCCAGCGGCATCCATGCCAACGGCCTGAGCCTGGCACGCAAGCTGGTCGAGCGCCTGCCGCAAGGCTATCTGACCGAAATCGCACCGGGCCTGAGCTATGGCGAGGCCCTGCTCGCCCCCACCGTGCTGTATTCGCCGGTGACCGAGGCGCTCTACAAGGCCGGCATCCAGCCGCACTACTGCGCCAACATCACCGGCCATGGCTGGCGCAAGCTGCTGCGCCACCCGGGCCAGTTCACCTACCGCATCCACACCGTGCCCCCAGTCACGCCGGTGCTGAAGTTCATGCAAGAGCATGCCAAGCAGGACGACCGCGAGGCCTACTCCACGCTGAATATGGGCGCCGGCTTCGCCATCTTCGTGCCCGCGGCCGACGCCGCCCGCACGGTGGAAGTGGCCAAGGCCTGCGGCATCGAGGCCTGGGTCGCCGGCAGCCTGGAAGCAGGCGAGAAGCAACTGCTGATCGAGCCTCTGAACATCCGCTTCAGCGACGACGACCTGCAACTGCGCTGATCGCAGCGCAGCGGCCATCGACACAAGGCGGCCCCGGCCGCCTTTGCTTTTGGCTTCCTTGAGGTTCTTCCGGCCATGCACATCCTGCTGATCGAAGACGATCTCTCCCTGGGCTCGGCGCTGCTGGAGGCCTTGAAGCTGGAGGGCTTCAGCGTGCAATGGCTGCGCCGCGCCGGCGATGCACCGCATCGGCTCGGCGATGCTGGCTGCGCCGCGGTGCTGCTGGATCTGGGCCTGCCCGATGGCAGCGGGCTTGAACTGCTCAAGCGCTGGCGCGGCCAAAACGACGCCACCGCCATTTTGCTGATCACCGCCCAGGGCGAGCTCGATCAGCGCCTGGCCGGCCTGGACGCCGGCGCCGACGACTATCTGGTCAAGCCCTTTGCCATTCCTGAATTGCTGGCGCGCCTGCGCTCGGTGCGGCGGCGCCAGGCCGCGCAAAGCAGCGGCGAGGAGTGGACGTTTGGCGCACTGTGCGTGCTGCCACGCCAGGCCATGGCTCGTCTGAACGGCGACCCTCTGGACCTGACACCGCGCGAGTTCCAGCTGCTGCTGGCCCTGGCCGAAGCCGGCGGTCAGGTGGTGAACAAGCACAAGCTGGCCCAGGCCATGGAACCGCTGGGCGAGGCCCTGGACATGACGGCCCTGCAGGTGCATCTGAGCAATCTGCGCCGCAAGATCGGCGCGCAGCGCATCGGTACCTTGCGGGGCGTCGGCTACTGGCTGGAGTCACTGTCGTGAGGCCCCCGACCCGGTGGGTGCAGCTGCGAAGCCGCAGCCTGGGGCGGCGCACGGTAGGCGCCCTGCTGCTGGCCTTTGTCGTCATCACCCTGGCCCTGCTGGCGCTCAACTACTGGAGCGTGAAGCACAGCCTCGCGCAGCAATCGCAGGCCCACCAATTGGGCCGCCTGCTGGCGCGCAGCATCGAATCACTTGAGCAAGAGGACAGCGCCCGGGCCGTGCTGCAGGGTTTTGTTGCCGAGTACAACCAGCTGCGCCAGGAGATGGCCTGGGAAAACGGCGCCATGAGCGTGGAGTTGCGGACGGCCGAGGGGCGGCTGCTCTACCGCAGCGGCCCGCCACTCGACGCCTGGCTGCAAGCTGAAGCATGGCCTTCGGGCCCTGCCCTGCGGCCCTGGAATGGCCGCATGCAGTCCACCTTTGGCGCCCAGGATGCCCGCTGGCAGCTGCGCATCGCCGACCCCCTGCCCGGCGATCGGATCCTGCTCGGCTGGCTGCTGGGTGAGCTGGGGCCCTCCCTGGCCCTGGCCTTGCCGGTGCTGCTGCTGACGCTGTGGTTGGCCGTGCGCACCGGCCTACGCCCGCTGCGCGAGTTCACCGCCCGCATCGCAGGCCTGGATCTGAGGCAAGACCTGGCCCCGCTGCAGCTGGACCTGCGCTATGCCGAGCTGCAACCCCTGGCCCAGGCATTCGACCGCTTGCTGAGCCAGCTGAGCGCGCAACGCGCCCATGAGCGTGCTTTTGTTCACGATGCCGCCCACGAGCTGCGCACCCCCTTGGCCGCTCTGGGCGCCCAGACGCATGTGCTGCTACACAGCCTCGACGAAGCCGGCCGTCAGCGCGCCGCCCAGGCCCTGCAGCAAGGCGTGGAGCGCACGGCGCACCTGTCCCAGCAGTTGCTCGATCTGGCGCGGCTGGACCCTGCAGCTTCCGCAGCAGCGCACGAGCGCTTCGACCTGGTCGAGCTCTGCGCCTGGGTGCTGCAGCAGGCCCATCCGGCCGCCCGGCAGCGCGCCGTCAGCCTGGCCTTGGAAGCCCCGGAACACTGGCCCTGGCAAGGCTCTCGTCATGCCCTGCAATCCCTGCTGCAAAACCTGGTGGACAACGGCCTGCGCTACGGCGCACGGGAGCTGCGACTTGAGCTGCAGGCCCGGGCGGCAGGCCGCTTGCTGCTGGCCGTGCGTGATGACGGCCCGGGCATCGCACCCGAAGCGCAGGCGCGCATGTTCGAGCGCTTCTGGCGCGGCGATCAAGCGCAGGAGCACATGCAGGAGCCGGGCAGCGGCCTCGGCCTGGCCATCGCCGCACAGGCGGCACTTCAGCTGGGGGCGGAGCTGCGCGTCGGCCCGGGCCTGCATGGGCGGGGCATCGGCTTCGAGCTGGTACTGCCTGATGCACCCGCAAGCAGCGCGGCTCAGGCCCCGGCCGAGAGTGCCTGAGGAAGGCCCAAGAGCTTTAGCAGTTCTTTAGCGTGGGCTGCCAAGAATCGCCGACTTCAAGTTCTGGAGTCCTCGTTCGCCATGTCCACCCCCCATCTGCGCCGCCGCGCCTTCCTGCCGCTCCTGCCCGCCTGCCTCCTGCCCGCCGCCGTTCTGAGTGCCTGTGGCGGCAGCGCCGAACGCGAGGAGCTGCTGCGCCCCGAACTGCTGCAAGAGGAAGCCCGTCTGAGCGAGCTGGCGCAGGCCGCAGTCGCGACTGGCCTGGTGGGTGCGATGTTCGGCAGTCAATTTGAAGGCGCGCACAAGCTCTACCTCGGCTGCGCCGGTCTGAGCCAGCAAGGCCAAAACACAGCCCTGTCCCGCCACCATGCCATGCAGCTGGGATCTCTCGGCAAATCAATGACAGCAGCATTGGCGGCCGAGCTGGTGCGCCAGGGCAAGCTGCGCTGGGACAGCCGGCCCGCCGAGCTGCTCCCCGATCTCGCGCCCATCCTGCATCCGGGCTATGCCAACATCACCCTGCGCCAGATGCTGGACCACCGCAGCGGCATGCCGGCATTTCAGGAGCCGAGCGAGCTTGCCGAGCTGGCGGACTACCTGGCCATTCAGACGGAGCCCCTGCCCCAGACTGACCGTGAGCGCCGGCGGCTCTTGGCCCGCTGGGTGCTGGCACGCCCTCCCGCCACTGCGCCGGGAGGCGAGTTGCTGTACTCCAACGCCGGCTACACCCTGGCTGGGGCCATGCTGGAGGCGGCGAGCGGCCAGGATTTCAACACCCTGCTGCTCCACTGGGCCCGTGGCCTGGGTCTGGACTTCGCGCTGAGCCCGCCCACCCATGCCCCGCAAGGCCATGTCGGCCCGAAGCCGCAGGCACTGAAGCCCTACCAGGCGCTGGCGCCGGAATGGTCGGTCTGGGTCGACGGCGCGCTGCAACCCTCGGGCAATGTCTGGCTGAGCGCGGCGGGCTACGGCCGTTGGCTGGCCGAGCATCAGTGTGCCTTTCAGGGTCATAGCCATGGGCTGGCACCCGACTACATTCAAGCCCTGCGCCAGCTGCCCGCAGGCGAGTACAGCCTGGGCTGGGTGGCCATGGAAATCAAAGGCAAGCGAAGCCTGGTTCACACCGGCGCCTATGCCGGCTTCATGGGCATGGTGCTTCTCCAACTCGACGGCAAGCGAGCCTGCTTCGGCCTGAGCAACACCGAGGGCAACAACGAGGTCGGCGACAGCTGGGTGCTGGATGCGCTGAACCACGGCGTTTTGCAAGCTGCCGACCGTTGAGCGCCAAGGGAATCGAGCCCGGTTTCAAGGATTGACCCGGCGAAGGCTTGAAGGAGAACATGCCGCGCATCGTTTACAATGCACGCTGACGGGCCTCCTCGCATGGAAGCGCGGCCAACCGGGTCAGGTGGGGAACCAAGCAGCCCTAGCCGTTGTGACCAGTGCCGAGGCAGGGCTCGTCAACCCGAACACCAAAAAGCCCGCTGAGCGCACTGCTCAGCGGGCTTTTTTCTTGTGTGGAAGCCCAGCGGCTCGGGCGGCCTGCACCGCCCGAGCGTGAGTGTTTCAGCCCAGACGCAGGCGCTCGCGCGCAGCCTGGTACTCACGGCCCAGGCGCGCCACCAGCTCGGCCGCCGGCACCACGGCGCGGATGGCGCCGATGCCTTGGCCGCAGCCCCAGATGTCTTTCCAGGCCTTGCTGGAGCTGCCGCCGAAGTTCATCGCACTCGGATCGCTCTCGGGCAGGTGATCCGGGTCCATGCCGGCTTTGACGATGGAGCCGCGCAGGTAATTGCCGTGCACGCCGGTGAAGAGGTTGCTGTAGACGATGTCGTCGCTGTTGCTGTCGACAATCATCTGCTTGTAATCCTCGGCGGCGCGGGCCTCCTCGGTGGCGATGAAGGCCGAGCCGATATAGGCCAGATCCGCGCCCATGGCCTGGGCGGCCAGCACCGCGTCGCCACTGGCGATGGAGCCGGACAGGGCCACCGGGCCCTGGAACCACTCCCGGATTTCCTGGATCAGCGCGAAGGGGCTCTTGACCCCCGCATGGCCGCCAGCACCGGCCGCGACGGCGATCAGGCCGTCGGCGCCCTTCTCGATCGCTTTCTTGGCGAACTTGTTGTTGATGACGTCGTGCAGCACGATGCCGCCCCAGGCGTGCACGGCCTGGTTGACATCCTCGCGCGCGCCCAGCGAGGTGATGATGATGGGCACCTTGTATTTGGCGCACACCGCCATATCGTGCTCGAGCCGTTCATTGCTCTTGTGCACGATCTGGTTGATGGCGAAAGGCGCCGCCGGCTTGTCCGGGTTGGCGCGGTTGTAGGCCGCCAGTTCGGTGGTGATTTCGTTCAGCCATTCATCGAGCAGCTCGGCCGGCCGGGCATTGAGCGCCGGCATGGAGCCAACGATGCCGGCCTTGCACTGCGCGATCACCAGCTTGGGGTTGCTGATGATGAACAGGGGCGAGCCGATGATGGGCAGCGGCAGCTGCTTCAGGATCTCAGGGAGTGCCATCGTGCCGCGCCCGATCAGAAGGCATCCAGCGCCAGGGCGGTGACGCTGTCGGCGCCCTCGACGATGGCATCGCGCGTGCCACCGGCACGGCTCAGGATGTGCTCGGCATAGAAGCGCGCGGTGGCGATCTTGGCCGACATGAAGGCGGCGTCTTCACCGGCGGCCAGCTTGTCCTCGGCCACCAGCAGCGAGCGCGCCAGCTGCCAGCCGGCGACCAGATTGCCAGCCAGCATCAGATAGGGCACGGAGCCGGCGTAGCTCGCGTTCGGGTTGCTGCGGGCGTTGGCAGCGATGAAGTTCACCACATCCACAAAGGCCAGACGGGCCGCGGTCAGGCGCTTTTGCACCGCGCGGGCGGCGGCGCTGTCGCGTGTCAGCAGCTGCGCTTCGGTGGCCTCGACCATGGCCGCAATGGAGCGGGCAAAGGCGCCACCGTCGCGTGCGGTCTTGCGGCCGACCAGGTCATTGGCCTGGATGGCGGTCGTGCCTTCGTAAATCGTCAGGATCTTGGCGTCGCGGTAATGCTGGGCGGCGCCGGTTTCCTCGATGAAGCCCATGCCGCCATGCACCTGCACGCCCAGGTCGGTGACCTCCAGGCTCATCTCGGTGCTGTAGCCCTTGACCAGGGGCACGAGGAACTCGTAGAAGGCCTGGCTCTGCTTGCGGATTTCGGCATCGGCATGGTGGTGGGCCGCATCGTAGGCCGCGGCGGCCACGCTGGACATGGCGCGGCAACCCTCGGTCAGGGCGCGCATGGTCATCAGCATGCGGCGCACATCGGGGTGGTGCAGGATGGGGCCGGCGCTGGGCAGAGAGCCGTCCACCGGACGCGACTGGATGCGCTCGCGGGCGAAGCTGGCGGCTTTTTGGTAGGCGCGCTCGGCCACCGCGATGCCCTGCACGCCGACGCCGAAGCGGGCGGCGTTCATCATGATGAACATGTACTCGAGGCCGCGGTTCTCTTCGCCGACCAGGGTGCCGATGGCGCCGCCATGGTCGCCGAACTGCAGCACGCAGGTTGGGCTGGCCTTGATGCCCATCTTGTGCTCGATGGACACGCAGTGAGCGTCGTTGCGGGCGCCCAGGGAGCCATCGGCATTGACCAGGAACTTGGGCACGATGAAGAGGCTGATGCCCTTCACGCCTTCCGGCGCACCGACCACACGGGCCAGCACCAGATGGACGATGTTCTCGGCCATGTCGTGCTCACCGTAGGTGATGAAGATCTTGGTGCCGAAGATCTTGTACGTGCCGTCGCCTTGAGGCTCGGCGCGGGTGCGCACCTGGGCCAGGTCCGAGCCGGCTTGCGGCTCGGTCAGGTTCATGGTGCCGGTCCAGCTGCCGTCGATCAGCTTGGGGATGAAGGTGTTCTTTTGCTCCTCGGAGCCGGCCGTCAGCAGGGCTTCGATGGCGCCATCGGTCAGCAGCGGGCAGAGCGCAAAGCTCAGATTGGCGCTGTTGATCATCTCGCCGCAGGCGGCGCCGATGGTCTTGGGCAGGCCCTGGCCGCCGAAGTCAGCGGGGTGTTGCAGACCTTGCCAGCCACCTTCGGCGAACTGCTTGAAGGCCTGCTTGAAGCCGGTGGTGGTGAAGACTTCGCCGTCCTTCCAGTAGGACGGCGCCTTGTCGCCCTCCCAGTTCAGCGGTGCGACCACGTCCTCGTTGAACTTGGCGCACTCTTCCAGCACGGCCTGGGCGGTGTCGATGCCGAAATCGGCGAATGCAGGGATTTGCTCGGTCAGGGCTTGCAGGCCGGCGAGCTCCTGCATATTGAACAGCATGTCCTTGACGGGGGCGCGGTAAGTCATGGCTTTGTCTCCAGCGATCTCAGATTCAGATACAACAAGGGCGCCGCGACCGTGAGTCGGGCGCCCTGGGGCTCACTCGATAGTGGGGGCTGCGCGCGGGCTCAGAGGCTGCCCACCAGCTCCGGCACGGCGGTGAACAGATCGGCTTCCAGGCCGTAGTCGGCCACCGAGAAGATCGGCGCTTCGGCGTCCTTGTTGATCGCGACGATCACCTTGGAATCCTTCATGCCGGCCAGATGCTGGATCGCGCCGCTGATGCCGCAGGCGATGTAGAGCTGGGGCGCGACGATCTTGCCGGTCTGGCCGACCTGCCAGTCGTTCGGGGCATAACCGGCATCCACGGCGGCACGCGAGGCGCCCAGGGCAGCGCCCAGCTTATCGGCCAGAGGCGTCAGCACTTCCATGAACTTGTCGTTGGAACCCAGGGCACGGCCACCGGAAACGATGATCTTGGCGGCGGTCAGCTCGGGGCGGTCGCTCTTGGTCACTTCACGGCCGGCGAAGCTGCTCTTGCCGCTGTCGGCGGCGGCGGCCACGGTTTCCACGGCGGCGCTGCCGCCTTGGGCGGCGGCGGCGTCAAAACCGGTGGTACGCACGGTCAGCACCTTGGTGGCATCGCTGCTTTGCACGGTGGCAATCGCGTTGCCGGCGTAGATCGGGCGCTCGAAGGTGTCGGCGCTGATGACCTTGGTGACGTCGCTCAGCTGTGCCACGTCCAGCAAGGCGGCCACGCGCGGCGCGACGTTCTTGCCCGAGGCGGTGGCCGGGAACAGGATGTGGCTGTAGCCGCCGGCAATCGCCAGCACCTGGGCGGCCAGGTTTTCGGCCAGGCCGTTTTCCAGCGCGGCGGAATCGGCATGCAGCACCTTGCTCACACCAGCGATCTGGGCCGCAGCAGCGGCCGCGGCGCCGGCATTGAAACCAGCCACCAGCACATGGACATCGCCGCCCACGGCCGCCGCAGCGGTCACGGTGTTCAGCGTCGCGCCCTTGATGGAGGCGTTGTCGTGTTCAGCAATCACGAGAGCAGTCATTGTGTTTTCTCCGAATTCTTCTGATCTGGGTTCAGCCAATGACCTTGGCTTCGTTCTTCAGCTTGTCGACCAGGGCGGCCACATCGGCCACCTTGATGCCGGCGCTGCGCTTGGGCGGCTCTTCGACCTTGAGGGTCTTGATGCGCGGGCTCACGTCCACACCCAGATCGGCCGGCTTGACGGTGTCCAGCTGCTTCTTCTTGGCCTTCATGATGTTGGGCAGGGTGACGTAGCGCGGCTCGTTCAGGCGCAGGTCGGTGGTGATGACGGCCGGCAGGCTCAGCTTCACGGTTTCCAGGCCACCATCGACTTCCCGGGTGACGGACACGGCGCCATCGGCCACTTCCACCTTGCTGGCGAAGGTGCCTTGCGGCAGGCCGGTCAGGGCCGCCAGCATCTGGCCGGTCTGGTTGCAATCGTCGTCAATCGCCTGCTTGCCGAGGATGACCAGCTGGGGTTGTTCCTTGTCGACCAGGGCCTTGAGGATCTTGGCCACGGCCAGGGGCTGCAGTTCGGCATCGGTCTCGACCAGGATGGCGCGGTCGGCGCCAATGGCCATGGCGGTGCGCAGGGTTTCCTGGCACTGGGTGACACCGCAGGACACCGCGATCACCTCGGTGACCACACCTTTTTCCTTCAGGCGCACGGCTTCTTCGATGGCGATCTCGTCGAAGGGGTTCATCGACATCTTGACGTTGGCGGTGTCCACACCGCTGCCGTCGCTCTTGACGCGCACCTTGACGTTGTAGTCGACCACGCGTTTGACTGGGACCAAGACCTTCATCGATTACTCCAAGGCTAATTGACGTTAACGTTAATCAGATTCTAAGGGGCCACCCGAAGGCGGTTGGGGCATCTTTGCCAACATCGGAGATGCAGCCAAAAAAGCACGATCGTTCTATTCTAAGCATGAAGCCAGAGTCGCGTCAGGCTGCCGCTAGACTGCAGCCCCCAATGAGCATGAGCAGCAGCCCTCCCCTCGCCGCGGCACGGTCGCCCTCGGCCACCATCGGCGTCTTCGATTCCGGCGTCGGCGGCCTGACCGTGCTGCGCGCCCTGCAGCAAGCGCTGCCCCAGGCGGCCCTTCACTACGTGGCCGACGCCGCCCACGCGCCCTACGGCCCGCGCAGCCCCGACTTCATCCGCGAACGCAGCCTGCGCCTGGCCGACTACCTGGTGAGCCAGGGCGCGGGCATGCTGGTCGTTGCCTGCAACACCGCCACGGCCCACGCCATCGCCACACTGCGCCAACGCTGGCCCGCGCTGCCCATCGTCGGCACCGAGCCGGGCATCAAACCGGCGGTCGCGGCCAGCCTGGCGCGCACCAAGGGCCAGCGAGGCTCACGCATCGGCGTGCTTGCCACCGTGGCCACCATCGCCAGCGCGCGCTACCAGGACTTGATCAGCCGGCATGCGGAGGGCATCGAGGTGTTCAGCCAGCCCTGCCCCGGCCTGGTCGACCTGATCGAGCGGGGACAGTTGGACACGCCCGAGCTTCACGCCCTGCTGGACCGGCTCTGCCAACCTCTGCGCGAGGCCGGCGTGGACACGGTGCTGATGGGCTGCACCCACTACCCACTGGTGCAGCCAGCCCTGCAGCGCGCCCTGGGCCCTCAGGTACAGCTGCTAAATATCGAAACCGCCGTGGCCCAGCGCGCGGCAGCCTTGTGGGGCAGGCAGGACGTGGAATCCGAAGCCCGCCCCGCCCTGCGGCTGGAAACCACCGGCGAGGCCGCCCGGCTGCAGGACTTTGTGCGCCAAGTCCTGGCCTGGCCGGACGCTCAGGCCGCCCGCGTGCAGGCCTGAGGGCCTCTTGCAGCATGCCGGAGAGGAACAGGCCCGAGGCCTACTTCACCTCGCGCGCCAGCTTCAGCATCTGCGAGCTGAGCATCAGGCCGCGCCGCTTGGCCTCGCTGTGGTTGATGCGAAAGGCCATGCCATTGGGCTCCAGCACCAGGGCGATGATGGCGCCGGCCCGGAAGGCCTCGGCGCTGGCGCCGACCACCAGCAAGGGACTGTCGGCCAGGGCGTCCAGCCAGAGCTGCAGCTCCTGGCGACCGGCAAAGCCCAGCACCAGCACATGGCAAGGCCCGGCCTCGGCCGGTGAGCCCAGCACCAGGACCCGCCCGGCAGCCTGACCCATGGGCTTTTGCGCCACCACACGCAAGGCGTCTTGCAGCTCGCGGTCGCCCGCCACGCAGTAGTTGAACTCGCGACCCGGCGGCGGTGGCGGCCACTGCGTGAACTGGGCAAAGCGGTAGATAAAGGCGGCCTTGAGCTGCGCCTCCTCCTGGCCCGGATGCGCCCAGGCCGCACCCGCAGCCCAGAGCAAAGGCAAGAGCCGAAGCCAAGCCAGCCAAGAACTCCGCGCGCGCTTCATGAGCCCACCCGGTGCTTGAACTGCAGGCGAAGCACACGCCCTTCCTGGCGCAGCGGCGGCAAGCCCACATCGGGCTGGTCGGCATAGCTCACACCCGTGAGGTTGCGCAGGCCCAACGACCATTCGCTGTCCGCGCTCTGGCGCCACAGCAGGTGCAGGTGATGCAAGACCTGGCCGGGCAAGCTGCCGGCAGGAACCTGGCGGCGGCTCATGGCCTGGGTCTGCCAGCCCAGTTGCAAGTCATCACGCCAGAGCGGCTGGCTGTAAGCCAGCTTGAACAGGCGGCGCGGCGAATTGTCGAGCTCGGCGCCACTGCCCAGCTCGCGGCTGCGCTGCAGCGACAAGCCCAACTGCAGGCGCGCGCCTCCGTCCCAGCGCTTTTCCAGGCCCAGCTCCAGGCCGCGGCTGCGCACGACATCGCTGTTGACAAAACTCAGCCCCGTATCCGGCTTGAGCACCTGGCTGATCAAGCCGCTCATGCGTGCACGGTAGAGCGAGGCTCGGTACTGCAGCTGTGGGGTCAGGCGATGCTCCAGCGCCAGCTCCAGGCTGCGCGTGCGCTCGGCCTCCAGCACTGGCAAGCCCGGCGCCTGGTTGCTGCGGAACTCGTAGAAGTTCGGCGCCCGGTAGGCACTGCCCTGCATGAGCTTGAGGTTGGCCTCCGGGCTCAGCTGCCACACCCAGGCCAGGCGGGGGTTGAGGCGGCTGCCATCGGCGCGGCGGTCATGGTCCCACCGCAGGCCCAGCACCAGACGGTGCTGGGCGTGAAGCTGCCACTCGTCTTGCACAAACACGCCCAGGCGCTCGGACGCGGAGGTGAAATCCAGATCCGGCGGCAGGCCTCTCGCACCCAGAGCGATGCGCTGCAACCGGTCACGCTGCCACTCCAAGCCGCCCAGAACATAGTGCCCGCGCCAGGCAGAGCTGCCCAGGCGCAGGGCAAATTCATCCCACTGCCCCTCGGACAAGGTCTCCAGCTCCAGAGGCGGCCGCCCCGGCTGCTCCAGCGGGTCACGGCGACGCGATTGCAAGACCTTGCTGGAGGCCTCGACCGTCAAATCCCAATTGGCCCCCAGCGCGCCTTCGTAACCCAAAGCTGCGAACTGGTTGAAGTAGATCGAGCGGCCTTGACCGATGCCCGAGCCGGGCCGCGTCGGGTCCAGCGGCGAAGCATTGCCGCGCACGCGCTCGCTGTGGCCGGCACGAAAGCTCCAGCCCGCCATGCTGGCGCGGGCAAGCAGGCGGGTGCCATGGTCCCAGTTGTGATCACGCAGACGATCGACCCTTTCGGCAGGCGCCGGGCTGTTCAAAGGAATGCGGTCCTGCTGAAAGCCCGAGATCGATATCCAGCCCTCGGCGCCGCTGTCCAGACGCTGACCGGCACTGGCCTGCCAGCTGCCACCACGCAGTGAATCGAGCGCCAGGCGGGCGCGCAGGCCGGCTAGCTTGTCGGCCCGCTTAGTCTGCACCTGGATCACACCAAAAAATGCGTTATTGCCATACAAGGCCGAGCCCGGACCGGGCGTGAACTCAACCCGGTCGATCAAATCCACATCGACGTAAAACTCGGGCCCGATCAGGGCGGCGTCGAAGATGTTCTCGTTCACGCGCACGCCGTCGATCATCAAAAGCAGACGGGCGTTGAAATCACCGGGCCGGCCCAGGCCGCGCGCAGCCACGTAAACGAAATTGCCATTGCTGGTGGTGAACAGGCCCGGCAGGCAGTTGAGGATGTCGGCCATGCTGCGCAGGCCATAGGCGCGGATCTCGGCGTCGGTGAGCACATAGGTCTGCGCCGGGGCCTGCTCGGCGCTTTGCGCGAAACGCGAGGCCGTGGACACCTGCACCGCTTGCGGCACGGCCTTGAGGCCCTGGCGCAGCAAGTCCTCCAAACCCAGATCCAGGCCGGCATTGGCTTCGGCCACGGCCAGGCCAGGTTCGCCGGCCCATGCAGGCGGCATCGCCCCGCCTGAACACAATGCCGCGATCAGCAAACCCCAACCCCAGACTAGAGGCCTGGCACGGCGCGGCCGAACATGTACCTCAGCTGCCCGCATGACTGGCCCGCCTGAACGTGTTCTTGCCGGCACGCTTGGCGGCATACATGGCCACATCGGCGGCCACCAACAGATGGGCTGCATCGACTTCGTCGGTCGGACAAAAAGCCAGGCCGACCGTGGCGCCAATCGGCATCAGGTGCTCACCCACATACAAGGGCTCACGAACCGCCGCAATCAGGCGCACGGCGAGTTGCTCGGCGGCTGTGTCATTGGGCAAGGTCGGCAGGATCAGACCGAACTCATCGCCGCCCAAACGGCACAGCACATCGTTGCCGCGCAAGACCCGACTCATGCGCCGCGCCACTTCGCGAAGCACTTCGTCACCAGCCTCATGGCCATGCTTGTCATTGACGGACTTGAAGTTGTCGAGATCAATGAACATCAAGGCCATCAGCTCGACGTTCTGGCAGCTGGCGGCCATGTGGCGCTCCAGCGCCGACTGGAAATACAAGCGGTTGGGCAGCTGGGTCAGGGCGTCACGGTGGGCCAGTTGCTCGAACTGCTGCCCGGCTTCCTGCTCCTGGCGCAAGCGCAGATTGAGCTCCGCTTGCGTGGTCTCCACACGCTGCAGCATCTGGTTGAAGCGCTCGCTCAAACGCCCCACTTCATCGGGCCAATGCACGGTGGCCCGGCGTGTGAAATCCTGATCCACCGAGACCTGCTCGGCCAGCCGCGACAGCTCCACAATGGGGGCCAGGGCGCGCTGTTGCACCCGACGCAGGACACGCCAGGCGATGGCGATGGCCACGGCGATCAAGAGCGCCGCCGCACTGATCAGCTTGAGCAGCAACATCTGCAGATTCTGCAAACTCTCGCGCAGCACCAGGCTGCCCACCAGCTCACCCTTGAGCCGAATCGGCACCCAGACCTCCACCTCGGCCGCGCGCATGAAACGCAGGCCCTGGCCATGATCCATGCCCGCCGGCAAGGCCGCCGCCGCTGCCGCCATCGAGGCCCCAGGCATCGGCGGAGACGAAGAAGCCGACTGCCACTGCACAAACACCTTGAGCGCGGCATTGAAGGCGCGCACTTCCAGCACCTCGCCCCGCCGCACGAAGGCGGCCAGTTCGGCACTGGCTGCGGCCTGATCCTCGAACACCAGCATGGGCGCGAGACTGTTGGCCAAGAGTTGCGCGCTGAGCTCAGCGGCCTGGGCCTGGCGCTCGCGCGCGCCCAACCAGAGGATGGCGGCGATCAGCCCGAAACTGAGCACCATGGCGCTGGACAGCACCTGAAGATTCAGCCGGGTCAGGCGGCGAACCAGCGAATGCTGGAGCTCCCCAGAACGCACTTCGGTGGGGCTGGCAGGCGCTGGCTTGCTGCTGCCGGGCGGGGCCTCGGCCTCCACCGCTTTGGCGGTGGCGCTCTGCTGGTCGCTGCTGCTACTGGCCGCTACGCTCATCGATCTGCCCATGCTCAGCCGGCCGCACAGCGCAGCCAGCGCAAAGGCATTTTTTACCATCGACCGCCACCGGTCTATCGCAAAAACAAGGGCGCGAGAGCGTCGTTAATGAGCCGTCCACGGCCTGGGCCGCTGCTGCAGCGGCCGGAGCCCTCTTCAGCTGGCGACCAGGCCGTTGCGGATGGCGTAGACCGTCAGCTCGGAGTTGTTGGCCAGGCCCAGCTTCTCCAGCACGCGGGCGCGGTAGACGCTGACGGTCTTGGGGCTGAGCATCAGCTCCTCGGCGATGTCCGAGAGGCGCTTGCCGGAGGCGATCATCACCAGGGTTTGCAGCTCGCGGTCGGAGAGCTTCTGGTGCGCCTGCTCATTGACCGGCGCGGTCAGGCTCTCGACCAGCATTTGCGCGATCTCGGGCGTCACGTACTTGCGGCCCTGCGCCACGGTGCGCACCGCCTGCACCAGCACCTGCGGGTCACCGCCCTTGTTGACGTAGCCGTAGGCCCCGGCGCGCAAGGCGCGGATGGCGTACTGGTCCTCGGGGTACATGGAGACGATCAGGGTGCGGATCGAGGTGCCCTCGTCCTTCATCACATGCAGCACATCGAGGCCGCTGCGGCCCGGCATATTGATGTCCAGCACCAGCACATCGACCGCCGCGCTGGGGCCGAGATCGCGCAGCAGGCTGCGCAGCTCGCCGTAGTCGCCGGCCTCGCCGATGACCTCGATGTCGGGCACATCGGACAAGGTGTCGCGGATGCCGCGGCGGATCAGCGCGTGGTCGTCACAAAGAATGACCTTGATCATGCGCCACCCCAGGCCGAAGGGTCGTGGGTGACGGCGGGATGGTCTTCACCTCCGAAACGGTCCAGGCTGTCGGCCTCCAGAGGCACCGAAAGAATCAGGCTCGTGCCCTTGCTGTTGCTGCTCAAGTCCACCCATCCTCCTACCGTGGCAGCCCGCTCATGCAGGCCGCGAATTCCAAAGCTGCGCGCCTTGGCCAAGGCGCCGGCTGCAATGCCCACGCCATTGTCGCTGAGCTCCAGCGTTAGCACGCCCGAGTCCACGCTCAGCTCGATATGCACCCGCGTCGCCTGCGCATGCTTGGAGACATTGGTCAGCGCCTCCTGCGCCGTGCGGTAGGCCACCAGAGGCACGCCGGCCGGCAGCTGCATCTGCTCATGGCTGGTGCGCATGGTCGTGATGATGCCGGTGCGGCGCTCGAAGCGCGCCGCCATCCACTGCACCGCGGCCACCAGACCCTGCTCCAGGATGGCCGGCCTCAGGTTGTGCATGATGCGCTGGCTGGCCTCGATGGCCGAGGTCACCGTTTCCAGCGCCGACTGCACGCGCTGCTGCACGGCCGGGTCTTGCGCATGGCGGTTGATCCAGGCCAGATCGAACTTCAAGGCGGTGAGCGAGCCGCCCACATCATCATGGATCTCGCGCGCGATCGCCGCGCGCTCCATCTCCACACTGGTTTGCAGATGGCCGGCCAACTCGTGCAGGCGCTGCTTGGACTTGAGCAGCTCGCGATCGGCCTCGATGCGCGCGCGCTCGGACTCGCAGGCCTCGATGGCGTGGAGCAGCGCCGGCGCCAGGCGGGCGAGGTCTTTCTTCAGCAGATAGTCCGAAGCACCCGTGCGCATGGCCGCTACGGCCGTGTCCTCACCGATCTCGCCGGAGACCAGGATGAAAGGCAGGAGGCGCTTGCTCTCCTTGAGCATGTCCAGCACCAGCAGGCCCGAAAAGCCCGGCAGGTTGTAGTCGGAGATCACGGCATCCCAGTTGCCCTCGAGCGCACGGCTCACCTCGGCCAGGGTGTCCACCCGGTGCAATTCCAAATCCAGACCGGCACGGCGCAGCTGGGCCATGATCAATTGATGATCAAGCTCGGAGTCCTCGATGTGCAGCACGCGCAGCCGGCGATCAGCAGTAGAGATCGTCATGGGGGGCGAGTATGCCGGGATTGCATGACCGTCCCGGCCCGTGTGGCCTGTGTGATGCGAACGAATCTGCAGAGAAGCCACGCCACCCAAGGGTTTACCCTTATATTTCCCATCCAGACCTGGTCGAATCACACAAATAGGCCGCTTATGCGTCCATTGTCCTGTCGACAGTTCCGCAGGAAATGCCGAAGATGCCTGCAAGAACCGGTCACCCTGACGAGCCCGGACTTGATCCCCGCACAGGGTCAGGTCTTGCGCTCCGACAGGTCCATAAGCGTGGAGCAAAGATGCTGATGAATGAAACGCCTGACCCACCCGAGCTGGGAATGACGCCGCTGCTGGCTGCGGCCGAGCTCCAGGATCACCTGATGACGGTCACCAATGACCTGGAGCGTTTGCAACGCCTTCTGGACGACGCCGGAGAGGCCTTGTCCACCCACTTCTACAGCGCCTCCAGCCATGTGCATGGTTTGTTGAACGGCGCCAGCGAGGGCGGCGACGCCCACGCACCGGTGTTGCAGAAAGTCATGCTGGACATCGCCGGGGCCATCACCGCCCTGCAGTTCCAGGACATGGCCACCCAATTGATCGCCCACACCAGCCAACGCCTGCGCAACTGCGCCGACCAACTGGCACGCGACACCTTTGGCGATGACGAAGACGGGGCCACGGTGGTCGAAATCGCACCTCTGCGACCGAATCCGGTCACACAGGATGAGATGGACGCCGGTTCTATCGAATTGTTCTAAAGAAGCTCACAAATTTTCCGAAACCAGCTTGATACCCGGAGAAACAACAATGCACTCAATTCTTGCTGTGGACGATTCGGCCTCGATGCGCCAGATGGTCTCTTTCACGTTGAAGAACGCAGGCTTCAATGTGGTGGAAGCTGTGGACGGACAAGACGCCCTGGAAAAGTCCGGCACGCGCGACTTCGACCTGGTGCTGACCGACCAGAACATGCCGCGCATGGATGGCATCAGCCTGACCAAGAAGCTGCGTGACAACCCGAAGTTCAAGACCACGCCGATCCTGATCCTGACCACCGAGTCCAGCGATCAGATGAAGCAAGCCGGCCGCGCCGCCGGTGCCACGGGCTGGTTGGTGAAGCCCTTTGATCCGGCCAAGCTGATCGAAGTCATCGGCAAAGTCATTCGTTGATGCGCTCACCACACTGGAGTAAAGCATGGGAGATATGACCTCCGAGGGCGCTAGCCTGAGCGCCGGCATTGACCTGAGCCAGTTTTATCAAGTCTTCTTCGAGGAAGCGGCCGAGAACCTCGACACCATGGAACAGCTGCTGCTGAACCTGAATGTCGAAACCGCCGACGACGAAGAGCTCAACGCCATCTTCCGCTGCGCCCACTCGATCAAGGGCGGCGCCGCCACCTTCGGCTTCAGCGATGTCGCGGAGCTGACCCACCAGATGGAAACGCTGCTGGACAAGCTGCGTCGCCACGAGCTGCAAGCCACCTCGCCCATGGTCGATGTGCTGCTGCAGTCGGGCGACGCTTTGCGCGCTCAGCTCGGTCGCCACCAGGGCTCCGGCGCGGACGCGGTGGACACCAGCGATTTGCTGGCCAGCATCCGCAGCTTTGTTGAAGGTGAGCAGGTCGCCCCCGCCCCGGCCGCCACTCCCGCTCCAGCACCCAAAGCCGCACCAGCGCCCGCGCCCAAGGCCGCCGCGCCGGCCAAACCGACCGCGCGCGAGCTCGAGCTGCAAGTCGGCCCGCTCAGCGACTTGAGCCTGGCCGACAACCTGGTCGAGCTGTTCAAGGAAATCACCGACCTCGGCACCATCGAGCCGCTGGACGGTGGTGTGGCCGCGGACGGCATCCGCCGCTTCAAGATCCTGACCGGCAGCTCGGACAACGACCTGCTGGATCTCTTCACCTTCCACGTCGCCCGTGAACAGGTCAAGCTGACGCCCTTCGGCCCCGGCTTCGGCTTCCACGCCGACGCGCCTGGCGCTCCCGCGGCCGAGGAAAAGGACAACGACCCCGGCTACGGTTTCTTCGACAACGCCCCTGGCGTGCCCGATGCACCGGAAGCCAGCACCGAACTCAAAGTGCAGGCCGAAGTCGCCAAGCCGGTGGTGGCCGCGGCCCCAGCCGTCAAGGCCGAGGCACGCCCGGCGGCCGCAGGCATGGAGCAATCCACCCTGCGTGTGTCCATTGAGAAGGTGGACCAGCTGATCAACCTGGTCGGCGAGCTGGTGATCACGCAAGCCATGCTGGCGCAGAACAGCCGCGACCTCGCGCCGGGCCTGTACCAGCAGCTGGCCTCGGGCCTGGCCGATCTGGAGCGCAACACCCGCGACTTGCAAGAGTCGGTGATGTCGATCCGCATGATTCCCATGTCGGTCGTGTTCAACCGCTTCCCGCGCATGCTGCGCGACCTGGCCGCCAAGCTGGGCAAGAAGGTCGAGCTGGTCACCCAGGGTGAAGCCACCGAGCTGGACAAGAGCCTGGTCGAAAAGATCACCGACCCGCTGACTCACTTGGTGCGCAACAGCTGCGACCACGGCATCGAGCAGCCGGCCGACCGGATCGCCAAGGGCAAGCCCGAGCAAGGCACCATCACCCTGGTCGCTTCGCACCAGGGTGGCTCCATCGTCATCGAAGTGCGCGACGACGGCCGTGGTCTGAACCGCGAGAAGCTGATCAAGAAGGCCCGCGAAAAAGGCATCGACGCCCCCGACACCATGACCGATGCCGAGGTCTGGGGCTTGATCTTCGCACCTGGTTTCTCCACTGCCGACCAGGTCACCGATGTGTCCGGCCGCGGTGTGGGCATGGACGTGGTGAAGAAGAACATCACCTCGCTGGGCGGCACGGTCGAGATCGACTCCGCCGAAGGCTACGGCATGAAGGTCTCGGTGCGTCTGCCGCTGACCCTGGCCATCATGGACGGCATGAGCGTGGGCGTGGGCGAAGAGGTCTACATCCTGCCGCTGTCCTCGGTGGTCGAGTCCTTCCAGGTGCAAGCCGACACCATCAAGACGGTGGCCGGCTCCGGCCGCGTGGTTGAGGTGCGCGACGAGTACATGCCGGTGATCGGCCTGGAGACCATCTTCAACGTGCCCCGCTTCGACTTCGAACATGTCTCTTCCATCATGGTGGTGGTTGAGGCTGAAGGCGGACGTGTGGCCCTGCTGGTGGACGAGTTGCTCGGCCAGCAGCAGGTGGTGGTCAAGAACCTGGAAGCCAATTACCGCAAGGTCAATGACGTCTCGGGCGCCACCATCATGGGCGATGGACGGGTGGCGCTGATTCTGGACGTTGGCAGCCTAGTGCGCCGCTCGCGGCACTGAATGCCCGGGCCTGAGCGCTTTTTCGAAATGAACGATAGAGGTAATCGATGAACCTGAGCGCCATGCTCCGCATGTTCAGCATCCGCACCCGCATGATCGGAGCCATCGCCATGGTTTTGACACTGCTGGTGATCGTCGGCGGCGTCGGTCTGTACGGCATGAACTCGCTGCGCGGTCAAAGCAAGCAGCTGGCCGACAAGTCCGTGGTGGATGCCAAGCACATGACCCTGATGGTCCAGGCCATGGGCAATCTGCGGCGCTTTGAGAAGGACATGGTCATCACCCATGCCCAACCCGATGAGGTCAAAAGCTATCACCAGAAGTGGGACGAGGGTCGCAAGGCCCTGGAAGAAAACATCAAGGCCTTGATGGTCGGCCACGATGACGCCAACAACCGCGTCATGGGTCAGATCATGCCTCTGATGACGGACTATGTTGCCAAGGCTCAACCGGTTCTGGCCCAGCTTGAAACCGGCAGCGTCACCAGCGCGGCTGAAGCGAACAACGCACTGAAAGCAGCCAAGGACCATGCCCAAGAAGCAGAGAAGCTGCTGAACGAGCTGCGCCAGTCTCTTGAGCAGGACACGGCGAAATCGCTGCAGGCCAGCGAGTCCACCCAGAGCACTGTGTTCACCGTGTTCATTGCCGTGCTGATTCTCAGCTCGGTGATCGTGGTACCGCTGACCCTGCTGAACATGCAGAGCATCTGTACGCCCCTGGCCGAAGCCGGTGCGCTGGCCGATGCGATTGCCAAGGGCGATCTGACCATGAGCGCTCGCGAGGTGGTGGGGCAGGATGAGGCCTCGCACCTGATGAACTCGCTGCAGAACATGCAGCAGGCCCTGCAAAGCCTGGTCGGCCATCTGCGCATCTCGGCGGACAGCATTCGCACCGCTTCGGTCGAGATTGCCACCGGCAACCAGGACCTGTCCGGCCGCACCGAGCAGACCGCCTCCAACCTGCAGCAGGCCGCGTCTTCGATGGTTCAGCTGACCGGCACGGTCAAACAGACGGCCGACTCGGCACGCACCGCCAACCAATTGGCCAACTCGGCCTCGGGCGCCGCGGCCAAGGGCGGCGAGGTGGTGGGCCAGGTCGTGGCCACCATGGACGAGATCAACGCCAGCTCCAAGAAGATCAGCGACATCATCGGCGTGATCGACGGCATCGCCTTCCAGACCAACATCCTGGCCCTGAACGCCGCCGTGGAAGCAGCGCGTGCCGGTGAGCAAGGCCGCGGCTTTGCCGTGGTGGCCAGCGAAGTGCGCAGCCTGGCACAACGCAGCGCCGAGGCTGCACGCGAGATCAAGACCCTGATCGGGGCCAGCGTCGAGCGAGTGGAAACCGGCTCGCGTCTGGTGCAGGAAGCCGGCAGTTCCATGACCGACATCGTCACCAGCGTGCAGCGCGTCAGCGACATCATTGGCGAAATCTCGGCCGCGGCCAGCGAGCAGAGCGACGGCATCGGTCAAGTCAATCAGTCGGTGGTACAGCTGGACCAGATGACCCAGCAGAACGCGGCCCTGGTCGAAGAGTCGGCGGCGGCGGCGGAAAGCCTCAAGGACCAGGCCGAACGCCTGGCCGAAGCGGTCGATCGCTTCAAGGTCAATGCCGATGCCAAACCCGGCTCGGCGACCGGCTTCGGCGCCGGCAAATCGCTGGGCAGCGTGAAATCTTCCGGCAACAAACCTGCTGCGAGCAGTTCGGGCGGCAGCCTGGGGGCCAGGAGCGGGGCAAGCTCCAGCCACCATGGAACGCAGGCATCGAGCAAGACCTCAGCCAGCCCGCGCCCAGCAACATCGGCCACGAGCACGGCTCCAGCCTCGGCTCGTGCGCCGGCCCCGGCCCGCGCACCGGCCCCGCAGCCGGCACAGGCCGAAGGCGATTGGGAATCTTTCTGATCACCGCCTCCTCGATTCAAGAGCAATTTGTCAAACCCGCACACCACACGAGGTAAGCCATGGAAACCACCCGAGACAACGTGCCGGCCTTGCGCCAGGACACTGGCAACCTGGCCCTGAAAGCGCACGGCCCGGCCAGTGGCGAATACCTGACCTTCCGTTTGGGTGCCGAGGAATACGGCATCGACATCCTGAAGGTTCAGGAAATCCGGTCCTATGAACCGCCCACCCGCATCGCCAATGCGCCGGACTTCATCAAGGGCGTGGTCAATCTGCGCGGAGTCATCGTGCCCATCGTTGATCTGCGCTTGAAGCTGGGCTGTCCCAGCGCCGAGTACAACAGCTTCACCGTGGTGATCGTGCTCAATGTGCGCAACCGCGTGGTCGGCGCGGTGGTCGACTCGGTCAGCGATGTGCTCGAACTGAATCGAGATGCGATCCGCCCGGCGCCAGAAATGAGCTCGGCCTCGGTCGACACCAGCTTCATCACCGGCATCGGCACCGTCAGCGAGCGCATGTTGATCTTGATGGACATCGAAGGCCTGATGAGCAGCGCCGACATGGGCTTGATGGACTCCCTGGCCATGTAAGCCTATCCCGCGCCGGCCCAGGTAGCGGGATGCCATGACCCGCTGCCGGATCACGCAGCGGCGCACCACTCTTCGAAGACTTCGTTGGAGCAGCAAAATGGCATCAGGTGTGACCTCGATCGCACGGCGCGTCTCTCTGGTGGGCGTGATCGCCCTGGCCGCCTCACTTCTGACGGTCAGCGGCGCTGTCAGCATCCTCCTCACCCAGGTTGCCCATGACCGGGTGACCAGCTGGGTTGGCGACAAGACCCAGTCTCTGGTCGATTCGATGACGGCCATGGATGATGTGGCCAAGACCATGGTGCAGCAGAGCTATGGCACCTTCCGCCAGGAGTTCGGTCCGGTCTTCCAGCTCGACGAAAGCACCGGCGACCTGCGCGACTGGGGCCCCAAGCTCAACGGCAACACCACCCAGGTCGACAAATTCGCCGGCACCACAGGCGGTGCGGCGTCGATCTTCGCCCTCAAGGGTGATGACTTCATCCGCATCACCTCTTCGTTGAAGAACACAGCCGGCGAGCGCAACACGGCGCCGCTGGGCAAAAGCCACCCCGGCTATGCCACGCTGATGCAGGGCAAGCCCTTCGCCGGCCGGGTGGTGCTGGAGGGCAAGGTTTACATGGCCTACTACGACCCAATCAAGAGCGAGGCAGGCAAGATCATCGGTCTGCTGGCCATTGCCCTCGATATGGAGGGCTTCCAGAAGGCCATGGACAAGATGGCGGCTGATGCCAAGTTCTTCGAATCGGGGGGTACCTATGCCGTGGCCGCCGATGCCGACGGCAAGAATGCCCGCCTGGTCTCCCACCCCACGGCCAAGAACAAGCTGGCCAGCGAGGTGAGCCCCGAGTTCGACAAGTTCATGGCGGCCCTGATCGCCTCCAAGGACGGCGTCGTTGAGGACGCACCTGACGTGCTCAATGGCAAGGGCGGAAGCTATTTCGCCGTCGGGCGCCGCAACCCGCAGGGCGGCTTCTGGATCATTGCCCAGGTATCGCCGAGCGAGTCCATGGCCTCGCACTGGGCCACCATGGTGCCCTTCTGGATCATGCTGACCCTGACCACGGCCGGCCTCGGCTTCGGCCTGTTCTGGATGATGCGCAATTGGGTCAGCAAGCCGCTGAGCGATTTGACCGAGGCGATCAGCTCCATCGCCCAGGGTGATTTGTCGGCCTCGGTGAGCAGCCAGCGCCATGACGAAATCGGCCTGCTGATCCAGCAGACCGAAGCCATGCGCGGGCGCTTGGCAGAGACCATCGGTACCGTGCGCCAGTCCTCCGACTCGATCGGCACGGCCAGCGCCGAGATTGCCTCGGGCAACCAGGACTTGAGCCAACGCACCGAACAAACGGCGTCGAACCTGCAACTGGCCGCCTCTTCCATGGCCGAGCTGACTGGCACAGTCAAGCAGACCGCCGACTCCGCCATGACGGCCAACCAGCTCGTATCCTCGGCCGCCAGCGCCGCAGCCAAGGGTGGTCAGGTGGTGGGCCAGGTGGTGGCCACCATGGACGAGATCAACACCAGCTCGCGCAAGATCAACGACATCATCGGCGTCATTGATGGCATTGCCTTCCAGACCAATATCCTGGCCTTGAACGCGGCCGTGGAAGCGGCGCGCGCGGGCGAACAAGGTCGCGGCTTCGCTGTGGTGGCCAGCGAGGTGCGCAGCCTGGCCCAGCGCAGCGCCGAAGCAGCCAAGGAGATCAAGACCCTGATTGGCGCCAGCGTCGAGCGCGTCGAAGTGGGCTCGCGCCTGGTCAACGAGGCCGGCAGCTCGATGACCGACATCGTCTCCAGCGTGCAGCGCGTGCAGGACATCATTGGTGAGATCACCGCGGCCGCCAGCGAGCAAAGCGAGGGCATCGGCCAAGTCAACCAATCGGTGGTGCAACTGGACCAGATGACGCAGCAGAACGCCGCCCTGGTGGAGGAGTCCGCCGCCGCGGCCGAAAGCCTGCGCGATCAGGCCCAACGCCTGATCGAAGCCGTGTCGGTGTTCCGCCTGGCACAAGGCCACCATGTAGCGAGCACAGCGCCGAGCCGTCGACCTGCACCGCAAAGCTCCACAGCCAATGCCACGGCCCCTGCCAAGGCGAAACCGGCAGCCTCAACTTCGCATCGTGCTTCGAACAAGACGAGCACCACGGCAAAAGCGACCAGCAAGCCGACCGGCGGTGAGAACACCAGCCCCCCTGCCCCGGCCCCAGCGCCCTCAGCCCGCTCGGCACCCGCGCCCGCTCCACGTGCTTCGACCCCAGCCGCTCAAGAAGGAGACTGGGAAAGCTTCTGAGCCTGCATCCGTTTCGTCGTTCCCCCGCATCTCCAGCAAGGACTCTTCTTCATGTTTGATTCCATCAAGACACGCTTGACCGCGCTGAGCATTGTGGTGGTGGTGCTCACCCTGAGCCTGGCCACGATCGCCAACTATGTGATCGTCCGCGGTCACACCTACACCACCGAGCTGGCCAGCCTGGATGCCTTGGCGGCGGGTCGCGCGGCGGCCATCAACCAATGGGTGACCATGCAGCGCGACATCGTCACCTCCATGGTGCCGGCCGCGGCCGAGGCCGACCCCAAGCCCTATTTGGTGCAGGCGGCCAAGTCAGGCCGCTTGGAGGCAAGCTATATCGGCCATGCCGACAAGCGCATGCTGTTCAACACCCCCCAGGAACTGCCGCCCGGCTATGACCCGACCGGCCGCCCCTGGTACACCCTGGCCTCCAATGCCAGCGGTCCGGTGATCACCGAGCCCTATATGGACGCCGCGCGCAAGCTGCTGGTGGTGACCTTCGCCGTGGCCGTCAAGGAAGGCGGCAGCACCAAGGCTGTGGCGGCCACCGATGTGTTCCTGAACGAGGTCTCGGCCACGGTCAAGGCCATCAAGCCGACGCCGAATGGCTTTGCGTTCCTGATGTCCAGCAAGGGGACCTTGGTCGCCCACCCGAATGCCGAACTGGCCCTGAAGCCGGTCAGCGAGCTCTCCCCGCAGTTGGATGCCAAGGCCCTGAAACAGGTGCAGGAAGCCGGCGCACCCTGGGTCGATGCCACCATCGGCAACCAGGACTTCCTGCTGCGCGGCGTGGCCATTCCCAACACCGACTGGGTGCTGGTGGTGGCAGCCGATCGCAGCGAAGCTCTGGCCTCGCTGAGCTCGCTGCTGCGCACCGCGGCCATCGTGCTGATCGTGGTGATGGTGCTGGCAGGCGCGCTGATGACCACGGTGATCTCCACCATGCTCAGTGGCCTGGACCGTGTGCGCGCCGCGCTCGACGAAATCAGTGCCGGTGGCGGCGATCTGACGCAGCGCCTGCCCGAGGCCGGCCGCGACGAGATCTCGCGCATTGCCGGCTCCTTCAATATGTTTGCCGAGAAGATCCAGCGCATCCTGCTCGATGTGCGCTCCGCCAGCAATTCCATCTCCACGGCCTCCAGCGAGATCGCCTTGGGCGCCCAAGACCTGTCGCAGCGCACCGAGCAAACCGCCTCCAATCTGCAACAGGCGGCCTCGTCGATGGAGCAACTGACCGGCACCGTGCGCCAGACGGCCGATGCCGCGCAGACCGCCAATCAGCTGGCCTCCTCGGCCTCCTCGGCCGCGGCCAAAGGCGGTGAGGTGGTCAGCCAAGTGGTCACCACCATGGACGAGATCAACAACAGCTCCAAGAAGATCAGCGACATCATCGGCGTGATCGATGGCATCGCCTTCCAGACCAATATCCTGGCCTTGAACGCGGCCGTGGAAGCAGCACGAGCCGGCGAACAAGGCCGCGGCTTCGCCGTGGTGGCCAGCGAAGTGCGCAGCCTGGCTCAGCGCTCGGCCGAAGCCGCCAAGGAAATCAAGGGCCTGATCGGCGCCAGCGTCGACCGAGTCGAAGTGGGCTCCAAGCTGGTTGAAGCGGCCGGCGCCTCGATGAACGACATCGTCTCCAGCGTGCAGCGCGTGACCGACATCATCGGCGAGATCACCGCGGCCGCGAGCGAGCAAAGCGATGGCATCGGTCAGGTCAATGGCGCCGTGGTGCAGCTCGATCAGATGACGCAGCAGAACGCAGCCCTGGTGGAAGAATCCGCCGCTGCCGCGGAAAGCCTGAAGGATCAAGCCCATCGCCTGACCGAGGTGGTTTCGGTGTTCCGTCTGGGCAGCGATGAGGGCCATGCGCGCAGCGCCGCCAGCGCCCCACGCCCGGCCAGCAAGTCGGCCGGTAGCGCCAGCAGCAGCAGCCACAATGGCAGCGCACACTTCACCAGCAAGCCCGCTGCTGCCAAGGCCCCTGCGGCCAAACCTGCCGCGCGGCCAACACCTTCGGCAAGCAGCAGCACGCCCGCGCCGGCTCCTGCAGCCAAGCCGACGGACAACGACGACGACTGGCAGTCCTTCTGAGTGCCTGCCGCTGGCTGAGCCAGCGCAGCGGCAGCACCAACATCAGAATCATCAAAGCGGGCCGCATCAAGCGGCCCGCAGTCATTTCCGGCCCGGCATAAACGAGGAAGCCCCTGGAAGCGGTTGCCCCGCCCTGCCCTGCGTTCGCAGCTACTGTGTGTCGGCCTCGCGCAAGGTCTGCATCACCGGCCGGCGCAGCACGCCGCGCAGGCTCCACCATCCCGCCAACTGGGCCAGCACGGCACCGGCCAGCATGCTGAACAACGGCACCCAGAAGTTCAAACTCCAGGCAAAACCGAAGACAAAACGCGCCAGCAAGGCGCCCAGCAAAACGGCCACCGCGCCGGCCAAGAAGCCGGCCAGAGCGCCCACCCCCAGCAATTCGGCGCGCTGCACCCGGGCCAGCAACTGGGAGCTGGCACCCAGCGCCCGCATCAAGGCAAACTCGCGGGTGCGGGCCTCGCGCGTGCTGCCCACCGAGGCCAGCAGCACGACCAGGCCGGTGGCCAGCGTGAAGCCGAACAAGAGCTGCACCGCCTGGATCACTTGGTTCAGCACCGACTGCACCTGCTTGAGCTGGGCTGAGACGTCAACCACGGTCAGATTGGGCATGGCACGGCTGAGCTCGCGGTCCAGGCTCGATTCGGCCGGCGCATGGAAGGCCGACACCCAGCTGGCGGGCAGGTCGGCCATGGTCTTGCGCGGAAACAGCACAAAGAAGTTCACCCGCATGGAGGACCAATCGACCTTGCGTATGGAAGTGATGCGCCCCTCCACCGGCAGGCCGGCGACATCAAAACGCAGGCGATCACCGAGCTTGAGCCCCAGGGTTTCGGCCAGGCCCTGCTCCACGCTCAGACCATCGGCCTCGTCCACCACCCATTGACCTTGAACCACGCTGTTGTGCGACATCAGCTCGGCGCTGTGGCTGAGGTTGAACTCGCGCTCCACCAGGCGCTGCGCCCGCTCGTCCTTGTACATGGCGGGCTTGACGGTCTGATCGTTGATGCTGAGCAGGCGGCCGCGAATCATGGGAAAGAGGTCGTAGGTCTTGACGCCCGCCCCCTCGATCTGCGCGCGGAAGGCCGGCACCTGATCACCCTGCAAATTGATCACAAAGCGGTCGGGCGCATTGGCCGGCGTGGCCTTGAGCCAGCTGTCAATCAGGTCGGTGCGCAGCAGCACCAACAGCGCCAAAGCCAGCAAGCCCACGGCCAAGGACGACACCTGCACGACGGCAAAGCCCGGCCGCGCCGCCACCTGGCGTGTGGCCAGAAGCAGCCAACGCGGCACGGCTGCACTGCCAGCCGCCTGCCCACTCAAGGGCACCCAGCGTTTGAGCACACGCACCGCCAGCCAAGCCATGCCGGCGAACAGTCCCAACGCCAGCGCAAAGCCACCGGCGGCAATCAAACCCAGGCTGAGTTCACCGGCCAGCACCATCAAGATGCCCGCGAAGCCGAACACGCCGGCCACCAGCACCAGCGTCGAACCGGCCTTCAGACCGCCCATATCGCGCCGGATGACGCGCAGCGCCGGCACCGCCGCCAGTTGCAACACCGGCGGCAGACCGAAACCCATCAAGAGGCTCAAACCCAGGCCCAGGCCCAAGGCCGCGGGCCAGAACGAAGGCGCGGGCAGGCTGACCTCAAACAAACCCGAGAGCAAACCCACGAAGGCGAAATGCAAGCCCAAGCCCAGCAGCACACCGATCACACTGGCCGTCAGGCCGGCCAAGGCAAACTCGATGCTGTAGGCCCAGGCAATGCGGCGCTGCGCCTGGCCCAAGACGCGCAGCATGGCGCAGTCGTCAAGATGCCGGCCGGCGAAATCACGCGCGGCCAGGGCCACGGCCACCGCGGCCAGCAGGGCCGAGAGCATGGCCACCAGCTTGAGAAACTTGGTCGCCCGGTCCAGGGTCTGACGCATCTCGGGGCGGCCACTGTCCAAGGAGTCCAGCCGCACGCCGCGCCAGGCCGAAGCCTCGATCAAGGCTTTGGCCCGCTCCACAAACTGAGCCACCGCCTGAGCCGGAGGCGCCGGCCGCTCGGCGCGAGACAGGGCCGCCACGGCCAAGCGATAGGTCACGCGACTGCCGGGCTGAATCAGGGCCGTGGCTGCCAGATCGGCATCGGACATCATCAGACGTGGCGCAAAGTTCAAAAAACCTGCCCCTCGGTCAGGCTCGGTGACGATGACGCCGCCGACCTTGAGCGATGCATCACCGAGCAGAATGCTGTCACCGAGCCGGATCTGCAGCGCATCCAGCACCGCAGCATCCACCCAGACCTCTCCCGGCTTGGGTGCGCCGACCCGCCGCCCATCGGCCAGCAGCAAATGGCCGCGCAGGGGATAGGCCGCCCCTACCGATTTCACCGCCACCAGTCGGTTGCGCCCACCCTGGGCCTCGGTGGCGCGCGCCATGCTGGGGAAGTTGGCACTCAACGTTGGGGTCAGGCCCAGCTCCTGTGCCAGATCCTGCAAAACCTGGGGCACCGGTTGATCGGCCAGGAGCACGGCATCGCCGCCAATCAGCTGCGCGGCATCACGGCGCAAGCCCTGCTCCAAACGGTCGGAGAGAAAACTCACCGCACACAAGGCCGCCACGGCCAATGCCACGGCCACCATCAGCAGGCGCAGCTCGCCGGCGCGCCAATCTCGCCAGAGCTGGCGCCAGGCCATGTGCATGACATGGGGTGGCCGTGCCGTGGGCAGCGTCAACAGTCCGGGGGCAGCGGAGGCGGTGGTGCTTGAATTCATGAGGCGCACTGTAGCGAGTCCCCGAGAGCACTGCTGTTCGTCAGGCCTTCTGGCAGCACTCAGGCCGGCTGGTGGGCCTTGAAGCAGAACGCCATGCAATCGCGCTGAATGCTGTGTTCAGGCGCTTGCAGCCCTGAACCTGGCGGACGGGCGTCCAATCAACGCATGAACATCGCCGCACCGAAACGCCGCTTCCCCTGCCTCTTTCTGTCCCACGGTTCCCCCATGACGGCCTTGGAGGCTCATGAAACTGGCCTCTTCTGGCAGCAGTTGGGGCGCACCCTGGACGCGCGCCACGGCCGCCCCGAAGCCATTCTCATCGTCTCGGCGCACACCGCGGCTCGGCAGCCTGTCTTGCTGGCCGGCCCCCGGCATGAGGCCATCTACGACTTTGGCGGCTTCGACCCCCGACTGCGCTGCTTGCGCTACGACGCGCCGGGTGCACCATCGCTGGCCCGCGAGGTGCAAGCACTGACAGCCAAAGCAGGCCTCACCGTACATTCCTTGCCTCAGGGCGGCCTGGACCATGGCATCTGGGTTCCTTTGCGAGCCATGTATCCAGACGCCGACGTCCCCGTGCTGCCACTGGCCTTCGTGCCCAGCCAAAGCCCGAGCCAGCAGTTCGCGTTGGGCGAAGCACTTCAGTCCCTGAGCGAAACCCACGGCGCGCTGATCATGGGTAGCGGCAGCCTGACCCACAACCTGAGCTTGGTATTCGCCGGCGGCCAGATGCCGCCGATCGACGCCCCCGAGTTGCCCGCCTCGGCCACCTTCCGCGCCTGGTGGGAGGCTCGCAGTCGGGTTCGCGATTGGGAGGCCTTGCTGGACTACCGCCAACAAGCGCCGCACGCGCTGGAGATGCACCCCACGGACGAGCATCTCCTGCCCTGGTTTGTTGCCGCAGGTGCCGAGGGGCGCTTGCACGCGCCGCGACGCATCCACAGCGCCCTGACCTACGGCAGCCTCGGCATGGATGCCTACGCCTTCGGTCCGGGCGCTGACAGCCTGGCGCAGGCCCTGGCATCGGGCAAGTGCTGAGTCGGGGCTCGCCAGCGCGGCTCGCTATACTTGCGCGCGCATCAGCGTACAGCTGATGCACACCACCACCAAGCGGGCGTAGCTCAATGGCAGAGCTGAAGCTTCCCAAGCTTAAGACGAGGGTTCGATTCCCTTCGCCCGCTCCAACTTTCACCCATTGCTGATCCTTGGTGGGGTCAGTCTTGCTCCACTGCGCCTTCTGCCCCCCCCCCCAGCCCATCCGCCATGTGTTGGGTCTGGCCTGGAATGGTTTTCCTAGCGCAGTTCCAGCACCCACCCCCATCGGGAGGAAGCCCCGCATGGCGGGGCTGCGGCCCACCCCCTCCAGGAGGATGGTTGAAACCCGGCAATCGGGCGATGCTGTCGGCATGGAACTCCCCAAGCCCGACATGAATCCCTTCGCCCTTGCCGGCCGCGCCTCAAACTCTCTGCCAACACCGGCCCAGCCAGCAAGGCTTGAGCCCGGCGCCAGCGCCGAGCTCTCGAGCTGCGGGCTGGATGGCCTGGAGGTCAGCGAATCCAGCTTCGATGTCTGGGCCGCCGCCTTTGCGCAGCTGACGATGAGCGGGGACAAGCGCTGACTTGATTTGATCGCGACGCGCGCAAAGCGCACTGACGCCACGGGGTGCCAAGACCAAGTGGCCGTCTCCGACTCTGACGCCGTAGGCCCGAAACTTACTGCTTGCGAATGCGCCCCGGCTCGATCTGCGCCATGGCGCCCGCAGGGTTCTCGGACAGCCACTCGACCATGGCGTCGATGTCCACGCCCAGAGGCACGCGGTCCTTGCCCTGGCGCAACACGCTCAGGCCATCGCCGCCATCGGCCATGAAGTTGTTGACCACGACGCGGTAGTTGCGCTGCAGGTCCAGGGGTTGGCCGTCGACTTTGACCTCGGTCAGGCGAGAACTGCCATCGGCATCCTGCGTCCACTGGTAGCGCAAGCTGTGGGAAATCTGCAGCATTCGCGGCGGGGCATCACCCTTGGGCAATTGGCGCTGCAAGAGCTCCTGCAACTGTGCGCCGCTGAGGCTCATCACCACCAGCTCGTTGGCGAAGGGTTGGATGGCGAACAGATCGCTCATGGTCACGGGTCGACCAGGCTCCACTGTGAGGTCGGCGCGAATGCCACCCGGGTTCATCAGGGCGATGTCCGCTGCACCACGCTTTTTGGCGTAGGCCAGCTGAGAGTCGGCCACCAGATTGCCCAGCGTGCCATCGCCAAACGGCGCGCGAGTGCTGCGCTGAGCGCCTTGGCTCAGAGTCGCCACCGGCTTGGTACGCACCGCGGCCGTGAGGGCCGCCGCGCGCTGCACCAGGGCCACAAACGCCGGATTCGGCTGGTAAGCCGATTGCAGCACCGGATGGTTGACCGCCTGCGCATCCAGCACCTTGCCTTCGGCGTCCAAGGTCAGGCGACTTTCGGTGATCCATCCGCCGTAGCTGCCGGCTTGCACCAGCAGGCGGCCCTTGATCTTGCAGGTGTAGGCTTGGTGGGTGTGGCCACTGATGATCAGGGCATAGGCCGGATCCAGCCGGTTGGCGATGTCCACACCACGCCCTTGAATGCCCGGGCAGGCATAGCTCGGATCATTGGCGCCCCCGGCCTGGGTGGCGCCTTCGTGCATCACCGCCACCAGCAATTGCGCGCCCTCGGCACGCAGTTGTGGCACCAAGGCGTTCAGGGTGTCCGCTTCGTCAGCGAAGCGCAGGCCAGTGATGGCGCGCGGCACCACGACCAGGGGTGTGTCGCGGGTCACAGCACCCACGAAAGCGACCTTGTAGCCGCCCACCTCCTTGATCACATGGCTGGGCAGCAGGGCCCGGCCGCTGTTGGCATCCAGGAGATTGGCCGCCAGGTACGGAAAGCCCGGGCCCTTGAATTCGGGCCAGACGCAGCCATTCGCGGGGCATTCGCCGCGCGCCTTGCGCATCAGCTCAGGCAGGCCTGCATCCAACTCATGGTTGCCCAACGATGTGGCGACCAGGCCAAGTTCACCCAGCGCACTCAGGGTCGGCTCATCCTTGAGCAGGGACGAGAGCTGCGGCGAAGCGCCGATCAAATCGCCTGCAGCCACAAACACCGAGTGCTGGCGCGGCGCGCGAAGCTTTTGCAGGGCATCGGCCAGATAGGCCACGCCACCAGCGGGCTGTGGCTTGATCTCACCCGTCTGCGGATCCGGCAGCCGTGGCATCAGAGGCGTGGGTGACTTGGGCTGAATATGCCCGTGGAAATCGTTGATCGAAAAAATGCTCAACTCGCGAGGTGTCGTCGCGACCGGCGCCACGGGCGCAGCACAGCCCGCCAGGGCAAGCGCCAACAGGCTCAAAGAGGACAAGCCTGTCCAGCGCGACGCCGAACCCTGAGCGCGTGCGCGGCCCGGCGCGTGAGCGGCAAGGTGCATGAATGAAGACAAGGCAGACTCCCCAAAGCAGCAAACAGACCGATCCGACCGCGAGCGGTCTCGGCCGACAAGAATTTCACCAGCACCGTCATCGTAAAAAAGCGTCGTGACAGCGCGCCCACGTGTTCCAAGACCCGGCCAATGAGCTTTCGTCGCGAATTCACAACGCAGAACGCAGGCCACAGAAGGTGTCACGGAACTTCAACATCCCCTCGGCACAGTCCGTCCTGGAGACAGATTTGGCCGGTTTTGAGCTTCGAACACCCCCGACTTCCGGGTGCACCCGGATATCGCCAAGGCGCTCGGGAGCTGGAAAATTGGGTCATGCGATCTAGTTCCCATGCGGCCCCAGGCCCAAGCTGGAACGACAATTGAACATTCTGCCCCGTCTACCGCTTTTTTTTGAACCCGCGCGCAAACGTTTTCGAATGAAAGCTCCGCGAGCTCAGGCCGGGAAGAAAGTGTCAGACACAAGGCCCGACGTTTGACAAGAAGGACTCTCTGCAAACCGAATCCATTGTGGCTTCGATGCGGAAATCAGTCGCAAGTAAACGTTTGCGACTGCCTTCGATGTACATTTTTGTGACAAATTTTTTACGCGTATTTCAGCGCTTTTATTGGAGTAATCACGATGAGCAGCAGGCATTGGTCAGATTTTTCCCGGACGGCGCTGAGCGTCGCAGTCGCCATCGTGGCGGCCGCTCCGGCAATGGCACAGAACACGACCTCGGCCATCTCGGGGCGCATCACCAGCGCTGATGGCAAACCGGTCGCTGGCGCAGCGGTCGTGGTGCGTCATCTGGAGTCTGGCTCGGTCAACAATCTCGTGACCGACGCCGACGGTCGCTACGCAGCCCGTGGCCTGCGCGTGGGCGGCCCTTACGTCATCGTTGTGAGCAAGGGCGCTGACAAACAGACACGCGATGACGTTTTCCTGGCACTGGCTGAAACCGCCGCACTGGACTTCACCTTGGGCGGCAATGTCTTGAGCACGGTCACCGTGACCGGCAGCGCAGCCACCAAGTTCAACGCCGGTGCCCAAGGTGCCAGCAGCAATCTGAGCCGCAAGGAACTCGACGCCTACGCCTCGATTGCCCGCAATCTGCAGGACTACGCACGTACCGACCCGCGCATTTCGCAAACCGACAAAGAGCGTGGTGAGATTTCGGCGCTGGGTCAGAACGCTCGTTTCAATGCCGTGACCATTGACGGCGTTCGTACCAACGACACCTTCGGTCTCGAGTCCAATGGTCTGCCGACGGCCAAGCAGCCCATTTCGATCGACGCCATCCAGTCGGTTCAGGTGAACATCTCGAACTTCGATGTCACCCAGCAAGGCTACACCGGCGCCAACATCAATGCGGTGACCAAGTCGGGCACCAACGATTTCAAGGGCAGCGTTTACTACGTCTACCGCAACGACAAGCTGACCGGCCAACGCTACAGCCGCGCCAGCGGCTTGTACACCAACACGCCGGAGTTCAAGGAAGACACCAAGGGCTTCACCCTGGGCGGCCCCATCATCAAGGACAAGCTGTACTTCTTCGGCAGCTATGAGGAGCTGCACAGCTCGCGCACCACGCCGTCGTTCGGCCCGCTGGGCAGCAGCTTGACCAACGTCGGCATCACCCCTGAGCAAATCAGCGCGGCCACTGCAGCGGCCAAAGCCAAGGGCATGGACGTGGGCACTGCTGAAGTGCCGGCAGGCACTGAGCTGTCTGTCAAGGACACCTTGCTGAAGCTGGACTGGAACATCAGCGAGAGCCACCGCGCCAACCTGCGCTATTCCAAGACCGACCAGAAAGAACCGCTGTTCTACGGCGTGAACAACCGCTCGTTGGCGCTGAACTCTCATTGGAGCTCGGAGTCCAAGGTTCTGGAAACCTTGGTGGGCCAATGGTTTGCCGACTGGACCTCGGACTTCTCGACCGAAGTCAAGCTCTCGAACCGCGATTACAGCAAGGGCTTCCTCAACAACTCCAACCTGCCACAGGTTTCGCTGATCTGGACTACGCCCTCTCCGGCGGGCACCCAAGGCGGCAACCGTACGCTGCTGTTCGGAACCGAGGCCAGC
The DNA here is from genome assembly GCF_058794035.1 of Roseateles sp. GW835-FHT13E02. Taxonomy (NCBI): domain Bacteria; kingdom Pseudomonadati; phylum Pseudomonadota; class Betaproteobacteria; order Burkholderiales; family Sphaerotilaceae; genus Roseateles; species Roseateles sp. GW835-FHT13E02. The sequence goes on from NZ_JBXAGJ010000022.1 coordinate 59,865, forward strand.
CGCCACTTCAATGAACTGAAGACCAAGACCCTGGACGGCTATGTGGCCGGCAACCTGATTCTGGGCGACCACGAAATCAAGGCGGGTGCGGACTACAGCCGCAATGAGATCTTCAACGCCTTCCTGCAGCAAACCAAGGGCGCGTATGTGTTCCAAGGTACGGATCCTGTGGATCTGTTCACCAAGGGCATCCCGACCAGCTACTCGGTGCAACTGCCCAAGGACAGCAGCAAAACGCTGGCTGACGGTGCTGCGAACTGGACGCTGAGCAATGTGGGTCTGTTCGCCCAAGACACCTGGACCATCAATAAGAAGCTGTCCATCGTGGCAGGTCTTCGCATCGACCAGGCCAACACCAACGATCGCCCGATCAACAACCCGGATGTCAAAACCGCTTTCGGCTATGACAACTCCGTCAACATCGACGGCCAAAAGCTGATCCAGCCCCGTTTTGGCTTCAACTACTCGTTGGACGCCGTCGAGAAGAAGCGTTCGCAAGTCCGTGGCGGCTTCGGCCTGTTCCAAGGCTCAGCCGCCAATGTGTGGCTGACCAATCCTTACCAAAACACGGGCATGGCCACCGCTCAGATTGCCTGCGCGAACACCGGCACACCCTGCAACACGGTCAAGTTCAGTGCAGACCCGGACAAGCAACCCGTGATCGCGGGCCAAGCTCCCATTGCCAACGTCGACATCCTGTCACCGAACGCCAAGCAGCCCTCGGTTTGGAAGTTCAATCTGGCCTATGACACTGAACTGCCTTGGTACGGACTGGTAGCCGGTGCCGAGTGGATCCACACCAAGAACAAGGACGGCATCTACTTCCGCCACCTGAACCTGGGAACCCCCACGCTGACTGGCAGCGATGGCCGTGAGATCTACTACAACGCTGCCGCACTGGGCACCAGTTGCTGGGACGGCGGATCCACGCTGATCAGCAATTGCGGCGGCAAGGTTCGCGGCAATGCCAACACCAAGTTCGGCAATGTCCTGCTGGCAGAGCGCACATCCAAGGGTGACGGCAACGCACTGACTCTGTCGCTGTCGCAGCAGAACCAGGGTTGGAGCTGGCAAGCAGCCTATACCCGCACCAGCGCCACCGAAGTCAGCCCGCTGACCTCGTCCACCGCCGGCTCCAACTACTACGCCCGCTCGGTGCTGAACCCGAACGAAGATGTCACAGCCAATTCGAGCTACCTCATCCGCGATCGCCTCAGCGCCGCGGTGAACTGGAGCAAGGCTTTCGTCGGCAGCTACAAGACGACCGTCGGTTTGTTCTACGAAGGCCGTCAAGGCAAGCCCTACAGCTGGACCTTCAACAACGACATGAACGGCGATGGCATCTTCGGCAACGACCTGATGTACATCCCCAAAGCTCCGGGCTCGGGTGAAGTTCTGTTCCACGGCAAGACTGACGCTGAACGCCAAGCCAATGAGGCCCGCTTCTGGGCTGTGGTCAACAGCAACCCGGACCTGAGTGCGGCCCGCGGCAGCGTCATCAAGCGCAACAGCAGCTTCATGCCCTTCGTGCACAGCTTCGATCTGCGTGTGAGCCAGGAAGTTCCGGGCTTTGGCAGCAAGCACAAGGGTGTCTTCACCTTCGACATCCTGAACGTGGGCAATCTGCTGAACAAGCGTTGGGGCCGTGTGGATGAGATCCTGTTCCAAGGCAGCTCGACCAGCGGTTCGGGCGGCGCCAACCCGCGCAGCTTTGTCAACTTCGCCGGCATGAAGGATGGCAAGTACGTCTACAACACCGTGGACGTTGAGGACTACACCACCCGCCAGAACAAGGGCGAATCTCAGTGGGCACTGCAAGTGACCCTGAAGTACGAGTTCTAAGAACCCACAAAGCCCTCTCCTTGGCCCTGCAGCCTTGGGGAGTCAGCGAATGCAAAAGGGGCCGCTCACGCGGCCCCTTTTTTTATGATCGCCGACTCCAGCGGGAGCTCGGCGACTCACAGCAACTCAGCTCACTTCTGGATGTCACCCAGGCAGAGGTACTTGATCTCGACGTAATCATCCATGCCGTGGTGCGCGCCCTCGCGGCCCAGGCCCGACTGCTTGACGCCGCCGAAGGGCACCTCGGCGGTGGCGATCAGGCCGGTGTTGACACCCACCATGCCGTACTCGAGCGCCTCGCCGACCCGGAAGATCCGGCCGATATCGCGGCTGTAGAAGTAGCTGGCCAGGCCGAACTCGGTGTTGTTGGCCAGGGCGATGGCCTCGGCCTCGGTCTGAAACTTGAACACCGGCGCCACCGGGCCAAAGGTCTCTTCGCGCGAGCAAAGCATCTGCGGCGTCACATCCGCCAGCAAGGTGGGCTCGAAGAACTGCGCACCCAGCTCGCTGGCACGCTTGCCGCCGCTCAGCAGTCGCGCGCCCAGGGCCAGCGCGTCGTTGACATGCGACTCCACCTTGGCCATGGCCTGCTCGTCGATCAGCGGGCCGACGTTCACGCCCGGCTCAAAGCCGTTGCCCACCTTGAGCGCGGCAACCTTGGCGCTGAGCTTGTCAAGGAAGGCCTCGTACACGCCGGCCTGCACATACAGGCGGTTGGCACAAACGCAGGTCTGGCCGGCATTGCGGTACTTGCTGGCGATGGCGCCTTCCACAGCGCTGTCGAGATCGGCGTCATCGAAGACGATGAAAGGCGCGTTACCGCCCAACTCCAGGGACAGCTTCTTGACCGTCTGCGCGCACTGGCGCATCAGGATGCGGCCGACCTCGGTCGAACCGGTGAAGGACAGATGGCGCACCACATCGCTCTCGCACAGCACATGGCCGATGGCGATGGAGTTGCTGGCGTCCGCCGTCAGCACATTGAGCACACCGGCCGGCATGCCGGCGCGCTGCGCCAGCTCGGCCACGGCCAGGGCCGACAGCGGCGTCGCTTCGGCCGGCTTGATCACCACCGTGCAGCCGGCAGCCAGCGCCGGTGCCACCTTGCGGGTGATCATGGCGATCGGAAAATTCCAGGGCGTGATGGCCGCGCACACACCCATGGCCTGCTTGATGACCAGATAGCGCTTGTTGTTGTCGGTGGTCGGGATGGTCTCGCCGTAGACCCGCTTGCCCTCTTCGGCAAACCAGTCGATGAAGCTGGCACCGTAGACCACTTCGCCGCGCGCTTCCGCCAGCGGCTTGCCCTGTTCGGCCGTCATGATGCGGGCCAGGTCGTCGGCATGCTTGTGGAGCAGCTGCGACCAGCGCATCAGGATGGCGGCGCGCTCCTTGGCCGTCTTGCTGCGCCAGGGGCCGAAGGCGTTCTGCGCCGCGGCAATCGCCGCTTCCGCATCGCCGGCGCCCAGATTGGCCACCTCGGCCAGTTGCGCGCCAGTGGCCGGGTCGACGACGGCAAAGCGTTCGCTGCCGGCCACCCACTCGCCGTTGATCAAGGCCTGGGTGCGCAGAAGGCTGGCGTCATCGAGTGCGGCCAGGGGTGAATTCTTGCTGTGGTCCATTGCAGAGGTCTCCTAGGTTCGTGGCTTCTTGGGGCCACACTCTACCTGCTTCGCCGCCACCGCTCGCCCGGACGGTGCGGCCCGCGACCTATAATCAAAAGTCCACAAAAATCAAGCATTTACCCTGTTCGAAAGACAGGGCTGCCCGCAGAAAGCCACGGAATGAAAGCAGCTGAAATTCGCCAGACGTTTCTGAAGTTTTTTGAATCCAAAGGTCACCAGATCGTGGCGTCCAGCCCCGTAGTGCCTGGCGATGACCCGACGCTGCTGTTCACCAACGCGGGCATGAACCAGTTCAAGGACGTGTTCCTGGGCTTCGACAAGCGCGCCTACAGCCGTGCCACCACCAGCCAGAAGTGCATCCGCGCTGGCGGCAAGCACAACGACCTGGACAACGTCGGCTACACCGCGCGCCACCACACCTTCTTCGAAATGCTGGGCAACTTCAGCTTCGGGGACTACTTCAAGCATGACGCCATCTCCTACGCCTGGGAGTTGCTGACCACCAAGTTCATGCTGCCGGCCGAGAAGCTCTGGGTCACCGTCTACGCCGAAGACGACGAGGCTTACGAGATCTGGAACAAGGTGGTGGGCGTGCCCGCCGAGCGCATCGTGCGCATCGGCGACAACAAGGGCGGCCGCTACATGTCCGACAACTTCTGGATGATGGGCGACACCGGCCCCTGCGGCCCCTGCACCGAAATCTTCTACGACCACGGCCCCGATGTCGCTGGTGGCCCTCCGGGCAGCCCGAACGAAGACGGCGACCGCTACATCGAGATCTGGAACAACGTCTTCATGCAGTTCAACCGGACTGAAGACGGCGTGATGCACCGCCTGCCCAAGCCCAGCGTCGACACCGGCATGGGCCTGGAGCGCCTGGCCGCCGTGCTGCAGCATGTGCACTCGAACTACGAGATCGACACCTTTGTGGCCCTGCTGGCCGCAGCCAAGGCGGCCGTGGACAGCTCGGGCGCTCAGGATTGCGACAAGGACAGCGCCTCGCTCAAGGTCATCGCCGACCACATCCGCGCTTGCAGCTTCACCATCGTCGACGGCGTGATCCCGGGCAATGAAGGTCGCGGTTATGTGCTGCGCCGCATCGCCCGCCGCGCCATCCGCCACGGCTACAAGCTGGGCGCCCGCACCCCCTTCTTCCACAAGATCGTGGCCGAGCTGGTGAACCAGATGGGCGAGGCTTACCCTGAGCTGCGCCAAGCGCAAGCGCGCGTGACCGAGGTCCTCAAGCAGGAAGAAGAGCGCTTCTTCCAGACCATCGCCAACGGCATGGAAATCCTGGAAGCCGCCCTGGTCGAGATGGGCAAGAGCGGCAGCACCGTCTTCGACGGCGAAACGGCTTTCAAGCTGCACGACACCTACGGCTTCCCCGCCGACCTGACCGCCGACGTCTGCCGCGAGCGCGGCGTGACCGTCGACCAGGCCGGCTTCGACGCCGCCATGACGCGCCAGCGCGAGCAAGCCCGTGCCGCCGGCAAGTTCAAGATGGCCGCCGGCCTCGAGTACAAGGGCCAGCCCACCGCCTTCCACGGCTACGAGCACCTGGTCTGCGAGAGCAGCAAAGTTACGGCCGTCTACGTGGACGGTGCCCTGGTCGAGCAGGCGAATGCCGGCGATGACGCCGTCGTCGTGCTGGATCACACGCCCTTCTACGCCGAGAGCGGCGGGCAGGCCGGCGATGCCGGCGAGCTGCGCAACAACAGCAGCCGCTTCGCCGTGGAAGACACGCTGAAGATCCAGGCCGATGTCTTTGGCCACCACGGCCGGGTGCTGGAAGGCAGCATCAAGGCCGGCGACAGCTTTGTCGCCCGCGTCAACGCCGAAGCCCGCGCCAAGACCGTGCGCAACCACAGCGCCACCCACCTGATGCACAAAGCCTTGCGCGAAGTGCTGGGCGCCCACGTGCAGCAAAAGGGTTCGCTGGTCAACGCCGAGCGCACCCGTTTCGACTTTGCCCACAACGCCCCGGTCACCGCCGAGCAGATCGCCAAGGTCGAGGCCATCGTCAACGCCGAGATCCTGGCCAATGCCGGCGCCAAGGCCGAGGTCATGGCGCTCGATGATGCGCAGAAGAGCGGCGCCATGATGCTGTTCGGCGAGAAGTACGGCGAGACCGTGCGCGTGCTGAGCATCGGCTCTTCCAAGGAACTCTGCGGCGGCACCCACGTCAAGGCCACCGGTGACATCGGCCTGTTCAAGATCGTGTCCGAAGGCGGCGTGGCCGCCGGCGTGCGCCGCATCGAGGCCGTCACCGGCGACAACGCCCTGGCCTATCTGCAGCAGCTGGAAGGCACGGTCAGCCGCGCCGCCCAGACTCTGAAGACCGCGCCGGCCGATCTGGAGCCGCGCCTGCAAGCCGTGCTGGACCAGGTCAAGGCCCTGGAGAAAGACCTGGCCACGGCCAAGAGCCGCCTGGCCGCCGCGCAGAGCAATGAGTTGTTGACTCAAGCTATCGATGTGAAGGGTGCCAAGGTCCTGGCCGTCACCCTCGACGGCGCCGATGCCAAGACCCTGCGCGAAACCATCGACAAGCTGCGCGACAAGATGCACTCGGCCGTGATCGTGCTGGCCGCCATCGAAGGCGAGAAGGTGCACCTGTCGGCGGGCGTCACCGCCGACTACATCGCCCGTGACCTGAAGGCCGGCGAGCTGGTCAGCTTCGTCGCCCAGCAATGCGGCGGCAAGGGCGGCGGCAAGCCCGATCTGGCCATGGCCGGCGGCACGCAGCCGGCGGCCGTGCCGGCCGCGCTGGCCTCGGTCCAGGCCTGGGTGGCAGAACGCCTGTAAACCCCCTACCATCCTCCCCACACGCAAGGGCCCAAGCGAATGGGCCCTTGTTCTTTTCAGCTGCACCCCACCAGGAGTCCGCATGAGCGACACCATTGACCACCAAAACGCCGAGCGCCTGGCCGCTCTCCTGCAGATCCTCGTGGCCGCCACCCCCGAAGACGAAACCGCCGTGCCCATCGACATGCTCGACGGCTACCTGACCGCGCTGATCTGCGGCCCGGTGGTGGTCACGCCCATCCAGGCCATGGACGCGCTGTTCGGCGAAGACTGGGCCGATGCCCTGGACGAGCAGGACGCGACCGAAGAGTTCATGAGTGTGCTGCACGAGCGCTGGAACGAGATCGCCGACAGCCTCAACCCCGAAGCTCTGGCCGCCCACCCGGAAGCCATGCAGCTGACGCCGCTGATCACCGAGTTCGACGAGGCCACCAAGGCCGACCTGCTGAGCCAGGGCGTGCTGACGGCCGAACAACTGGAACAGCTGCCGCCCAATGGACTGATGTGGGTCGAAGGCTTCATGCAAGCCGTCGATGACTTCGAAGAAGCCTGGTACGTCTTCGACAGCGAAAGCGAAGAAGGCCAGATGCTGGACGCCATGCTGATGTCCGTGGCCGCCGTGGCCATGGCCCCGGGCGAGCAGCGCGAAGCCTATATCGCCGAAGCCTACGACGAAGGCGAAGAAGTCGACCAGGACGTGTTGCTGGACGACGCCCTGTTCTCGGCCCAGGACCTGCGCCTGTTCTGGGTGCAGCAAGCCGACCGGGACGAAGCAGCCAACGACGCCGAAGGCCCTGATGCCTGAGGCTTGACACCCTGCACCTGAAGGCGGCGAGCTCAGACTCGCCGGCGACGGCGCTGCAGGGTCAGCTCACAAACGCCCAGCGCAGTTGGGCGCGCCACAGCGGCAGCGCAGCCGCCCCTCGTGGTGGCTTTCGCCGTAATCGCAGGTCAGCTCTTCGCCGGCCTCGATATCGCGCAAGGCATAGAACTCCACCCGCCCCTGGCTGATGCGCAGCACCGCGTTCGCGGCACAGCTGTGGTTGATGCAGCGCAGCGCGTCGGTGGACAAAGTGGCATCCACCGCCCGGGTTTCGGAAACCTCGACGATGTGGATGCGTTCGCGGCCCTTGGCCCGGCGGCGCGCCTCGCGCACCGAGATGGCCTCACCGCGCAGCTCGCCGATCTTGCGCCGATGCGGAATCGGCTCGGCTGCAAACACACCCAAGCCATCGATGGGGCTCTCGCCCACGCGCAAGGCGAAACGCTCGGCCGGCAAGGGCGGGCGCTTGCCCGCCGCTGCTGCGTCGGCGGGCGGCGCCTCCTGGGTCACAGATCGGGGCTCGGTGGGCAAAGCAGAGAGGCGCGGCATGGTGGCGCGATTGTCGCAGCCCCTGTCGCTGCCGCGCCGCAGTTCACCCGCTTTGCATCGGCGCCCATCGCCTCGCGCTTGACCCAGGGCCGGGCGGGCCGACATACTGGGTCGCATGACCTCCGCCGCCATTTCCGCTCGCCGCAACGCTGAACGCAGCCGCGTCAAGCATCACCCCATGCAGCAGCGTGCCATGGTGGTGGGCCGGATGCCGTCCTGCGTGGGCGCCATGCTATTGGCCCATGCACATGGACACCTGGTGGGGCTGCAACAGCGGGCAGCCCCTCACAGCTGAAGGCCCGGCCTCACCACACAAGCCTGATTCCCCCGAAAAGCCCGCTGCCACCCAGCGGGCTTTTTCTTTTCTCGCCCCGCGCATTTCAACAAGCGCTTGCTTTCCAACTCTAGGAGCCCCCGATGGAGAAGATCACGATCCGACGCAGCCAGGTTTCAGACGCCGCCGCCATGGCCCAGCTGATGTCCCACCCTGAAGTCTTCTCCGGCCTGCTGCAACTGCCCTACCCCAGCGAGGAGCTCTGGCGAGCCCGCCTGCAGGACAACGCCGTGCCCGGCAAGACCGATCTGTCCTTGGTGGCCGAGGTTCAGGGCCAGGTGCTTGGCAGCGCCGGCCTGCATCCGGCGGGCGCTTCGCTGCGTCGCCGCCACGCCATGGGCATGGGCATCTCGGTCGCCGCCGAAGCGCAGGGCCAAGGCATCGGCCGGGCCCTGATGGCCGCCTTGATCGACTATGCCGACAACTGGGGTCAGGTTTTGCGCACCGAGCTGACGGTCTATGCCGACAACGCCCGGGCAATTCGGCTCTACGAGAGCTTCGGCTTCCAGCGTGAGGGCCTGATGCGCGCCTACGCCCTGCGCAACGGGGTCTATGTCGACACCCTGGCCATGGCGCGCCTGCACCCCAATCCGCCGCGCTGGAACTGATAACGGTTCAAGCGCCCGAAAAAGCAAAAGGCCGCGAACGCGGCCTTTTGCATGAGGAATGATCACCGCGCCAGAAGCGCCGGTTTCACTCAAATTGGGCGGAACTGTGCGCGGCGCAGATCGGCCATGCGCATCTCTTCCGGCGTGGCCTGGCCTTCCACCACCACCTTGGGCAGTTGCTTGGCCGGGGCACGAACGACCGGGGCGGAACTCAGGCGCTTGCCCGTCACCACCAGGCGCGCCAGCTTGACCACTTCGCTGGCCTGCACCGGTGCCGGCGGAAAAGCCAATCCCAGGAAAGCGGCGCTGAGCGCCAGGGGCGCGGCCCAGGCACGAGAGAAGGGCTGGACTGAGTGCCTTGCCCGTGTCTTTTGACGTTGCTGCATTTCCAATACTCCCCCGCCTGCTTTGGGCGATCTGTCATCAATGGAGCGAAGTATCACCAAGGCGCAGGGTCAGCTCCAGTAAAAAGCGACGAACTGCAGTTTTGGGCGATGAGGCAGCGGTGCAGCCACCTGAATTTCGCTCCACACCCGGTGAAACCCGGGTTGATCGGCGTCAAGCATACCGAAGCTCACTCGACTTTCCCCAGAATACCCGGTAAGCAAACCATGTGTAGACCAGAATCGCCGGCAAAGTGACCAAGACCCCCCAGAGGATGACGGTCAAGGACTTGGGTGCGGCGGCGGCTTGCCAGACCGTCAGGCGGTCGATCAGCACATAGGGATAGAGGCTGTAAGCCAGGCCCAGGGCGCCCAACAACATCACGGCCACCATCAGGGCAAACGGCAGCCAGCACAGCTTGCCACGCACCCGGTGCGAGTTCAGCATGGCGCGCAAAGCCAGCAGGCTCAGCGCCGTCATCAGCGGGATGGGCAGCAAGGCGATCAGCTCGGGCATGCGGAACCAGCGCTCGCTGACCGTGGCACTGACCCAGGGCGTCATCAGCGACACGCCCGCCAGACCCAAGACCACCGCCGGCCAGGCCAGCTTGGCCCGCTGCACGGCCAGGGCCTGCACGGCGCCGTCCATCTTCATGATCAACCAGCCGGCGCCCAGCATGGCGTAGGCGGCCGCCAAGGCCAGGGCAATCAACAAGGCAAAAGCGGTGTAGCCCGGGCCCTCGGCAAAGCCGGTGATGTAGCGCGCCAGCATCCAGCCCTGGGACAGGGCCGCCAGGGCCGAGCCGAAGATGAAGCTGCCGTTCCAGAAGGGCTTCCACTCAGCCGGCGCCTTGACGCGAAAGTCAAAGGCCACGCCGCGCAGCATCAAGCCAAGCAGCATCAGCGCCACCGGCATGTAGAGCGCCTGCAGGATCAGGCCATGGGCTTTGGGAAAGGCCACCAGCAAAATGCCCACGCCCAGCACCAACCAGGTTTCGTTGGCGTCCCAGAAAGGGCCGATCGAGGCCACCATCTGGTCCTTGTGGGCATCGCTGGCGCCCAGCATCAGCAGGCCGACGCCCAGGTCGTAGCCATCCAGCACCACGTAAATCAAGAGGGACAGGCCCATCAGGCCGAGAAAGACCAAGGGCATCCAGCCGGCAGGCGTGCTCAGATCCGGGTTCGCAAAGTTCATCAGGCCCTCCATCAGGCAAAAGTGCGGCTCTGGGTCAGGCGCGAGGGCGTGCTCGGCCCATGCTCCAGCGGCTTCTCGGCCATGTACTTGAGCACGCCGACGTAAGCCACGATCAGGAACAAATACAACGTCACATAGCCCGCCAGAGTCAGGGCGATGTGCGGCGTCGGCGTGGTCGAGGCCACCTCGCTGGTGCGCAAGAGGCCGTAGACGATGAAGGGCTGGCGGCCGATCTCGGTGACATACCAGCCGGACACGGTGGCCAGCCAACCCGAGAACGCCATGCCGCTCAGACCCCAGAGCAGCGGCCGCGGCAGTTGCTCAGCCCCCCAGGCGCGGCGGCGGTACAGCCACAGGCCCGCCCAGCTGAAGGCCAGCATCAGAACGCCCGTGCCGACCATGATGCGAAAGCCGAAGAACAGCGGGGCCACCGGCGGATGCGCGCCCTTGAACTCGTCAAGGCCGCGGATCTCGCCCTCGGCTTCATGGGTCAGGATCAGGCTGGCCAGCTTCGGGATGCCGATCGCATAGTCATTGCTGCGCGACTTCTCATTCGGCCAGGCGAACAGCAGCAAGGGCGCGCCGCGTTCGGTCTGCCAGACGCCTTCCATCGCCGCCACCTTGGCCGGCTGGTGCTTGAGCGTGTTGAGCCCGTGCATATCGCCCACCAGGATCTGCAGCGGGATCAGCACCGCACCCAGCGTCAGCCCCACCCGCAGCACGCGGGAGGTGCTGGGCTGGCTCTTGCGCTTGAGCAACTGCCAGGCGCTCAGGCCGGCCAGCAAGAAGGCCACGGTCAGGCCCGAAGCCAGCAGCTTGTGGGCCAGGCGATAGGGGAAGCTGGGGTTGAAGATCACTTCGGTCCAGCTCAGCACATGGAACTCACCGTTGACGATCTCGAAGCCCTGGGGCGTTTGCATCCAGGAGTTCAAGCTCAGGATCCAGAAGGCGCTCAGGCTAGTGCCAAAGGCGACCAGAAAGGTCGCGGCCAGATGCACCCGCTCGCTGACCCGGCCATGGCCGAACAGCATCACGCCGAGGAAACTCGCCTCCAGGAAGAATGCCGTCAGCACCTCGTAGCCGAGCAGCGGCCCGGCGATATTGCCGGCCCGCTCCATGAAGCCCGGCCAGTTGGTGCCGAACTGGAAACTCATGGTGATGCCGCTGACCACGCCCAGCGCAAAGCTCAGCGCGAAGACCTTGGTCCAGAAACGGTAGGCATGGAGCCAGGCCTCCTGCTGGGTGCTCAACCAGCGCCAGCGGAAGAACAGCAGCACCCAGGCCAGGGCGATATTGATGGTGGGAAACAGGATGTGGAAGGTGATGTTGGCGGCGAACTGCATGCGGGCCAGCACCAGGGGATCGAGGGCATGAAGGGCGTCCATGGCTTCACAACTCCGAAGCCGGCTTGCCCGCGACACCGCTGACGGCGCGGCCGATGCGGCCCGGCAGCTCCAGCATCTTCTGCACCTTGGAGCCCATCTTCATCAGCTGGCCCAGGGTCTGCGAGTCCATCTTCTGCACATCGTCGAACCAGGTCGTCATCAGCTCGATCAGATCGTGCATGCCGCGCATGCGCTCCTGTGCCACGCGGTCCTCTTCGCAGGTCGGCGCCTCCAGCAAGGCATTGCGCAGCATGGACAGGGTCGGTTCGATCTCGCGGCGGCGGCGCTCTTCGGCCAGGGTGCGGAAGATCTCCCACGCATCCGACGGCGCCTCGAAATACTCGCGCCGGTCGCCCGGCAGGTGGCGCAAGCGCACCAGGCGCCAGGCCTGCAACTCTTTCAGGCCCATGGAGACATTGGAGCGGCTGAACTCCAGGTTCTCGGCGATCTCATCGGCATTGATGGCCTGGGGCGAGACAAAAATCAGGGCATAGATCTGCCCGACAGTGCGGTTGATGCCCCAACGGCTGCCCATTTCCCCGAAATGGGCGACAAAACTACGAACCAGGGGACTCATGGCTTGCATGGCGGTGTGTCCTTGCGCCAGCGCAAAGCCGGCGTCTTTTGAGGGTGGAGGAATTTGATCTGCTTCAAGATTTTGCTGAATTTTCAAGAATTCCTGAAAATTCAGCAAGTCCACAAGTCCTTGACCGTGCGAGCAGCGAGGTTGTTGCGCCATGTGGGGCACCAATAATGCGAGGCAAGCTGGGCAGACTCATCGCTCCTACCCGCTCCTGCCCGCTCCTTGCCCGACTCCACCCACCTGATCGCCATGCCCAGCCGCCCCCGACTTCTTCTGCCCCTGCTGCTCCACAGCCTGCTGACCCTGTGCGCCGCAACGCCCGCTGTGGCCAGCGACGCCGCGCAGCGGGTGCAGATCGCCAGCCTGCCGCAGCAGGACGGCCAGCCCCTGGCCCTGAGCAGCTATTGGTTTCCGGCCGCGAGCGGCGTCGAAGCCCCGGCGCGGCCGGCCGTGCTGCTGCTGCACGGCTGCGGCGGCGCCCTGGGCCGCCAGGCGGATCAGCTGGCCGAACGCATGCAGAGCTACCGCGCGCTGCTGAACCAGCAAGGCTGGCATGTGCTGGTGCTCGACTCTTTAAGCCCGCGCGGTGAGCGCGAGCTCTGCACCCAGCGCATCGGCAGCCGCCAGGTCACCATGCGCGAACGCCGCCGCGACACCCTGGGCGCCCTGCAATGGCTGGCTGCCCGGCCTGAGGTGGACCCGGCGCGCATCGCCTTGCTGGGTTGGTCCAACGGCGGCAGCACGGTGCTGGCCAGCACGGCCGCCGACCATGAAGAGGTGAAGGCCAACCCGGCCAAGCCGCGAGCCGCCGTCGCCTTCTACCCGGGCTGCGAAGCCGAACTCAAGCGCGGCTACCGCGCTCAGGCGCCCTTGCTGATGCTGCTGGGCGGGGCCGACGACTGGACCGCTGCAGCGCCTTGCGAAGCCCTGGCCGCCCACAGCCGCGGTCAGACAGGTGGCGCCACCGTTCAATTCCAGACCTACGCCGGCGCGTACCACGGCTTCGATGCAGCCGCGCCGGTGCGCCTGCGCCGCGAGGTACCCAACGGAGTGAACCCCGGCGCCGGCGTCCATATCGGCGGCAATGCCGAAGCCTGGGCCGCTTCGCGCGAGGCCATGCTGGGCTTTTTGCGCGAACAGCTGAAATGACGACAACGATGACGATGACAAACGCAGGCGCCAGCACTGAACTGCACAGTCCCCGCCTGCTCTTGCGGGCGCCCTCCCCCGCCTTGTGCGAGGCGGTGCGTGATTTCCAGCTGCGCAACCGCGAACACCTCGCCCCCTGGGACCCGCCCCAGCCGCCTGACTTTCTGACGCCCGAGGTGGGGCTGGCCCGCCTGCAGCAAGGCGCCGATGAGTTTGTCGCCGGCAGCGCCCTGCGCTATTGGTTCGCGCGCCGCGAGGCACCGGCCGTGCTGATCGGCCAGATCGGCATCTCGCAGCTGAGCCGCGGGCCCTTCCAGAATGCCAGCCTGGGTTACAGCCTGGATGCCCAAGCCCAGGGTCAGGGCCTGATGCACGAGGCCTTGCAAGCCGCCATCGCCGAGCTGTTCGGCCCGCGCGTGCGCCTGCACCGGCTGCAGGCGGCCGTGCGGCCCGAGAACCGGCGCAGCCGCGCGGTGCTGCAGCGCCTGGGCTTCAACCCGATTGGCCTGAGCCGTCGCTACCTCTTCATCGCCGGCGCTTGGCGCGACCATGAGCTCTTTGACCTGGTGAACCCGGCCTGGCCGGATGACCAAGCGCCCTGATCAACCAGCCACCCAGCCCAGCTGGGTGCGCCTCACGCTCCGGCCGGCATCACGCCGCGGTGCCGGTGAATTTTCTGGCCGACTTTGATAAATTATTGTTTTACAGAAATTTATCAAGAGAGAATGCCGGCCATGCGCCCCGACACCACCTCCAAGCACCCAAGCCCTGCCCGACCTCAATCGGCCCGAATACAGCCGCTGGAACGCGTGCGCCGCCTGGCGCTGTGGGTGCAGCTGCTGTGCGCGGCCGGCGCAGCCATGCTGGTGCTGGTGCCAGCGCAGCTGTGGAGCCGCGCCGATTGGGTGGAAAAAGTGGCGCGCAGCTATTGGGTCAGCGACAGCAGCATCCCGCTGCAACTCGACGCTGCCTCGCGCGCCTGGGGCTGGGCCGCCAGCTGTCTGCCCTGCGCCGTGTTGCTGTTCGCACTCTGGCAGGTCTGGTGCCTGTTCGGCGCCTACCGCCTGGGCCAGGTCTTCACGGCAGAGCCGGTACGGCGGCTGCGCCGCTTGGCCCTGGCCTTGATGGTGCACGCCCTGGCTCAGCCGGTCGCCCACACCCTCTCCGTTCTGGCGCTGACCCTGGGCAATCCGGCCGGTCAGCGCCAGCTGGTGCTGGGCCTGGGCTTCGAGCACTTCATCAGCTTGTTCATCGGCCTGGTGATCTGGGGCATCGCCCAGGTCATGCAGCAGGCGCAGGCGGTGGCCGAAGAGAACGCGGAGTTCATCTGATGCCCATCGTTCTGACCCTGGACGTGATGCTGGCACGGCGCAAGATGCGCTCGCGCGAGCTGGCCGAGCGGGTGGGCATCACCGAGGCCAATCTCTCGCTGCTGAAATCAGGCAAGGTGCGCGGCGTGCGCTTCGACACCCTGAGCCGCATCTGCAACATCCTGGACTGCCAGCCCGGTGATCTGCTGCGTTATGAGCCCGGCACCGAGACCGGCACCGATCCCGACGGTGCCGAGGCCGAATCGTGAAGCGCGCTCACCCCGACTTTCTCCACCCGCGCAGCCCGACCCGGCGCTGGGCCTGGTTCGGTGTGGCCCTGCTGCACCTGTTGCTGCTCGCCTTGTTTCTGCAGGCTCGCCAGAGCAGCCTGAACGCCGCGGCGAAGGCCGAACCGCAGGCGCGATGGGTCACCATGCGCTTGTTCAATCGGCCCTCGCTGCGTCCGCAAGAACTGGAGAAGAAGAAAAAGCCAGAACGCATGACGCCCGAGATCCGAATGCCGGGCCGCTTGCCGCGCCAAGCCCAGAGCGCCACGCCTCAAGCCCTTCCGATCACAGCGCCCAAGGAGCCCATCACCACACGCCTCGCGGCGCAGGCGCCGCCGCCCGAACCCGCGGCCAGCAGCCCTGAGCCTTTGAAGCTCAAGCTCCCGCTGCGCCAGGCCATCGGCGCAGCGATCAGCCCCGCCGAGATGGCGCGCCTCGACCCGCGCAGCAACACCCGCCGGCCCGATGTGGGCGAGCGCATCGCCAGCGCGCTGGGCTCCCCCGAACAGACCGAGGAACAGATTGCGCCCGGCCACACCCGCATCCGCCAAGGCAGCTCTTGCTACGACGTGCAAGACGCTCGCGTCAGCCAGCTGTTTGCATTCGACCCGATGGCCCGAGGCGCACCCAAGTTGGTGTCCTCGTGCAAGAAGTAAGCAAGCAATGAGTCACGCCGCACCGGACCAGACCCACACTTGCGCCACGCTCCATTCACAGACATCCGCCGCCCACAAGCCCATGAACCAAACCTCTGCAACCCCGCTCTCTCGCCGCTCCGCGGCCCTGTTGATCACGCTGAGCGCGCTTGCCCTGCAGGTCCAGGCCCAAGCCCTAACAACGCCGCCCGCCGATGCGGCCAGCACCCCGGTGCAGCTGGAGACCGTTTCCATGACGCTGCAGCGCGACGGATCGCTGATTCCCTACGGCAAGATGAATGAGATCCTGAGCCTGATGCAAAAGTATGGCGAAGCCCAGTTCTACATGGAGTTCAAGCTCAGCTTCAAGGAAGCCAAACCGGCCGGCTTCGCGCCCAAGCTGGCGCTGTACCACAACGAAGGCTCGGTACCCATCACGATCGCCGCCGACGGCACCTTCACCCTGCCAGTGCTGCCACTGGAACTCGGCAAGGATGCCGATCTGGCGCGCAACTGGAAGCGCGGCAGCGCCAGCATCCAGGGTTCTCTGCGTATTTCCACCCGCGCCGAGCAGTTGACCATGGGCCAGGTGCGACGCATCACACGCCTAGCCCACAAGCTGCGCAGTGAACTGCTGCCCTGGTATTTGAAGCCTATGTTCCCCCAGTTCGAAGGCGTTCGCATCTGCAGCAGCAAACCGGCCTGGGAACTCGAATGGCGAGAGAAAGGTCAGCTCGTGGGCCTGCCACTGAGCGCTGACCCCAAGGACAAAGACCCCGATGCCGTGGCTGGCGAGCCACCGCGCAGCTGCACCAGTTTGAATGGCCAAGAAAGCTGGCCAGATGAGGCGCGGTTGATCGCTCCGGCCGATACGCGACTGAGCGTCAAGGGCCTCTCCATTAAATGAGCGCGCGCCGCACCTCTACACTGAAACCATGACCCCATTGCATCTGCTCCACAACCCGCGCTGCTCCAAATCGCGCGAAGCTCTGGCCCTGCTGGAACACAGCGGCCGCCAGGTCGAGGTGACCGACTATCAAAAAACACCGCTGGACCTGCCCGCACTGCAGGCCTTGCTGAGCCAGCTGCGCGCCGCCGAACCGGGCTTCAACGGCCGGGAACTGCTGCGCAGCGGTGAAGAGGAGTACCAAACTCTCGAACTGGGCAGGGCTGAACTGACGGAGGCAGAGCTGCTGGCGGCGCTGGCCGCTCATCCCAAGCTGCTGCAACGCCCCATCGTCAGCGATGGCCAGCGCGCCGTGATCGCCCGGCCGCCCGAGCGGCTGAAGGCCCTGCTCGGCTGAAGAAGAAGGCTGCGGCCTACTTTTTGTAGCGCTGCAGATCGGGGCCGGCCAGGCGGCAGATGCGCCACTCGGGCAGCACATGGGCGCCCATGCGCTCGTAGAAGCGGATCGCGTCTTCGTTCCAGTCCAGCACGGTCCACTCGAAGCGGCCGTAGTCGCGTTCGACGGCGATCTGCGCCAAGCGGGTCAAGATGCCCTGGCCCAGGCCGCTGCGGCGGTGCGCCGAGCGCACGTACAGGTCCTCCAGATAGAGGCCCGGCTTGCCGAGGAAGGTGCTGAAGTTGGTGAAGAACAGGGCATAGCCCACCACCTCACCGCCGATCTCGCCGACCAGGGCCTCGACCACAGGCTTGGGGCCGAACAGGTGCAGTTGCAGCTTGTCGGCCGTCAGCTCCAGCAGATGGCTGAGGTTCTCGAACTCGGCCAACTCCTTGACCAGGCCCACAATGGCCGGCACATCTCGGGGCTCGGCGGAACGCAAGGTGTATGAAATCATGCGCCCCATTCTGCCCGGGGAATGGGGGCAGGTCTTGCGGCCCGGCCGTTTGATCGCGCACTTGAGCGCCCGCTGTCGCGCCAGCTACATCGGCGCAGCGCCATTCGGCCTACAGTGCAGGCCATGAACGCCATGACGCCCCCTCCAAGCACCGAAGCCGCCGATCGCAAGCCTTATTACCAGGTGCAGCGCGCACACCGCAGCGAGTTCCTGGAGCTGCGCGGCCTGCGCCACCACCTGATGCACTGGCGCAGCGAGGCCGCAAGCGAGCATTCGACCGCCAGCGCGCAGCCACTGTTGGTGATGGTCCATGGCTGGATGGACGTGGGCGCCTCCTTCCAGTTCGTGGTCGACGCGCTGAGTGCGCTGAACGACCGCCGCCCCATCGTGACCCTGGACTGGCGCGGTTTCGGCCTCAGCGACAACGCCCCGGGCAGCAACTACTGGTTCCCCGACTACCTGGCCGATCTCGACGCCCTGCTGGACCGACTCAGCCCCGAGGCCCCGGTCGATCTGCTGGGCCACAGCATGGGCGGCAACATCGTCATGAGCTATGCCGGCGTGCGGCCCGAGCGGGTGCGGCGGCTGATCAATCTGGAAGGTTTCGGCCTGCCGGAAGCCAAGCCCGAGCAGGCCCCGGGCCGTCTGGCCACCTGGCTGAAGGAGCTGAAGGAAGCACCGCAGCTGCGCCCCTACGCCAGCGTCGAGGCCGTGGCTCAACGCTTGATGAAGACCAACCCGCGCCTGAGCCCGGACAAGGCCGCCTGGCTGGCACCGCACTGGTCGCGCCAGCAGGCCGACGGCAGCTGGCAGCTGCTGGCTGACCCGGCGCACAAGCGCGCCAACCCCATCCTCTACCGCAAGGATGAAATCGTGGCCGGCTGGAAGCTGATCACCGCGCCCACACTCTGGGTCGAGGGCGAAGCCAGCGATTTGAGCCAGTTCTGGGGCGACCGCTACCCGCGTGCCGATTTCGAAGCCCGGCTCAGCGCCGTGCCCCAGCTGGAAAAACACCGCATTGCCGAGGCCGGCCACATGCTGCACCACGACCAACCCGAGGCGCTGGCGCGCTGCCTGGAAGACTTTCTGCTCGCCTGAAGCGAGCTCAGGGGCCGATCAGCCCGGCCCGGCATGGAGCTGGTCCAGCCGGTGCATGGCCCAGGCATACACGGCCACGATCAGGCAGAACACCAGCAGCGCCCCTTGGGCGGCCACCCAGAAGCTGAAGGGCCAGCCAAAGAAATCGAAACTCAGCTCGCGGGCAAAGTAGCTCAGTCCGAAAGCCACGCCCAGCCAGATCAGCAGCAAGACACCGGTGAGGCGGCGGGTGCGCTGCCAGTAGCGCAGCTGCTGCGCGCTGGGCGGCGCGTGCGGCAGCGATCCCGGCAGGGGCGCAGGGCGGTCGAAATCATGCAGATTCATGGCTGGGCAGTGTGCAGCATTTCCCCCGGAAGGCGGCCTGGGGCAAGCGCTTTGCTGCCAGCGCGCGCCGGCATGTGAAAATAGCGGGTTCGGATGCGCGAGCACCCGGGCTTGGCCGCGTCCTGCAAGTGGCGGGGCCCGCCAGGCGCCCCGCACGGTGCGCCCCAGACCGCACGCATCCCACCGCAAGCACTCCTTGGGAACCAAGAACATGGACATCGAACGCATCAACACCATCGGTAGCACCCTGGCCGACCTGACAGCGCGGACTGCCGCGCTAAGGGGGTATCTTTGACTACGACCGCAAAGCACTGCGACTGAACGAAGTCAATGCCGCGCTGGAGAACCCCAGCGTCTGGAACGAGCCCAAGCGCGCCCAGGAACTGGGCAAGGAAAAGCGCACGCTGGAAAACGTGGTCAACACCGTCGACCACCTCGAGAGCAATCTGGCCGACAACGCCGAGCTCTACGAGATGAGCAAGGCCGAGGATGATTTCGCGGGCCTGGAAGCCATCGAGGCCGATGCGGCCAAGCTGACGGAGATCGTCGAGCAGATGGAATTCCGCCGCATGTTCAACAACCCGGCCGACCCGCTGAACTGCTTTGTCGACATCCAGGCCGGCGCCGGCGGCACCGAAGCCTGCGACTGGGCTAGCATGCTGCTGCGCCAGTACCTGAAGTACGCCGAGCGCAAGGGCTTCAAGGCGACGCTGGAAGACCAGACCGACGGCGACGTGGCCGGCATCAAGAGCGCCACCATCAAGGTGGAGGGCGAATACGCCTTCGGCCTGCTGCGCACCGAGACCGGTGTGCACCGCCTGGTGCGCAAGAGCCCCTTCGACAGCTCGGGCGGCCGCCACACCAGCTTTGCCTCGCTGTTCGTCTACCCGGAAGTCGATGACTCGATCGAGATCGACATCAACCCGGCCGATGTGCGCACCGACACCTTCCGCGCCTCCGGCGCCGGCGGCCAGCACATCAACAAGACCGACTCGGCCGTGCGCCTGACCCACATCCCGACCGGCATCGTGGTCCAGTGCCAGGACGGCCGCAGCCAGCATTCCAACCGCGACGTGGCCTGGAAACGCTTGCGCTCGCGCCTGTACGACCATGAAATGCGCAAGCGCCTGGAAGAACAGCAGAAGCTGGAAGACACCAAGACCGATGTGGGCTGGGGCCACCAGATTCGCAGTTATGTGCTGGACCAGAGCCGCATCAAGGACCTGCGCACCAACTACGAAACCTCGGCCACCCAGAAGGTGCTGGACGGCGACCTCGATCCCTTCATCACCGAGAGCCTGAAGCAAGGCGTCTGAGACCCAGACGCCCGCCCGGCTCTTTCCCTGACCGTTCCCCGCCTTGCCTCTGACCCCGCGCCACCCGCGCGGGGCTTCAAACCTCTTGCCACCCAAGGATGCCCGCCATGCGTGAAGGCACTGCCACCCTGATCCGCCGCGAAGACTACTGCGCGCCCGCGTTCTGGATCCGTACCGTCGACCTGACTTTCGATCTGGACCCGGCCAAGACCCTGGTCACCTCCAAGATGCAGCTGGAGCGCAATGCCGCCGTCGCCCACGGCGCCCTGCGCCTGCACGGCGAAGAGCTCAATGTGCTGCGCGTGCTGATCAATGGCGAGAGCGTGTCCTTCCGCCAGGAAGGCCATGAGCTGATCATCGACAACGTGCCCGATGCCGATTTCGCGCTCGAGATCCGCAACACCTGCGCGCCCGACAAGAACACCGCGCTCAGCGGCCTCTACACCTCGGGTGGCAGCTTCTTCACGCAGTGCGAGGCCGAGGGCTTCCGCCGCATCACCTACTTCCTGGACCGCCCCGATGTGATGGCGGTCTACACCGTGCTGCTGCGCGCCGACAAGGCCAAGTTCCCGGTGCTGCTGTCCAACGGAAATCTGCTGGACTCGGGCGACCTGGACAACGGTCGCCACTTCGCCAAATGGCACGACCCCTTCCCCAAGCCCAGCTATCTCTTCGCCCTGGTGGCCGGCGATCTGGTGGCGCGCGAACAGCGCGTGCGCACCCGTGCAGGCAAGGACCATCTGCTGCAAGTCTTCGTGCGCCGCGGTGACCTGGAAAAGACCGAGCACGCGATGAACTCGCTGATCGCCTCCATCGTCTGGGACGAAGCGCGCTTCGGCCTGCCCCTGGATCTGGAGCGCTTCATGGTCGTCGGCGTGTCCGACTTCAATATGGGCGCGATGGAAAACAAGGGCCTGAACATCTTCAACACCAGCGCCCTGCTGGCCTCGCCGGCCACCGCGACGGACGCTGACTTCGCCCGCATCGAGTCCATCGTCGCGCACGAGTACTTCCACAACTGGACCGGCAACCGCGTCACCTGCCGCGACTGGTTCCAGCTCTCTCTGAAAGAGGGCCTGACCGTCTTCCGCGACCAGGAATTCAGCATGGACATGGCCGGTGGCGCCAGCGCCCGCGCGGTCTGCCGCATCCAGGACGTGCGCGCCCTGCGCGCCAGCCAGTTCCCCGAGGACTCGGGCGCCATGGCCCACCCGGTGCGCCCCGACACCTTCGTCGAGATCAACAACTTCTACACCCCCACCGTCTACGAAAAGGGTTCGGAAGTGGTGCGCATGTACCAGACCCTGGTCGGCCGCGCCGGCTTCGAGAAGGGCCTGAAGCTCTACTTCGAGCGCCATGACGGCCAGGCCGTGACCTGCGACGACTTCGCCGCCGCCATCGCCGACGCCAACCCCGGCTCGGCCCTGAGCACACGCCTGGACAACTTCAAGCGCTGGTACTCGCAAGCCGGCACGCCGCGCGTGCAGGCCCGCGGCGTGTACGACGCGGCCGCCCAGACCTACACCCTGACGCTCAAGCAGCACAACCCCGCCACCCCGGGCCAGGAGCACAAGCTGCCCCAGGTGATCCCGGTGGCCCTGGGGTTGCTGAGCGCTGAGGGTCAGGCCTTGCCTCTGCAATTGCAGGGCGAAGACCAAGCCGCCGGCCTGGAGCGCGTGATCGTGCTGGACGAAGCCGAACAGAGCTTCGTCTTCACCAACCTGGCCAGCCAGCCCGTGCCCTCACTGCTGCGCGGCTTCTCGGCCCCGGTGGTGCTCGATGACGGCCTCAGCGATGCCGACCTGCTGGTGCTGCTGCAGCACGATGCCGATGCTTTCAACCGCTGGGAAGCCAGCCAGCGCCTGGCGCTGAACCGCATCCTCGCGGCCGTACGCAGCGGCAGCGCCCTGCAGCTGGACAGCGCCTTCATCGAGGCCATGCGCGCCGTGCTGCGCCATCCCGAGCTGGACGCCGCCTTCAAGGACCTGGCCCTGACCCTGCCCGGCGAAGGCTATATCGCCGAGCAGCTGGAGGTGGTGGACCCGCAAGCCATCCACGCCGCCGTGGAGGCCGCCCGCAGCCAACTGGCGCAAGCCCTGCGTGAGGACTGGATCGAAGCCTTCGAGGCCAACCAGATCCAGGGCGGCTACACGCCCGATCCGGTGTCCTCCGGCAAGCGCGCCCTGGCCAATCTGGCCCTGAGCATGCTGGTGCTGGACGCTGCCCGCAGCGGCGACACGGTCTGGCCCGGCCGCGCCTACCAGCGCTTCAAGGACGCCGTCAATATGACCGAGCGCCTCGGCGCCCTGAGCGCCCTGGTCAACGCCCATGCCGAGCTGGCCGAGCCGGCCCTGGCCCGCTTCCATGAGCTGTTCAAGGACGACGCCCTGGTCATCGACAAGTGGTTCGCCCTGCAAGGCCGCACGCCGGAGCTGGATGGCAAGAGCTTCGCCCGCGTCAAGCAGCTGACCCAGCACCCGGACTTCACGCTCAAGAACCCGAACCGCGCGCGCAGCCTGATCTCCTCGCTGTGCATGTTCAACCCGGCCGCCTTCCACCGCGCTGATGCAGCGGGTTATGTGTTCTGGGCCGAGCAGGTGCTGGCTCTGGACGCCATCAACCCGCAGATCGCCAGCCGCCTGGCGCGGGCCATGGACCGCTGGACCACCCTGGCCCAGCCCTACCG
Organism: Roseateles sp. GW835-FHT13E02; assembly: GCF_058794035.1. Classification (NCBI taxonomy): domain Bacteria; kingdom Pseudomonadati; phylum Pseudomonadota; class Betaproteobacteria; order Burkholderiales; family Sphaerotilaceae; genus Roseateles; species Roseateles sp. GW835-FHT13E02. The sequence goes on from NZ_JBXAGJ010000022.1 coordinate 82,599, forward strand.
CAGCGCCGCCCTGGAAGCGATCCGCCGCGTGGCCGCCAAGCCCGACCTGTCCAGCGATGTGCGCGAGGTCATCGACCGCGCGCTGGAGTCTGACAAGTCGGCCGACGCCGCCGCCTGAACGGGCAGATGACAAGGGGCCGCGAGGCCCCTTTTCTTCGTCTGCCGCGTTCTGACCCGTTTTTTTACTTCCCCGAGAAAGACCGTCACCATGACACGTCGCATCAGCCTGACTCAATACCTGATCGAACAACAGCGCCAGCATGGCCACATCCCACAGGAGCTGCGCCTCCTGATCGAGGTGGTGGCGCGCGCCTGCAAGCGCATCGCCATCAGCGTCACCAAGGGTGCGCTCGGCGAGGTGCTGGGCACGGCCGGCAGCGAGAACGTACAGGGCGAGATCCAGAAGAAGCTCGACATCATCGCCAACGAGGTGCTGATCGAGGCCAACGAATGGGGCGGCCATCTGGCGGCCATGGCCTCCGAGGAAATGGAAGGCATCTACCTGGTGCCCAACCGCTTCCCCAAGGGCGAATACCTGCTGATGTTCGACCCGCTGGATGGTTCGTCCAACATCGACGTCAACGTCTCCATCGGCACCATCTTCTCGGTGCTCAAAAAAGCCGAAGGCAGCAAGGGCGTGTCGGAAGACGACTTCCTGCAGCCGGGCAAGCAGCAGGTGGCCGCCGGCTACTGCGTCTACGGCCCGCAAACCACCCTGGTGCTGACCTTCGGCGCCGGCGTGGCCATGTTCACCCTGGACCGCGAGCAAGGCAGCTTTGTGCTGACGCAAGAAGGCGTGAAGATCCCCGAGGACACCAAGGAGTTCGCCATCAATATGTCGAACATGCGCCACTGGGATGCGCCGGTGAAGCGCTACATCGACGAATGCCTGGCCGGCGAAGAAGGTCCGCGCGGCAAGAACTTCAATATGCGCTGGATCGCTTCCATGGTGGCCGATGTGCACCGCATCCTGACCCGCGGCGGCGTCTTCATGTACCCCTGGGACCGGCGCGAGCCCAACAAGGCCGGCAAGCTGCGCCTGATGTACGAGGCCAACCCCATGGCCTTCCTGGTCGAGCAGGCCGGCGGCGCGGCCACCAACGCCCGCCAGCGCATCATGGACCTGACCCCTACGCAATTGCATGAGCGCGTGGCCGTGGTGCTGGGCTCCAAGAACGAGGTGGAGCGCGTCACCGCCTACCATCTTGATTCGGCCAAATAATTCCTGCTAGAATTTAAGGCTTGATGCCGGTGTAGCTCAGTCGGTAGAGCAGCTCATTCGTAATGAGAAGGTCGGGTGTTCGATTCATCTCTCCGGCACCATCAAAAAATCTGCAAAGCCCAGTTCGCGAGAGCTGGGCTTTGTTGTTTCTGGGCTGGAACGGGATTGCACGCACAGCCGGCCGGGACACGCAGGCGGCTGCGCCGACGTGGCAAGCCAGTCCGGCCCTGTCAGCGCGTCACACAAAGCTGCCACGATGCAATGCCGGTCGGGCGACACTCCCGGCTTCACTGAATTCGCGCCGCATCGTGACACGACCTGATCCTCTGGCCACCGCCTCAGCTTCTCACGCATCGCCCCTCGGCGAGCCGGATTTTTGGCAACAGCCCTGGCTCCATCGCGCCTTGCTGGGATTGTTCCTGTTGATGCTCGCGGTGATTTCCTTTCTGGCGCTGAGCCCGGCTCCGCCCAAGCAAGCGACCCTGGGCTGGGACAAGCTCAACCATGCCAGCGCGTTTGCGGGCCTGTGCACGGTCGGCCTGCTGGCCTGGCCGCGGCGCAGGGTGGCGCTGTGGATCGGTTTGCTGGCCTACGGCGGCGCGATCGAGATCCTGCAAAGCCAGGTGCCCGGGCGCAGCGGCGAGTGGGCCGACCTGCTGGCCGACAGCGCGGGCCTGGCCCTGGGCCTGCTGCTGGCCTTTGCGCTGCAGCGCGCGGCCCGCGTACTCTGGCGCCCACAGCGCGCGCCCGCTACGCGGGAAATGGGTTAGTCTCGCTCCAAAGCGGTCGCCTCCCCGGGCCGACCGCAGGGAGCGCACATGAAGCAAGGCAGCAAGTCCGGAGCTTGGGCTCTGGCGGTGCTGCTGGGAGGCTGCGTGCTGGCCTTTGCCACCACCCTGGCCTTGCAGCGGCAGCAAGAGGCTCAAACCGAACGGCGTTTCGCCGATTTGGCCCAGCAAACCCTGGGGCAGGTGCAAGCCCGCATGCGCAGCTACGAATACGGCCTGCGTGGCGCCCGCGGTGCAGCCCTGGCGGCGGGGCTGGATCAGCTCAGCCGCGAAGGCTTTCGGGAGTACATGCGCTCGCGCGACCTGGAACGCGAGTTCCCCGGCGCACGCGGCTTCGGCCTGATCCGCCGCATCCAGCCACAGCAGGAAGCGGCATTTCTGCGCAGACTGAAGCAGGAAATCCGACCCGACTTCCACATCCAATCGCTGAGCCCTCACCGCGAGGAGCGCTGGGTGATCCAGTTCATCGAACCGGAGGCACCCAACGCCGCAGCCCTGGGCCTGGACATCGCCTCCGAGTCCTCGCGGCGCGAAGCCATGCTGGCCGCGCTCAACAGTGGTCAGCCGACCCTGACTCGCCCCATCACCTTGCTGCAAGCCAGCGGCAAACCAGGCCAGGGCCTGCTCTTCATGCTGCCCATCTATCGCAGCGGCAGCACACCCACAAGCCTGGCCCTGCGTCAGGCCGAGGTGCAGGGCCTGGCCTACGCGCCCTTGCTGGTGGAAGAAATGCTGAACGGCCTGGACCTGCGTCAGGACAGCGCCGCCCTGCGATTGCTGGATGCCGACAACCAGGCCGAACCCCTGCCCTTCTTCGATTCCAGGCCCGGTGCCCCAGCGCTGGCCGGGCTCAGCTTGCGCCTGCCCTTGCAGCTCTATGGCCGCCAATGGCTGGTCGAAGTGCGTGCCCAGCCCGGTTTTCTGGCGCTTCAGCCGCAGCTCAATCCCACCTGGGTGGGCATCAGCATAGCCGGGGTCTCGGCCCTGCTGGCCTTGTTGCTGCATTCGCTGGCCAGCAACCGCCAGCGCCGCCGCCAGGCCGCGGCCGATGCCGCGCACATGGCCACCATCGTGGCGGGTTCCAGCGATGCCATCGTCAGCAAGGACCTGCAAGGACGCGTGACCAGCTGGAACCCGGCGGCCGAGGCCATCTTCGGCTACCGCGCCGAACAAGCCATGGATCGGCCCTTGGGTGAACTGATTGTTCCGCCAGAGTTGCAGGATGAAGAACACAACATCCTGAGCCGCATCGCCAAAGGGGAGCGGGTGCCCCACTTCATCACCGTGCGCCAACGAGCCGACGGCAGCCGGGTTGATGTTTCGGTCACGGTGTCGCCCATCCACGATGCTCAAGGCCAGGTGATCGGTGCGGCCAAGATCGCGCGCGACATCACCGAACAAAAGCAGGCCGAGGCCCGCATCCTGCAGCTCAACGCCAGCCTGGAGGGCCAGGTGCAAGAGCGCACCCAGGAGCTGGAAACCGCACGCCGCCGCCTGCGCAATGTGCTGGACGGCGTGCCCTCCATGATCGGGTACTGGGACAAGCAGCTGATCAACCAGGTGGCCAACCACGCCTATTCCGATTGGTTCGGCATTGACCCGCTACAGCTGCCTGGCCGCAGCCTGCAGGCCCTGCTCGGGCCCGAGCTCTTCGAAGCCAACCGCCGCCACATCGAAGCGGCGCTGCAAGGACAAGCGCAGACCTTTGAGCGCACCATCAAGAGCCTCGACGGTCGCTCGCGCCACTCGCTGACCCAGTACCTACCCGACTGGGTCGACGGTGAGGTGCAGGGCTTCTACGTCGTCGTCAACGACATCACTGAGCTGACCCAGCAGCGCCAGCAGTTGCAGCAGAACGAGCGCTTTCTGCATTCGCTGCTCGACATCGTTCCAGGGATGATGCTGTACTGCACGCCCGATCGACTCTGCGCCTTTGCCAACGCCGCCTTCAAGAACTGGTTGGGCCTGGGCGAAGCGGAGCTCAAGGGTCGGCCCATGGCCGAGCTGCTGGGGCCCGAACGCTCGGCCTGGTTCCAGCCCTTTGTCGATGGCGCCCTGCGCGGCGAAAGCCAGCAGACAGAGCGTCGTATCGAACATGCCGACGGCCGGCACAGCGAGGCCTGGATCCATTTCATCCCCGACCTGGAGCTCGCAGCCAAGCCGGAGACCGACGCCGAGGGCGTCAGCCCGCCCGCCAAGGTGCGTGGCTTCTTTGTGCTCATCACCGATGTCAGCGCCCTCAAGCAGGCCCAGCTGCGCCTGCAGGAACTCAACCTGGTACTGCTGGAACGCAGCGAACAAGCGCAATCGGCCAACCAGGCCAAGAGCGAATTCCTGGCCAATATGAGCCATGAGATCCGCACGCCCATGAACGCCATCCTGGGCATGTGCTACCTGCTGCAACGCCAGCCCCTGGAAGCCGGCACGCTGCAGATGGTGCGCAAGATCGAACAATCGGGGAGCAGCCTGCTGACCATCATCAACGACATCCTGGACTTCTCCAAGATCGAGGCACACCGCCTGGACATCGAGAACATGCCCTTCCGGCTCGAGGATGTGCTGGACCAGCTGGCTTCCCTGATGGCCTCGGCCGTGGGCAACAAGCCGGTCGAGGTGCTGGTGGGTGCTGCGCCGGCCGGCGCACTCTTCCTCAAGGGCGACCCGCTGCGCCTGGGCCAGGTGCTGACCAATCTGGCGAGCAACGCCATCAAGTTCACGCCCAAGGGCGAGGTGGTGGTGGCGGTGCGCAAGCTCGACCTGCCGGACCCGCGCGGCCCGGACTTCATCACCCTGGAATTCAGCGTGCAGGACAGCGGCATCGGCATCCCCGAAGACAAGCTGGCCGATATCTTCCATGCCTTCAGCCAGGCCGACAGCTCGACCACCCGCCGCTTCGGCGGCACAGGCCTGGGCCTGACCATCAGCCGCCAGTTGGCCGAGCTGATGGGCGGCAGCATCGCCGTGCAAAGCCGGCTGGGCCAGGGCAGCACCTTCACCGTGCGCCTGCCCTTCCAGCTCAGCGAGCCGGCAGAAAACTCACTGCCCGCCATGGTCCATCAGCGCGTGCTGATCGCCGACGACCACGCCATCGCCCGCCAGGTGCTGTGCAGCACGGCCAAGAGCCTGGGCTGGCATGCCGATGCCGCCGACTCGGCCGGCCAGGCCCTGAAGCTGGTGCACGAACGTGCCACGCAGCTGCCCTACGACGTGATCCTGCTCGACTGGCGCATGCCGGTGGTGGATGGCCTGGCGGCAGCCGTGCTGATCCGGGAGCAGCAGCATCAGGACGCCGATGGCAGCGATCGCCCCGACGCGCCCATCATCGTCATGGTCACCGCCTACGACCGCGACCACCTGCGCGACGAACCCGGCGCCCAGGCGGTGGATGCAGTGCTGACCAAGCCCGTCACCGCCTCGGCGCTCTACAACGTGGTGCTGGAGGCCAAGAGCCGGCGCGGCGCCCTGCTCGGCAACGCCCTGCAGCCGCCGCAGCAACAGCAGCGCCTGCGCGGCCTGCGCCTGCTGGTGGCCGATGACAGCGAGATCAACCGCGATGTGGCCCAGGACATCCTGCGCGGCGAAGGCGCCGAGGTGCTGCAGGCCGTCGATGGCCTGGATGCCCTGAATCGCCTGCTCGGCGAAGGCGAAGCCATCGACCTGGTGTTGATGGATGTGCAGATGCCGGTGATGGACGGTTATGCCGCCACCGAGAAGATCCGCGCCACGCCGCAGCTGCAGCGGCTCAAGGTGGTGGCCCTCACCGCCGGCGCTTTCCAGCAGCAACGCCAGGCCGCGCTGGCGGCTGGTATGGATGCTTTCGTCGCCAAGCCTTTCAATGTGGATGAGCTGGTCGGCACCATCAACCGCCTGCTGGGGCGCAGCGCCGACGGCGACGCCGCGGAACCCGGGGGCCTCCGGAGCAGCGAGGCAGCCACGCCGGCCGAAACTCCCGCAAGCTCGCCGCCGGGCACCGAGGCCAAGCCGTCCTTCGACGCCGAGCGAGGCCGGGCCGCATTCCGCCAGCCAGGCCAGTTCCAAGGCCTGCTGCAGCGCTTCCTCAGCGACACCCAGGTGCGCATGCACGCCCTGGATGACGGCGACCGCGCGGGCTGGGCCCAACTCGGCCACGCCACAGGGACACCCGCCGGTTACCTCGGCATGCAGGACTTGAGCCAAGCCGCGCTGGCCCTGGAACAGCTGTGCAGCGAGGGCGAGCAGCCCTATGCGCAGGCCTTGCAACACTTTCGTCTGGCCTTCGACGCTGCCCGTCAGGCCGCCCTGGACTATCTCGCCGACACGGCCTGACGCGGCCCGCCCTCAGCGCCCTTTTTTTACCTCCACCACGGCTCCGCGCTCCTCGTTCGCCCCAAACAGACCGCGCGCACTGTCACCAAGGCTTCACGGCCCGCGGTGATGCTGGGTCTGCGCTGCCGTCTGAGCCCAGGCCCGGGCGGCAGCGCCCATGAGCCCAGCGGCCATTCACGCTCCATCCACCGCGCCCCGATTCGGGCGCACGAACGAAGGAAGAGACGATTTCCATGAGCCAAGCCCAAGACCTCCAAGACCTGCCCGAAGGCGTCACCCAGGAACTGCTGGACGAGGACGATTTCGAAACCGTGGCCGATTACCACCGCCTGGCTGCCCGACACTTCTCCGCCGCGGCCGACCACCACCTGGCCGCCGCCGCAGCAGCCGAAGACGGCGAGCACGAAGCCACCGCCCGCCACGCCCATCTGGCCTACCGCCACCAGCTGCACGGGGTGCAATACGCCGAAGTCGCCACGCTGGACAACGACGAGCTCGAAGACGAGTACCTGGAGCCCGAAGACGAGGGCGAAGAAGGACAAGACCACGCCCAGTAAGCTCTGCGCGGACCGCGGCCCGGGCCGTGATGACCCGGCTGCCTCGCTGGGCGAGCACCGAGGGCAACCCCGCCCAATCCAGCACTGCGCGGCCAGGAAAAGAAGATCCTGCGAGCACCTCCGCATTGGCGGGGGAGGCGCTCGCAGGCAAGGAGCAGTCCTGTGAAGCACGGGCTCGGCACGACTCATCCAGCGCACCCTGGCCCGGGTCCTGGCATGCGCGCTGCACGCCTTGTCGCCGCATGGGGCACGGCGGCGCTGCGTCAGCAGCCACCCTGCCCCAAGGCACAGGCCCGACGATAGGGCCGCAGGCCATGTAACGCAATTCCCCGCCGGCATCGACCCCGAACCGCCTGCAACAGGGCAGGAATATGCGCTCGCCCTGGCGTCATCGAGCAGCGGCGCGCGAGTCGACATCGTGGCGCCGATTTCGCGTGTTACGTTATTTAACGTGGCCACAAGCCCCGGCGCACGGGCGCTCTGCGACCGATGCCGCGAAAGCCCCAATCGCCAAGTGCGCAGAGGGCCTGAACAATTGTCACAAGCCTCTCCGCGCTGTCCGCCCGTGCCTTACACAAGCTCACCGAAGTCCAACAAATCCTTGGCCCCGCGCCTGCCCCTGCGAGGCAAGATGCCGGCCATGCTTGCATTGGTCACCTCACTCGCCCTGCTGCAGCCGGTGTCGGTGCCGGCGGCGCCGCCCGCGGCATCCGGCAACACGGGCAGCAGCAGTGCCGGCAATGCCAGCAATGCAGCGCTGAATCAAGAGCTGAACGTGCTGCACTGGTGGACCTCGGCCGGCGAGCGGGCCGCGGCCGACCATGTGGCCGCTCGCATGGCCGAGCAAGGCCTGCGCTGGATCGATGGCGCCGTGGCCGGCGGCGGCGGCGGCGGTGCCATCAAGGTGTTGAACGAGCGCACCCTGCGCGGCCAGGCGCCGCAGGTGGCCCAGCTCAACGGCCAGGCCTTGCGCGAATGGGCCGAACTGGGCCTGCTGCTGCGCCTGGACGGTGTGGCACAGCGGCGCGACTGGCGCGGCACCCTCTTCCCCCAGGTGATGAGCCAACTCAATGTGCGCGACCATGTGGTGGCCGCGCCCCTGGGCATCCATCGCATCAACAACCTCTACCTCAACCTGGCCCTGTTCCGCCAGCTCAAGATCGAGCCGCCCAGCGATTGGGCCGGCGTGATGCGGGCGGCCAGCGCCCTGCGCGCCGCCGGCATCACGCCCGTGGGTTTCAGCGACGAGCCCTGGCAGGTGGCCACGGTGTTCGAAGCCATGCTGCTGGGCGAGGCCGGCCCGGCCCTCTACCAACGCATGGTGGTGCAGCGCGACCTCCAGGCCTTTGACGACCCGGCCCTGGAGCGCAGCTTCAAACGCCTGCGCGAATGGCGCAATCTGGCCGCACCGGTCAGCGCCGCCGGAGGCAGCGGCAGCCAGCCCGGCAACGCCAACCCCGGCGAACGCCGCTGGACCGAGCTGGTGGCCGACTTTGCCGCCGGCCGCACGGCCATGCTGATCAGTGGCGACTGGGTGCGCGGCGAGCTGGGCGCGCTCGGCCAGGAAGGCGGGCGCGATTTCGAATGCAAGGCCGTGCCTGGCACAGCGCAAGCCCATCTCTTCAGCATTGACACCCTGGCCATGCTGGCCGGCGACAACGCCAAGCAGGCGGCGCAGGAGCGCATGGCCGAGCTGCTGGGCAATGCCACGCTGCAGATCAGCTACAACCGCATCAAGGGCTCGGTGCCGGTGCGCCGCGATGTGCCGGTGGACGAGCTCGATGTCTGCGCCCAGCGCTCCTACCGCCTGTTCGCCAACCCCGGCACGCCGCGCGTGCCCAGCCTGGTGCACCGCATGGCGTTCGATGAAGTCGGCAAGAACGCCTTCATCGAGACCGTGCACCGCTTTGCCCTCGACCCCAACCAGACCCCCGCCGCCGCGCAGCGCCGCCTGCAGGCCCTGCTGCGCGCGCTCGGCCCGCGCCCCCCGAAAGCCTTGCCATGACCCGCACCATCCTGCTCGTCGACGACGACCAGAAGATCCGCACCCTGCTCAAGACCTACCTCGAGAAAAACCAGTACGAGGTGCGCCTGGCCCACGACGGCGCCAGCTTCATGGCCGAATTCGAGCGCTTCCGTGACGAAATCAGCCTGTGCATTCTCGACGTCATGCTGCCCGACACCGAGGGCTTTGCCCTGTGCCAGGCGGTGCGCCGCCGCTCCGATGTGCCCGTCATCATGCTGACCGCCAGCGCCGAGGAAACCGACCGCATCGTCGGCCTGGAGCTGGGCGCCGACGACTACATCGGCAAGCCCTTCAACCCGCGCGAGCTGCTGGCCCGCATCAAGGCCATCCACCGCCGCAGCGGCCAGGAGCGCAGCCAGACGCCGCGCTACTTCCGCTTCAACGGCTTCACCCTCGATGTGCTGGAGCGCAGCCTGATCGACCCCGAAGGCGCGGCCTCGGCCCTCTCGGGCATGGACTTCCAGCTGCTCAAGCTGCTGGTGGAGCACCCCGGCGAGGTGCTGGACCGCAGCCGCCTGGCCGAGGTGACGCGCGGCCGCGATCTCGGCCCCCTGGACCGCTCGCTCGATGTGCAGGTGAGCCGCCTGCGCCAGCGCCTGCATGACGACGGCAAACAGCCGGCCCTGATCAAGACCGTGCGGGGTTCGGGTTATGTCTTTGCCACCACCGTCAGCGCCTCGCATGCGCTTTGAGGCCCAGGGCCTGAGCGGAGAAACCCAGAGCTGGCCGCGGCGCAGCCTGGGCTTCTGGTTCGACAGCCTGCAGGGCCGCTTCACCCTGGCCATGCTGGCCGGCCTGGTGATCGTGCAGCTGCTGGTCAATCTGCTCTGGTATCGCCAGGTCGAGCTGCGCACGCGCCGCCAGGCCGAGCTGGCCGCCCACCATGTGGCCAGCGGCGTGCTGGGCGCGCTGCGCGCCCTGCGCGAGCTGCCGGCGCCCTACCGGCCGCTGGTGATCGAGCAGCTGCGCACCATGGGCGGCACGCGCTTTCTGGTCTTTCTCAACAAGGGCGAGGTGCCGACCCGGGCCCTGCCCGATCTGCCATTGGCGCGCTCGGTGGAAGCCATCGTGCGCCAGGAAATCGGCGCCCAGCTGGCACCCGGCACGCCCATCCGGGTCGCCCTGGCTTCACCGCAAGGGCTCAAGGTGGCGCCCAGCGGCGCATTGCTGGCCGACCTGCCCGACAGCTGGGTCGACCCCTCGCTGCTGGCCAGTGAACGGCCGGCGCCGTTCTTGGTGATCCAGGTGGAGACGGAGCCGGGCCAGTGGCTCTACCTGACCAGCGCCATGCCCGACCCCTACTTTCTGGAGCAGCTGGACTTTTTCACCTGGCAACGCCTAGCCCCGCAGCTGCTGACCCTGTGCCTGGCCCTGATCCTGACCGTGATCGCCGCGCGCGCGCTGACCCGCCCGCTGCGCGGCCTGAGCCGGGCCGCCGCCCTGGTGGGCCACCGCACCACGCCGCAGCCGCTGCGCCTGAGCGGCACCTCGGAGGTGCGCCGTGCCATCCAGGCCTTCAACGACATGCAGGAACGCATCCGCCGCTACCTCAGCGACCGCGAGCGCCTGTTCGCCTCCATCTCGCACGATTTGCGCACACCCATCACCCGGCTGCGCCTGCGCAGCGAGCTGCTGGACGACCCGGCCGTGCAGGACGAGTTCCACGAGGATCTGGACGAGCTGGACATGATGGTCAAGACCGCCCTGCAGATCGTCAAGGACACCGACATCCACGAGAACCGCGCGCCCGTGCGCATCGACCTGGTGCTGCAGAAAATGGTGCGCGACGCCCGCATGACCGGCCAGCAGATCGAGCTGAAAGAGCTGCCCCTGACGGTGTTCGGCAAGCCGCTGGCCCTCAAGCGCGCACTGGGCAATCTGCTGGACAACGCCATGTTCTACGGCGCCGGCGCCCAGCAGCACCGCACCGAGCTGGAGATGGCCTCGGGCGAGCCCGGCAGCGCAGAAGAGGGTCAGGTCTTGCTGACCGTGCGCGACCACGGCCCCGGCGTGCCCGAGAGCGCCCTGGCCAAGCTGGGCCAACCCTACACCCGGCTGGATCATGGCTCCAAGCTGCGCGGCGAAGGCCTGGGCCTGGGCCTGTCCATCGTGCGCGACATCGTGGCCGACCACGGCGGCAGCCTGCGCTTTCGCAACCATCCGCAGGGCGGCTTTGAGGTGAGGCTGGCCCTGCCTGGCCATGCCGCTGCGGCGCCGCCGGACCTGGCGACTCCGCCTGACAGCGCCGATTCGGCGGCAGCTACTTCTTCCGCATCCTCTGCTTCATGACTTCCGCGCCCCCCGCCTCCCCCCACTTCGTCATCGTCGGCGGCGGCACGGCCGGCTGGATGAGCGCCTGCCTCCTGGCGCGCCAGCTGGGGCCGGCCTGCCGCTACACCTTGGTCGAGTCCAGCGACATCGGCATCATCGGCGTGGGCGAAGGCTCCACACCCTATTTGCGCGATTTCTTCCGCCAGCTCGGCCTGGCGGAGCGCGACTGGATGCCGGCCTGCCACGCCACTTACAAGGCCGGCATCCGCTTTCCCGGCTGGTCCACGCATCCGGGCTATGAGAGCTACGTCCACCCCTTCTTCAACGAGGCCGACCGTCCGCTGGGCCAGGCCTTCATCCAGCAAGCGAATCAGCGCCGGTGCGGCGAGGATGTGGATGCCAACCCGGCAGATTTCTTTCTTGCCGCTGAACTGGCGCGTCAGCGCCGCGCGCCCCACTACGTCCATCCGGCTCAGCACCCGGCCACCGACTATGCCTACCACTTCGACTCGGGCCTGCTGGGCAGCTTCCTGAAGCGCCACGCGCAGGAGCGGCTGGGCCTGCAGCACTGCGTGGACACCGTGGCGGCGGTGGAACGCCACGCCGAGAGCGGCGACATTACCGCCCTGCGCCTGCAGAGCAGCGGCCAGCGCCTGGAGGGCGATTTCTTCATCGACTGCAGCGGCTTTCGCGGCCTGCTGATCAACGAAACCCTGGGCGAGCCCTTCATCCCCTGGGGCGACCGGCTCTTCAACGACCGCGCCATCGCCATCCCCACGCCGCTGGAGCCGGATCAGGACATTGCGTCAGAAACCACCTCCACCGCCCTGGGCCACGGCTGGGCCTGGCAGATTCCGCTGACGCATCGCTACGGCAACGGCTATGTCTACAGCTCTCAGTTCATCAGCGATGACGCGGCAGAAGCCGCGCTGCGCGCCCACCTCGGCCCGGCGGCCGAGGGCGCCATTGCCCGGCGCCTGAAGATGCGCGTGGGCCGCGTGGCGCGCCACTGGCGCCACAACTGCGTGGCCATCGGCCTGTCCCAGGGCTTCATCGAGCCGCTGGAAGCGACCGCGCTGATGCTGATCCAGTTCTCAGTGCAGCACTTGATCGAAGCGCTGCAAACCGGTGGCGACGACCCGGCGACCTTGCGTGAGCGCTACAACGCCGAGATCAACCGCATGTTCGACGGTGTGTGCGACTACGTGCAAACCCACTACCTGCTCAACAGCCGCGAAGACACCGAGTACTGGCGCGCCAACCGCGCGATGAAGCCCGGCTCGGATCGCCTGGCGGAGCTGCTGGCCAGCTGGGACGCCGGCGCCGACTTCGATGCGGCCCTGGGCCGGCATGAGGCCGCGCTGATGTACCAGCGGCCCTCCTGGTACTGCCTGCTGGCAGGCATGGGCCGCTTCCCGACGAGCGCGCCTGGCCACAGGGCGGCGCCCTCGCAGGCCTTGGCACTCAGCGGCTTGCAGGCGCGGGCCTCCCTGGTGGATCAGGCGCGAAAGCACTTCCTGCCACACCGCGAAGCTTTGCGGCGGCTGGCCACCAGCGCCTGACCACGCAAGGAAAGCGCCCCATGAGCAAGTACCTGATCTCCTTCCCCGCCGCAGCCATGCTTGTGCCCGCCGAGGAGTTGCCGGCGGTGGCCGAGGCCGCCCATGCCGTGATTCGCGAGGCCAAGGCAGCGGGGGTGTATGTGTTCGCGGGTGGGATTGACGCGGCCGTGGCGCCGCTGCGGGTGACGAGCGATGGCTCGGTTCGAGAAGGCGCGGGCAGCACGAGCCCGACGCTGGACGGCGGTTTTGCGGTGCTGGAGCTGCCCTCGCGTGAGGCCGCGCTGGCCTGGGCGACGCGGCTGGCCGCCGCCTGCCGCTGCGAGCAGGAGCTGCGGGTCTTCATGTTCGACCCGGAGTCCTGAGCCCGCTTGCCGCGTCGAGCCAGGCAGCGGCGCCTTGGCCAGACACCGTGCGGCACGGCAGATCAGGAGCAGCCCCGGGCCTTCAGTTCAGCAAATCAGGTGCGAGCTGACGCAGGAAGGGCTTGGTCAGCTGACTGACCTCGCGGGCGAAGTCGCACCAGTCGGCCGTTTGGGTGTTGATATTGGCGGCCACGACCAGGTCCCACTGCGGATAGATGATCAGCAAGCTTTGCGCGCCATCGGACACTCCGCCGTGATGCACATAGCTGACGGCGGATTGGAGCGGATGGGCTCGGTCGCAGTACAGGTGCTGCAAGTTGGAGTGGCGCCAACCCAAGGCGTAGGACTGTTCGTTCTCGCGCCCATCGGCCAGTCGCTGGGGCGTCCAGAAATCCTGCCGAACCGGCGTTGCAATGAAGGACGGGCGCAACCAGGCAGCGCCCAGCTTCGCCAGATCCACCGAACTGGCCGCCAGGCCGCCTCCAGCCCATTTCTGGCTCAGATCGACCGGCCGGTGCAGGCGCGCCACGCCGCCGCGGGTCTCATAGAAACGCGCTTGCTGTTCATGCGGCTGCTCTGCCGCTGCGAGCGAGCTCAGGCCCAAGGGCTCGCTGACCTGGGCATGAAGATAGGACAGAAAGGGCTGAGCGGTGGCGCTCTGCAAGACGGCACTGGCCAGGACCGTGCCGAAGGAGCTGTAGTGGAAGCGTTGCCCGGGGGCGGAGAGCAGCTGGGCGTCGTCAAACAAGCCCAAGGCCTCATTCACATCGGTGTAGCGCCCCCACTTGAGCCAGCTTTGCAGCTTGCCTGACCAATCCGTGTTCTCGGCATAAGCCGGCATCCCCGCGGTATGAGACATGAGCTGACGCAGGGTCATCGCTTGCCATGCAGGGTTGGGCAGATCGGCCTTGTACTGCCCAATCGGAGTGTCCATGGTCAGCTCGGATCGAGTCACGGCCCGGGCCATGGCGGTGGCGGTCACGGCCTTAGAGGTGCTGCCGACGCGAAACTGGGTTTCAATCGTTGCCGGCGCCTGGCGCTCCAGATCGGCATAGCCGCTCGCCGCCGCCCAGACCAGATCGCCTCGCCAGGACACCGCCGCCGTGAAGGCGGGCCAGCGCTGCTGTGTGCGCGCTTGCGCGAGCGCTTGGGTGGCCTCGGTCGCGCTTTTTGCGAACTGCGGCTGATAGACCTCGGACTGCTGCGGTGCCTCGGCAGGGACAGGCAGCGCCCGAGGGAACAGCTGGCAGCCACCGAGGCCGACACAGAGCAGCAGGCCCAGGCTTCGGAGTTTGAATTTCAGCATCACGGGTTCCTTGAGGGTTGAAGAGAAGAGAAGACTGAGGAGAACGTTGAGAACTCAGGAAAAAGCGGCCGGGTCGACAGAACAACAACAAAGGGCGCGGCGTCAAGGCGGAACACTGGGCAGCAGGCCTCCCTGGCGGCCGGCGGCACCATGGGCGCACTCACGAAGCTGCGCGAGGGTGATGAACAGGACGGGGAGGCAAAGGTCGGGAGCGCCGCGCATGCCTGCGCGGCCCGACACAGCCCGGAGTCAGGGGCCTCGGACGCGGGGTAGCAGCAGCATCAGCGTGCTCCTCGCTGCAAGAGCAGCTCGCGCATGGCGGGCGTCGACGCTTGGTTCAGGGCCGAACGCCAGACCCGACCATCGGACATCGGGGTCTGCACCTGCAGATTGATCAGGGCGCCATGCGCCAGGAGCAACTGGGCCATGGCCAGGTCGCCCCGACGTGCGGCCTGGATCAAAGGCGTTTCATCGCCCAGCACGGCGGCATTGACATCGGCACCGGCGTCCAGCAGGCGCTGGGCGATGGACAGCTGGCCACCCTGAGCAGCCAGGATCAGCGCATTGCCGTCGCCCCGGCTGCTGATATTGGCGTCGGCACCGGCCTTGAGCAACAGTTCCACCAACGCGAGGGACTGGCGGCGTACCGCCATCATCAGCGGCGTTCCGTCGCCAGGCCGGGCCAGATTCAAGGGCGCGCCCTCGGCCAGCAGTGATTGCACTCCCGGCACATCCTGGCTCGCCACGCGCTCCAGCAGCACGCTCAATCGGCCCAGCTCGCTGACGCTCACCTGCGCATGGCGAGCCGGCAGGTCGGCCAGCTGCAAGTGCTGGGTCAAAAACAGGCTGCTGCCCAAGAGCAGCAGCGCCAGCAGCCCGCCCTGCCACAGCCACTGCGGGCGCTGTTCCTGCCGCAGCACTGCGTCAATGCGCAAGGCAAGCAGTGGCGCATGCCACCAGCGCTGGGCCAGCGCGCGCCCCGGTCCCCGATCCCCCGGCTGCTTCTGCTGCAGCAGAGCGCAATCCAGAAGCGTTTGTGCGTAGCGATGCGGCTGCGCCTGCTGGCGGCTGACCAGGGCATCACAACGAAGCTCGCGCCAGCGACTCAGCTCTTGCGCCGCGATCCGCCAGGCCGGGCTCCACCAGAACAAGCAGCTCAAGGCTTGCTGTAGCACATGCTGGCGCAGATCACCCTGCTGCTGATGGCAGAGCTCATGCTGCACGATCAGGGTCAGCTGCGCGGCATTCAGATGCTGCAGGTAGGCGCTTGGCAGCAGGATTTCCGGCTGACGCAGCCCCACCAGCATGGCGCTGTCCACGCCGGGGTGAACCCGCACAGGCACAGGGCAGCCTGCCGGCGCCTCCTTCCAATTCAGGGCCTGCTGGCGCAGAGCGCGAGTCCGGCGATAGCTTTGCCCCAGACGCACGGCCTTGAAAGCACTCACCATCGGCAGCAGCCACCACAACCAGGTCGGCGGAGCCAGCCTCGCCAGGAGCTCGGAACTCAAAGGCCAGCTGATCGCGAGCGGGGCCAAGGGGTCCAGAACCGCCTCTGGCCCTGGAAGCGCTGAAGACGTAGCGCCCAAGGGCTGCACACTGGCATGAAACCAGGGCAGCAATTGCCGATCCATGGCCCAAGGCTGCAACATCAGCAAGGGCAGCAGGAACAGGGCCCCGGCCCAAAGCCACCACAGGCCGAGCATGCCGCCCGGCGACACGCGCCCCTGGAGCCGGCGGCTCCACCCCAAGATGGGCAGCAGCGCCAGGCTCAACAAGCCGTGCAACAAGACATACAGACCCCAGCCCGTGGCATCCATCGCGCGCCTCCTCGCCGCCTTGTGTTGCGGCCTCAGCCGCGGGGGCGTTTGGCGTGGAGCTGAGGCTGGGCCGCGGTGGCTGCAGAGGGATCCTGCGCCGCGGCTTGCGCTGCAGCCCGATCGATCTGGGCCTGCAACTGACTGGCCACCTCAGGTGACAAGGCCTCCTGGTTCAGCAGATGCTGGGCCAGCAAGGTCGGCGAGCCGCCAAAGAATTTCTTCAACAAGCCCAGCAAGGCCTGGCTTCGGGCTTCTTGCTGCACCGTGAGCGCCTGGTAGACAAAGGCCTTACCCTGCTTCTCGCAGCTGACATGCCCCTTGTCCAACAGGATGCGGCACAGGGTCTGAACCGTGGTGTAGGCAAGCTCATGCTCAGTCGACAGCTCCGCCGCAATCTCGCGCACCGTCATGGCACGCCCGCGCCAGAGGACCTGCATGATGCGCTGCTCTGCGGGGGTCAGTTCGGTGGACTTGGGGCGGGCCATGAAGCGCTCCTACTAATTAATTAGTTTTATTCTGGCTCAAAGACGTCATCCTGACAACTAATTCTTTAGTATTGAAATGCAACTCGGCTCCAGACCATGGAACCCGCAAGAGTCCGCAGAGGGGCGCGCCCGGGCCAATGAAAAGGGGCGGTGTCGATGCGACCCGCCCCACGATCCGGCTGAAATGCGCTCCGCCCCGCTCGATCAGGCGCGCTTGAGCGCGCGCTCTGACCCATCCCCCCAGTGCCGCAGCTTGTGGCCGAGGGTGGCGTAGAACAAGATGAATACATAGCACGGCAGCATCACCCAGTAGGCACTTTGCGGGCCACTGGCGTCCGCAAAATGGCCGTAGGCCATGGGTAACAGGGCGCCGCCGGCGATGCCCATGATCAGCAAGGCCGAGCCGCTGGCGGTGTGACGGCCCAGGTCTTGCAAGGCCAGAGGCCAGACGGCCGGCCAGACCAAGGCATTGGCCAAGCCCAAAGCCGCCAGACAGAACACGGTGTTGGGCACGGCCGGCACGCCAGCCCAGCCCAGCAACAACTGTGAAAACCCGCTGTCCTGGCTGGAACTCAGAGCGACTGCCGCAGACAGCAGCACCCCCAGCGCAGCCGAGGCCTGCAAGGCCGTCTTCTGCGAGATGAAACGCGGGATCAAGAGCACACCAGCCAGGTAACCCATCACCATGGCGGCCATGGTGTAGCTGGTCAACACGGCATAGTTCGCCACCCCCAGCTGCTGGCCGTACAGGCCGATGGTGTCGCCAGCGATCACCTCGACACCCACGTAGACGAACAGGCTCAAGGCACCCAGCACCACCTGCGGGAAGCGAAACACCTCGCCCAGGCGCACCGGCGCGCTGTCGCCTGCGTCGTCCAGATCGGGTTCGGCCAGTGAAGAGAAATGGATGACCGCGGTGAACACCAGCAGCACACCGGCCATCACCAGATAGGGCGTGATCAGGCGCGAGGCCAGCTCAGCGCGGGCCAGGGCGCGCGCCGCAGGCTCCAACGCAGCCAGGTCGACGGCCGCCTTCTGGTCGAAGCCGGAGAGGATCAGTGCCGAGAACACCAGGGGGACGACGATGCCGGCGCCCTTGTTGAACAAGCCCATGATGCTGATGCGCATGGCCGCGCTCTCGCGCGCGCCGATGCAGACGATGTAGGGGTTGATGGCCGTCTGCATCAGCGTCATGCCCGAGGCCAGCGTGAACAGCGCCAACAGGAAGAGCCCGTAATGGCCGACCTTGGCGGCCGGGATGAAGAGCAAAGCGCCCACAGCCATGACCGCCAAGCTCAGCGTCATGCCGCGCTTGTAGCCGGTGCGCGCCAGGATGGCGGCCGAGGGCAGCGCCATCACGGTGTAGGCGATGTAGAAGGCAAAGGTGACCCAGAGCGCCTGGAAATTGTTGAGCTCGCAAACAATCTTGAGGAAAGGGATCAACGAGCCATTGAGCCAGGTGACGAAGCCGAGGATGAAGAACATCAGGCCGATGAAAAGCATGGCCAGAACCACGCTGCTGGCAGTGGAGCCGGCGCGGGAGGCGGATGAGGTCTGCTGCTGGTTCATGAAGGTATCCAGGTGATCACAAGAGGCTGCGGGCGCTTTCGCCCCGCATCAAGCCGCCCGTCGAGGGCCGCCCACAAGGCAACAGGCCTCCCTCCGCTGAAGGTGGGAGGCCCGTTGCGACGGCCCCAGCGTGCCCGCCCGGCAGAGCGGGCACGCTCAGGCGCGTTCGACGCCCGTCAGAACTTGGCGCGCAGACCGATGCCGAAGCGGCGGCCGTTCTCGTACACGCCCAAGGGCAGGCCATCACTGGTATTGCTGCGCACCAGCTCGTTGCCCAGGTTGACCGCCGAGGCAAACAGCGAGACCTTGGGCGTGATGTCCCAGCTGGCCGAGGCATCCCACTGGCCGTAGGCGCTGTTGACTTCCTGACCGCCCATCTTCGTACCACCGTAAGACTTGGAACGGTAGTTGTAGGACACACGGGCGCTGATGCCATCGCGCTCGTAGTACACGCTGGCGTTGTACTGGTCACGCGAATTGCCCACGACCTGCAGGCGCGGCTGGCCGGCCACAGCACCCGCCTTCGCATCGGTGAAGGTGTAGTTGGCCGTGGCGCCGAAGCCGCTGCGGCCGAAGGCCTGTTGCCACTGCAGCTCGAAGCCCTTGATGTCGGCACCGTTGTCGGCATTCAAGGGGCGCGAGACATTGAGCACCTCGCCGTTGATGGTTTCCTGCTTGGTGTCGGTGTAGTTGAAGGTGTCCAGCTTCTTGATGAAGACCGTGCCCGAGAGCAGCGAGCCTTCCTCGAAGTACCACTCGGCGCCCAGCTCGGCCTGGTTGGAGTGGATGGGCTTGAGCAGCGGGTTGCCGGCCTTGGCCTTGGTCAGCACGGTGCCGTCGCGGGTCAGGCCCGGGTTGAGCACGTCGAAAGTCTGGCGTGCCATGGCTTTGGAGATGGCGCCACGCAGGATCAGGTCCTTCTGCAGCGAGTACGCGACGTTCAGGCTGGGCAAGGTGTCGGTGTAGTTGTTGTCCTGGCTGATCGGCTTGAAGGTCTTGTCGGCCGCCTGGGCAAAACCGTTCGAGGTCTGCTGGGTCTTGACGAAGCGGACGCCAAAATCACCGCGCCACTTGCCGCTGGAGAAGTCTGCCTTGACATAGGCGGCCGAGATCTTTTCCTTGATCTTGTAATGCTCGTTCAGCACGTCGGCATACGTCATGTTCTTGTCGAACATGGGAATGGCCTTGCTGGCCACCAGCGCATCATCAAACCACAGGTACTGGGTCAGCGCACCGGGCGAAGCAGCGGCCTGGCTCAGCTGGGGCGATGGGCCGGTGGAGAGATCGCCCAGGGTCAGGTTTTGCCAGCTGGCGGCGGCGCCGTTGGCCGTCCCCTGGCTGCGGAAATTCTGCTGCGTGCTGTCGCGGTGCTTGCCACCGAACTTGACGGTGGTGATGAAACCATTGTCCACATCCAGGGTCACATCACCCTGCAGATAGTTCTCCTTGCTCTCCATGCGGCGAACGCGATCGCTGGTGCCGCCGCCGGGCTTGAGCACCAGGCCCTTGTAGCTCAGCGGGTCCATGTCGTACTTGACGCCGTACTTGTCCAGGCCCATATCGATGGTGGCCGTGGCATTGCCTTCCATCCAGAAATGCCGGTCATGGCGGCTGCCGCCTTCCGACGAGGTGGTGCCCGCCTGGCCGTGGAAGGTCCAGCGATCCGTGCGGAAGGTACCGTCCAGATCGAGCACCTTGGCCTTCACATAGGACTCGCGGTAGATGGGCTCAAAGGACACATTGGTGGGGCCGATCGAGCCGCCGACCAGGGCCTTGGTGCCGTCCGAGGTGGTGATGAAGCTGGGGTTCTGAACCTTGATGACACCATCCACCGCCTGACCGCTGGCCTGCCAGAGGTAGTTCTGGTTGCTGTTGTCCATCTTCATGTCCGAATTCATGTAATTCAGGACAATCTCGGTCTGCTGGTTGGGCTGGAACTGCAGGGCCAGGTTGCCGGTGGTTCGATCGCGATCCTGGCGGAAGATGGCCGAGCCGCCACCCCATGCGGCATAGGCCTTGGTCGAGGCCGCGCCGGTGGGCACATTGTTCTTGTCGACCGGCTGGACCTCGTACTTGCCGTCATCGAACATCTCCAGGCCATCGCGGCGCATGGTTCGGGTTTGCTTGCTGAGAGCCAGCATCACACCGAAGGTCTTGTCGGCGCTCTTCCAGTTCAGCAAACCGGAGGCCTGCGGATCGGTCTTGCCCGGCAGCTGGCTGTAGATGGCCTCGGCCGAGGCTTGCAGGGTCAGCGCATCCTTGAAGGCCAAGGGCTTGCGGGTCTTGACGATGACCAGACCGCCGATGCTGCCTTCATCCAGATCGGCCGAGGGGCTCTTGTAGACATCGAGGCTGCCGACGATTTCAGACGGCAACACGTCGTAGTTGAAGCTGCGGGTCTGGGCTTCATTCAGCCACCACTCCGAGCTCGACACGGCCTGGCCGTTGAGCTGGGTCATGTTGAGGTTCTTGTCCGTGCCGCGCACGAAGATGGCCTTGCCCTCGCCCCAGCTGCGGTCCACCGAGATGCCCGGCACGCGCTGCAGCGAATCGGCCACGTTCTTGTCAGGGAACTTGCCCACATCCTCGGCCGAAATCGAATCGACGATGCTGGAGTTCTCGCGCTTCTCCACGAGGTTCTTGTTCAGCGTGGCGCGGATACCGCGGATCTCCACCTTCTCCAGCTCATTGGTCTTGGCCGGCTCATCTGCCGCATGGGCAGCTTGCAAGGCCAGCGTGCCAATCACAGCGCTGATCAGTTGGGGCAGCAGTTTCTTCTGGAACGACAAGGGCTGGTTCATGGAACAGGTCTCCGAGAGTTTCTTTTGCGTCTTGCTTGATGAAGTTGAATCAGTCCGCTGCGATGAAAGCGCAGCAAGCCGGGCAGGCCCATGCTTCGACCTCGGCAATTTAGCGGCCCGACGCAGCGCCAGATCAGCACGTTGCGTTTTGCAGGACTTCATTGCACCAGTCTTACAAAGCAGGGGCTGATGCAAGACGGAAGCGCGGGGATACCCGCGGTTTGAAGGGCGGGAAGCGGCACAAAGCCGTCGCTCAAATTGGGCGGCGATCGGGCCGACTGGGCACTCTGCTCCGTTCATGTCCCCCGTCGCCCGACTGTGTCGGGCGCCTCCTCCTTTACTTCACTTCGCAGAGCACCCAGCCGCCCCGATCCAGCAAGGCCTTGCCCCTTCGACGAAGACGCCGACCGGTTGAAATGACAAGGGGTGTCGGGTGAGTGCTGAAGCGAAGTTAAGGAGGAGGCCCGCGCGCAGCGCGGACCGGGGGACATGAGCGGAAGCACTTGCCAGGCGACCCTTGGCAACAGCCCAATCTGAGCGACTGCTTTGTGCCGAAACCGGCAAGCCAAACCCTGAACTTCCCCACCAACAGTAAAAAAGAGGGCGGCGCCTCGCGACACCGCCCTCCCCGATTGAGCTGCAAAGGCTCAGAGCTGCGGCGCCGGCACGATGGTGGCGCAGCAGTCACCGAAGCCGATGCGGCGGGCACCGCCGGCCAGGCTGCTGGTTTCGGCATAGCCGCGCAGGCTGATGCAGTCGCCATCTTGCAAGAAGGTGCGCGTCTCGCCATTGGGCAGGGTCAGGGCTTGCTTGCCGCCCAGCGACAGCTCCAGCAGCGAGCCGCCTTCCGCAGCATCGGGGCCGGACTGGGTGCCCGTGCCCATCAAGTCGCCCGGCTGCAGATTGCAGCCATTGCTGGCGTGGTGGGTCAGCATCTGAGCCAGGGTCCAGTAGGCATGCTTGAAGTTGGAGCGCATCAGGCGTGTGGCGGGCTCGCCGGCGGCGCGCATCTTCTCGGTCTGGATCCAAACCTCGAGTTCGATCGCATAGCCGCCTTCGCTGCGATTGCGCGGTGAATCGATGTAAGCCAGCGGTTGCGGGTCTTCGGCCGGATGTGAGAAGGGCACGCGGAACGGCTCCAGCGCCTCCATGGTCACGATCCAAGGCGAGATGGTGGTGGCGAAGTTCTTGGCCAGGAAGGGGCCCAGCGGCTGGTATTCCCAGGCCTGCACATCGCGGGCCGACCAGTCGTTGAGCAGGGTCACGCCGAACAGGTGCTCGTCGGCCTGCTCCATCGGGATGGGGGTGCCCAACTCATTGCCGCTGGCCACAAAGACGCCCAGCTCCAGCTCATAGTCCAGGCGCTTGCAAGCCGCCAACACCGGCACTTCAGCATCGGGGCTTTTCAGCTGGCCCAGCGGGCGGCGCACCGTGCCGCCGCTCACGCCGATGGACGAGCTGCGGCCGTGGTAGCCGATGGGCACCCATTTGTAATTGGGCAGCAGCGGGTTGTCCGGACGGAACAGCTTGCCCACCGTGGTGGCGTGGTGGATGCCGGTGTAGAAGTCGGTGTAGTCGCCGATGCGGCAGGGCACGGCCATCTGCGCCTCGGCTTGGGCCAGCAGGCAGGCGCGCAGGGCGGCCTCTTGCTTGGAGCCGGTCAGCAGGGCATCGAACAAGGCATGGCGCAGCTCCAGGCGCGCGGCCGAGGGCTGGCCCATGAAGGCATTCAGATTGCCATCGGCCAGGGGCTGCAGCAGCACCTGCACGCTGCTGCTCCACTTGCCGGCGGCGGCGGCCAAGCGCAAATCGAGGATCTGCTCGCCAATGGCCACGCCGACGCGGGCGCTCTCATTGCTGCCGGCGCGGCGGAACAGGCCATAGGGCAGGTTTTGGATGGGGAAGTCGGTGTCGGCCGCATTGGCGCTGTCCACCCAGGACTGGGCGCTGGGGCTGTGGGTGTGGTCGATCAAGCTCATGGAGGATGTTCTCAAACTATCGGTCAATATTGCTGCAGTCGGTTCAGGCGCTGAAACGGTCTTGCAGGCCGCTCCAGCACTGGGCATAACTGGCTTCCAGCGCGCCACCGTTCAGGGCGAATTCGGTGGGCAGCAGGCGCCAGCGGGTCTCGAACATGAAGGCCAGGGTGTGGTCCAGCTTGTGCGGCGCCAAGTCCACGCTGCTGGCCTTGGCAAAAGCTTCGGTGTCCGGGCCATGCGGCACGTAGGCATTGTGCAGGCTGGAGCCGCCGGGCTTGAAGCCCTCGGGCTTGGCGTCGTACTGGCCCAGCACCAGGCCCATGAACTCGCTCATCACATTGCGGTGGTACCAGGGCGGGCGGAAGGTGTCCTCGGCCACCATCCAGCGCGGCGGGAAGATCACAAAGTCCACATTGGCCCAGCCGGCGGTGTCGCTGGGCGAGGTCAGCACGGTGAAGATGCTCGGATCCGGGTGGTCGAAGCTGATCGAGCCGATGGTCATGAAATGCGCGGTGTCGTACTTGTAGGGCGTCAAGTTGCCATGCCAGGCCACCACATTGAAGGGCGTGTGCCCCTGCTCGGCGCGCCAGAGCTTGCCACCGAACTTCTTGATGATCTCGTAGGCGCCGGCCTCGGCTTCGAAATGCGCCACCGGGGCCAGGAAGTCGCGCGGATTGGCCAGCCCGTTGGAGCCGATCGGGCCCAGCTCCGGCAGGCGGAAGGGCGCGCCGTAGTTCTCGCAGATATAGCCGCGCGAGGGGCCGTCCACCGCCACCTTGAAAGCCAGGCCGCGTGGGATCAGCGCAATCTCGCCCGGCTTCACATCCAGGCGACCGAGCTCGGTGGTGATGCGCAGAGCACCCTGCTGCGGCACGATCAGCAGCTCACCGTCGGCGTTAACGAAGGCGCTGCGCTCCATCGAGGCATTGGCCAGGTAGAGATGCGCAGCCATGCCCACTTGCGCATCGGGGTCGCCGTTGACGACCAGGGTGCGCAGGCCGGCAACGAAATCGCTGCGAGCCTCGGGGATGGCGGTCGGCGCCCAGCGCAGCGGGTCCGGCGGAGCGGCCTGGCCCTCGGCCGCACCGGTTTTCAGAAAGTCATGGCTCAGGGGCTGATAACTGCCCACCACGACGGAGGGCTGGCGGCGGTACATCCAGGTGCGCAGGTTCTCGGCACGCGGCGCGGTGAAGGCCGCCCCCGAGAGCAACTCGGCGTACAGGCCATGGGCCACCTGCTGCGGGCTGTTGCGGCCCACGGGCAGGCTGCCGGCCACGGCCTCGGTGACATGCTGGTTGCCGAAACCGGCTTGGTAGTTCAGGGCTTCACTCATGGTGCAGATTCGATGGAAGTCAAAGTCGGAGATTCGGGTTCGCGGGCCAGTTCGATCGCCTCGCGCAGCAGCGCGCTGTCGCCGATCTGGTTGGCCAGAATCAAGCTCAGCTTGGCCAGAAAGCGCTGGGCCTGGCCCTCGTCCAGATCGCTCTGGGCGGCGATCAGGTGTTCGTAAAAACCGTCGGGGTCTTGCAGATTCGGTTGGCGTTTCAAAGTCGCGGTCGACGCAGCGGGTGACGCGATCGGTGCAGGCGCAGGGCTGCGCGCCAGGGCGCGGTCCAGGGCCTGCGCCACAGCCGCCGCGTCGAAGTTGCGCCAGCGTGCCGCCACCACCTGGTCGGGGCGGATCAGGTAGACGGTGCCAGGTCGGGCGTCCAGTCGGGCGGCCAGCAGGCCCTCGGCGTCGATCAAGTCTTCGCCCACCACGAGCGCATGACACTCAGCCGGCACCCCTGTCGCGGCCACCGCGCCGAAGCTCAGGAGCACAAAGCCCGCCCCCGCCCGGTGCAGTTCGCGCAGCAGCCAGCTGGGCTGGCCGGCACAGCGCACTGGCGCATCGGACACGGGCTCACCCGGTGCCGGGCCGGCATCGAACCTACCCGGCTCATCAGGCGTGTTCAAGGGTGAGCCGCGGTAGGCCGTGGGCATGGAGAGCCGGCCGCTGTTGACCAGGGGTCGGGCCAGCGGCTCGCGCCGGGCCAGCTCCAACACGGCATTGCGCAGTTGCAGCGAAGTGGCGGTCTTGGGGGTGATGAAATCGGTCGAGCGGGTGGACTGGCGCAGGTTGTCGTCAGCGGCGGCCGCGCGCTCGCCGTGGTAGCTGTCCAGCAGGGCTTCGGGCGCGCAGCCTTGCAGCACGGCGGCCAGCTTCCAGGCCAGGTTGTCGGCATCCTGCACGCCGCTGTTGGCGCCGCGTGCGCCAAAGGGCGAGACCTGGTGCGCGGCATCGCCGGCGAAAAGCACACGGCCATGACGGAAGCGGTCGATGCGGCGGCAGGCGAACTGGTAGACCGAGACCCACTCCAGTTCGAATGGCACGTCCGGGCCCAGCATGGCACGCACCAGGCGCTGCACGTTCTCGGGCTGGCGTGCCTGCTCGGGGTCGGCCTGCCAGCCGAGCTGGAAATCGATGCGCCAGATGTTGCGGCTCTGCCGATGCAGCAGCACCGATTGGCCGGGGTGGAACGGTGGGTCGAACCAGAAGCGCCGCTCGGTCGGGAAGCCCAGGGCCTCGGGGATGTGCACATCGGCGATCAGGAAGCGGTCCTGGAAGGCCTTGCCGCTGAACTCCGCGCCCACCATGCGGCGGACATCGCTGCTGGCGCCGTCGCAGGCCAGCAGCCAATCGGCGAGCAATTCAAACTCCCCCTCAGGCGATTCGATGCGCAGGCGCAGCGGGCCGCCCTCCTCGCTGGCGTCCCCAGCCTCTTCAGCCAGCGCCAGCAGCTTGTGCTTCCAGCGCAGATCGATCCGCGGCTCGGCCATGCAGGCAGCCACCAGTCGCTCTTCCAGGTGGTACTGCTGCAGATTGATCATGGCCGGCTGCTCGTGGCCGGCTTGGGGCAACAGGTCGAACTCGTAGGCCAGGCCCTCGCCATGGAAGACACGGCCCAAACGCCAGCTCACGCCCTGAGCCACCAAGTCTTCAGCCAGGCCCAGGCGCGACCAGATCTCCAGCGTGCGTTTGGCATAGCAGACCGCGCGCGAGCCGATGCTGACGCTGTTGTTGTCGTCCAGCAGCACGACGGCCAAGCCACGTGCCGCGCAATCAAGCGCCAAGCTCAGGCCCACCGGCCCGGCGCCGACGATCACCACCGGGCGGCGCACCGCCTCGCCGGTGGCGCGCCAGTGCAGTTCGTCGGCGCTGATGTGCGCCTCGTACTGCGGGTAGACGTAGGGATCGCGCATGGGCTTGAGCCTCAGACGCCTTCCAGCGCCTTCCACATGGCCACATCGCGTTCGGCCGTCCAGATGCGCGGGTCGGCGTGGCCGCTGGCCTCATCAAACGCCCGGGTCACATCAAAAGGCATGCAATGGGCAAAGATCACCCAGTGGCCATAACGCGCTGCCAAGCGGGCATAGGTCTCGCGGTAGACGGCGTTGAGGTCCAGGCCCGCGGCGGCGCCGGCCTTGACGCTTCCGTAGAGCTCGCTGACAAAGGCGCGTGTGCCGTTCAGTCCCGCCTGCACCTGCTCGGGCGTTTGCAGGGCGGCGCCGCGTCCCGGCACCAGCTTGGCGGGGTTGAGCGCGGCCAGGCGGTCGAGGGTGGCGGGCCAGTCCTGGAAGTAAGCGTCGCCGGCATAGGGCGTGGCATCGAACTCGACCAGATCGCCCGAGAACAGCACTCGGTCCTGCGGCAGCCAGACCACCGTGTCGCCCTTGGTGTGGCCACGGCCCAGTTGCAGGATCTGCACTTCCAAGGTGCCCAGCCAGAGCGTCATCTTGCCGGTGAAAGTGAGGGTCGGCCAGGTCAGGCCCGGCGGCACCGACTCCACGGCATTGAAGAGGCGCGGGAAGCGGCCGATCTCGCTGGCCTTGTCTTGCTCGCCACGCTCGACGATCAGATCGTAAGTGTCCTGGCTGGCAATGATCTGCTCGCAGCCCTCGGCCCGGTAGGCGCTGGCGCCCAGCACGCGCACGGCGTGGTAATGGCTGAGCAGCACGTACTTGATGGGCTTGTCCGTCACCTCGCGGATGCGGCGAATCACGTCCTGCGCCATCACCGGCGTGGCCTGGGTGTCGATCACCATGACCGCGTCATCGCCGATGACGATGCCGGTGTTCGGGTCGCCCTCGGCCGTGTAGGCGTAGGCATGCGGCGACAGCTGGTCAAAGCTGACCTTCTTGACCTCCAGATCGGCTTGCGAAGCAAAGGTCTTGGGGCTCGTCGAGTTCGGGTGGCTCATGACAAAGGTCTCGGTGAGGGGCCATCGCAGGCGCCGGAACAGCACAAAGCGGCAGGCCTCGATTTAACCAAAGTCAAATGAATTTGTCTATATTTAACAAATTCAGCAACCGCAAATCAAATTCATGATGGGCAAGATTCGGCTCATTGCAGACCTCGGCTGTGTTGTTCTTTCTCGCTGCGGTGGCTCGGCCCGCCGCCGGGCTCATGGTTCGCGGGTCGGCTCTGTGAGCCGACTTCCCTCGGTGCTCACTGCCCGGCTCAGCGGCGCCAAACTCCCTCCGTTCGCTGCGCTCACTGTGGTCAAACAGTGGCGCCGAGTCAGTGCTTGAAGCGCGCGAGTACGCGCGCCTGAGCCGCTCCGCTGCGCCCTCGGCCGCGCACAAATCGCCCGTCGGCGGGC
>NZ_JBXAGJ010000023.1:0-100370 GCF_058794035.1 Roseateles sp. GW835-FHT13E02
TGAACGAAGCGAACGCAGGGAGCGGAGTGAGTTATGCGCCAGCCCCGAGGTGCGAGCAGCGCAGGGAAGTCGGCCCGAGAGGGCCGACCCCGGAACCATGAGCCCGGTGGCGGCGCGGGCTGCAGGGCCTCACGAGCCAAACCAAAGGCTGCTTTGTGCTCATCACCGCCGCCCGCCCACCAAGAAAAAAGCGCGCAAGCCCCCTTGGGAGCTGCGCGCCTTTTGCGGCTGAATCACGAGCGCCCCATGCAGGGCGCTTGGATCACTTCTTGTCGACTTGGTCGGCCAGGTTGGGCTTCAGGTTCGGCTTGATGTTGGGGCGGCCGGCGGCGGTCGGGTAGGCGTTCATCACGCGGGTGGGGTCCACGCTGGCCAAGTAGGCGTTGTACTGCTTCTCGGTGCAGCCGATGGTCTTGTTGCCTTGCTTCTCGCCGCGGTACTCGCCCTTGCGGTAGACGAATTGGTACTCAGCGGCGGCCTGGGCGGGCTCGATGCTGGACTGGTACTTGGCGGCGCATTCCACGCGCAGGGCGGTGGCTTCGGGGGTTTGGGCCCAGGAGGCCGCGGCCAGCGGGGCGAGGGCGAGGGCAATCAGGGTGCGCTTCATGGTGGATCAACCTTTTCGTGTCGGGGTGAGGTGAAGTCCGCGGGCTCGGTCAAGCAGCTGGCTCGAAGGTGTCCGCCTCAGATGTCACAGCTTAGCCAGCCTGCTGCTGAAAATCCATCCGCGAGTGCGGGGGGAGGCGGCTTTCCATCCAATTGAAAACGTGCGTTTGTGCACGCTTTTCCGGGCTTTGGCCGCGCTGTTTTCAAGCGCTGTCACACAGCCGATCAGTCTTCCAGCTCTTCTCGCGCCATTTCGACGTCCAGGCATTCCATGGCGTCCATGGGCTCGCAAGCGGCGGCATCGGCATAGAGGCTTTCGGCCTCTTTCATGCGCTTGTCGCCTTCCAGCATGACCAGGCCGTTGGCCCGCTCGATCATGGCGATGGCGCTGCTGGGGTTGAGCTTGATCGCCTGCTCGAACATCTTCAGGCCGGTGGCAGTGTCCGCGCCCTGGGTCTTGCCCAGCAGCTTGCCGACCTTGTCGATCACCTCGGCATGGAAGGCGCCCAGGGCGATGTGGGCGTCGGCATGCTTGGGCGCCAGCTCGATGGTTTTCTCGAGCGCGTTCTTGACCTTGCTGCCCAGGCCTTGGGCCAGGGCCTTGGCCACACTGATGCCCTGACCGTAGCGGCCGATGGCATAGGCCTGCCAGTAGTAGGCGGCGGGGTTCTTGGGCTCTTCCTGCTGCTGGGCGTCGGCGCGCTCGGCCACTTCCAGGAACATCTCAAGCTTGGTCTTCTCTTTCTTTTCCAGGTAGTTGGCGTAGATGGCCTGGGCCTTGTTGGCCACCGTGATGCCGGCGCCGCCGGCGGCCAGGCCGGCCTCGTAGGCTTTCTGGAAGTCGCCCGCGTGGAAGTGGATCCAGGCCTCGACCACGGCCGCGTCCTTGGGCCAGGGCTCGGCGTCGCCGGCGTGCAGGCGGGCCCAATGCTTCTTCAGGCTGGCGGCGCTGTACTGGAAAGCGCTGTTGTCATGGGGGAAAGCGGTCCACTTGGCCATGGTGCGGCGTCCTTCAGGTTTGGTACTGGTTGGCAAGGGCGAAGAGGTGATCCTTGGAGGCCGGCTCCAAGTAAGGCAGCAGCAGGCTCAGCACATGGAAGGCGCCGCGCATCAGGGCGGCACCGGCCTGCTCGGGCTCCAGGGCATGGCGCGGGTCGCGTACGTATTCGAAACTGAGCCAGTAGCTGAGCAGCACGACCATGGAGTTGGCGGTCGGCCCGGCCTCGCGCAGCGCCATCTCCAGCGCGCCGCCTTTTTGCAAGCCGGCCAGCACCGCGCGCATGGCCTGGTTCTTCTGTGTCAGCACGTTCTGGAAATGCATCTCCAGACGGCGGTTCTTGGACAGCAGATCGTTCAGATCGCGGTAGAGAAAGCGGTGCTGCCAGATCAGCTCGTAGAGCATGTGGAAGAACAGCCAGGCGTCCTCCACATTGCGCACATTCTCGGCCGCCACCAGCAAGTCGCCCAGCTCCCGCTCGTAGCGGTTGAAGAGCGCATTGATCAGCTCGTCCTTGGCCGGGTAGTGATAGTAGAGGTTGCCGGGGCTGATGCCCAGCTCGGCGGAGATCAGCGTGGTCGAGACATTGGGCTCACCAAAGCGGTTGAACAGGTCCAGCGTGACTTCGAGGATGCGCTCGGCGGTCCGGCGTGGCGGCTTTTTTGTGGCCATGTAAAGGTTGTCTCCTGCTTTGGCTGATTCTGGCATCAAGCAGCGGGGCCGCTCTAGAGTTTGGCTACAAATGGCACCGTTTGCCTGCTGAAAACCCTGGGCCAGCGGGGGCGGGTCTTGCTTCCTACAATGCCTGCATGCAGCCAACAGTGTCTTCAGCGTCGTCGCATGGCGGGCCCTCGGTGCCCGCCATTTCATTTCAGAAGGTCTCCAAGACCTACCGCGGGGGGCAGGTCCGCGCGCTGGACGGTGTGTCCTTCGACATCGCCCAGGGCGAGTTCTTCGGCCTGCTGGGCCCCAATGGCGCGGGCAAGACCAGCCTGATCAGCATCCTGGCCGGCCTGGCCCAGGCCAGCGTTGGCAGCGTCAAGGTCATGGGCCATGACGTCGTGACGGATTACGCCGCGGCCCGCCAGGCTCTGGGCATCGTGCCGCAAGAGCTGGTCTTCGACCCCTTCTTCAGCGTGCGCGAGGCGCTCAAGATCCAGAGCGGCTATTTCGGTGTGCGCAACAACGAAGCCTGGATCGACGAGCTGCTGGAAAACCTCGGCCTGGCTGACAAGGCCCACGCCAACATGCGCCAGCTCTCGGGCGGCATGAAGCGGCGCGTGCTGGTGGCCCAGGCGCTGGTGCACCGGCCGCCGGTGATCGTGCTCGATGAGCCCACCGCTGGCGTTGACGTGGAGCTGCGCCAGACCCTGTGGCAATTCATTGCCCGCCTCAACCGCGAAGGCCACACGGTGCTGCTAACCACCCATTACCTGGAAGAGGCCGAAGCCTTGTGCGGCCGCCTGGCCATGCTCAAGCTGGGCCGCATCGTGGCGCTGGACCGAACCTCGGACCTGCTCAAAGGTCGCGCCTCGACCATGCTGCGCTTCAAGACCGATGCCGCCCTGCCGGCCTCGCTGCAAGAGCAGGCCCGCACCACCGGCCGCATCGTGCAGATCAAGGCCCATGACGCGGCCGAAGTCGAAACCGTGCTGGCCACGCTGCGCGCGGCGCAATGCCCGATCGAAGACCTGGAGATCGGCCGCGCCGACCTCGAAGACGTGTTCCTGGAAATCATGCAACAAGAAGGGAGCGCGGCATGAGTGGCGGCGGAGGTATTCAATTGAAGGGCGCCGGCACGCTGTTCTACAAAGAGGTGCTGCGCTTTTGGAAGGTCAGCTTCCAGACCGTGGCCGCGCCGGTGCTGACGGCGGTGCTCTACCTGCTGGTCTTCGGCCATGTGCTGGAAGATCACGTCAAGGTCTACGGCACGGTCGGCTACACGGCCTTCCTGATCCCGGGTCTGGTGATGATGAGCGTCTTGCAGAACTCGTTTGCCAATTCGTCCTCCAGCCTGATCCAGAGCAAGGTGACCGGCAACCTGGTCTTTCTGCTGGTGACGCCGCTCTCGCACTGGGCCTGGTTCGTGGCCTATGTGGGCGCCTCCATGGTGCGCGGCATGGTCGTGGGCCTGGGCGTGTTGCTGGTGACCTTCTGGTTTGCGCCGCCGGGCGTGTCCAACCCGTTGTGGATCGCTGCCTTCGCCCTGCTGGGCGCCGGCATGATGGGCACCCTGGGCCTGATCGCCGGGCTCTGGGCTGAGAAGTTCGATCAACTCGCCGGCTTCCAGAACTTCATCATCATGCCCATGACCTTCCTTTCGGGCGTGTTCTATTCGGTGCATTCGCTGCCCAGCTTCTGGCAGGGCGTCAGCCATCTGAACCCGTTTTTCTACATGATCGATGGCTTCCGCCACGGCTTCTTCGGCGTCAGTGATGCCTCGCCCTGGCTGAGCCTGGCGGTGGTCGGCGGCAGCTTTGTGGCGGTGGCCAGCCTGGCGCTGGAACTGCTGCGGCGCGGCTACAAGATCCGCTCCTGAAACCGCGCTGCAACTGCCCTGCAACCCCGTATCGCGCGCTTGAAACTAGAATCGAGGGCTTATGGCCGACCCGACACCCGCTGAAGTCCAGCAATACATCGCCGCAGGCCTGCCCTGCGAGCACCTGCACGTCGAAGGCGACGGGCGGCATTTCTTCGCCACCATCGTGTCCTCGGAGTTCGAGGGACTGAGCCGCATCCGCCGTCACCAGCGCGTGTACGCGGCCCTGGGTGAGCGCATGCGCGAGCAGATCCACGCGCTGTCCATGAAGACCCACACCCCGGCCGAGCATGCTGCCACGGCGGCGGCATCGCATCACCATCACGCCTGAACCGGCATCCGCAACAAATCTTCTGGATTGAGATGCGGGTGGCGGTGAGACGCCCCACCCAGGTGAATCTCACGGCCGTCCGCTGAATCCCCAGATTCAGACCCACCAAGGACCGACGCCCATGATGATCACCCTGGCACTCTCCAAAGGCCGCATCTTCGAAGAAACCCTGCCGCTGCTGCAGGCCGCCGGCATCACCGTGCTCGAGGACCCGGAGAAATCGCGCAAGCTGATCCTGGCCACCAACAGCCCCGAGGTGCAGGTGGTGCTGGTGCGCGCCAGCGATGTGCCCACCTATGTGCAGTACGGCGGTGCTGATCTTGGCGTGGCTGGCCGCGATGTGCTGATCGAGCACAACCATGCCCTGGGCGGCAACGCCGCCGGCATGTACCAGCCGCTGGACCTGAACATCGCCCGCTGCCGCATGAGCGTGGCGGTGCGCGATGACTTCGACTACGCCCGCGCCGTCAAACAGGGCTCGCGCATCCGCGTGGCCACCAAGTACACGGAAATTGCCCGTCAGCACTTCGCCGACAAGGGCGTGCACGTGGACCTGATCAAGCTCTACGGCTCCATGGAGCTGGCGCCGCTGACCGGTCTGGCCGATGCCATCGTCGACCTGGTCTCCACCGGCAACACGCTCAAGGCCAACCGCCTGGTCGAGGTCGAGCAGATCATGGACATCTCCTCCCGCCTGGTGGTCAACCAGGCCGCGCTCAAGCTCAAGCGCGAGCCGCTGCGCCGCATGATCGACGCCTTTGCTTCTGCCATTCCGAAGTGAGAACGAACGCCATGTCCCTGCAACTTCGTCAACTGAACACCGCCAGCGCCGATTTCGAAGCCGAGTTTCAGCGCGTGCTGCACTGGTCGGCCGAGGCCGACGCCGCCATCGAGGGCCGGGTGGCCGAGATCCTGGCCGATGTGCGCGCGCGCGGCGATGCCGCCGTGCTGGAGTACACCGCCCGTTTCGACCGCCTGCAGGCCGCCAGCGTGGGCGAGCTGGAGCTGAGCCGCGAGGAGCTGAAGGCCGCCTTCGAGGCCATCAGCCCGGCCCAGCGCAGCGCCCTGGAAGCCGCCGCCGCCCGTGTGCGCAGCTATCACGAGCGCCAGAAAGCCGCCTGCGGCGAAAGCTGGAGCTACCGCGACGAAGACGGCAGTCTGCTGGGCCAGAAGGTCACGCCGCTGGACCGCGTGGGCATCTATGTGCCCGGCGGCAAGGCGGCCTACCCGAGCAGCGTGCTGATGAACGCCATCCCCGCCCAGGTGGCCGGTGTGCCCGAGATCATCATGGTGGTGCCCACGCCCGGTGGCGAGAAGAACCCCCTGGTGCTGGCTGCGGCCTATGTGGCCGGCGTGCACCGCGCCTTCACCCTGGGCGGCGCCCAGGCTGTGGCGGCCCTGGCCTATGGCACGGCCACGGTGCCGCGCGTGGACAAGATCACCGGCCCCGGCAATGCCTATGTGGCCAGCGCCAAGAAGCATGTCTTCGGTCAGGTCGGCATCGACATGATTGCCGGCCCCAGCGAGATCCTGGTGCTGGCCGATGGCTCCACGCCGCCCGACTGGGTGGCCATGGATCTGTTCAGCCAGGCCGAGCATGACGAGCTGGCACAAAGCATCCTGCTCTGCCCCGATGCCGCCTACATCGCCCAGGTGGCTGAGGCAATCGAGCGCCTGCTGCCCACCATGCCGCGCCAGGCCATCATCCGCGCCTCGCTGGAAGGCCGTGGTGCGCTGATCCAGACGCGTTCGATGGAAGAGGCCTGCTCTATATCAAACCGCATCGCGCCCGAGCATCTGGAAGTGTCCAGCCGCGACCCGCATCGCTGGGAGCCGCTGCTGCGCCACGCCGGTGCTATCTTCCTGGGCGCCTACACCAGCGAATCCCTGGGCGACTATTGCGCCGGGCCGAATCATGTGCTGCCCACCTCGGGCACGGCGCGCTTCTCCTCGCCGCTGGGCGTCTACGACTTCCAGAAGCGCAGCAGCCTGATCGAGGTTAGCGAAGCCGGCGCGCAAAAGCTGGGTCCGATCGCCGCCGAGCTGGCCTATGGCGAGGGCTTGCAAGGCCATGCAAGGGCGGCGGAGTTGCGCCTGCGCGCCTGAGGCCGGCTGCATCGGCTGAACTTTCGGGCTGCGCTGCGCCCAGACCCGGGGTTAGCGAGTTGTCGGCGGCGGCCCGGGCTGTGGCAGAGTCAGGTTTCTGCGTCTGCCATGGCTCTGCGCCTCCTGTCTTGACCTGCCTGCCCCGCCGTCAACTGCTGATCAGTGCCTTGCCTGTGGCCAGCTTGGCGCCGGGCTTTTGCTTGGCTGCGGCGGCGCCGCCGCTGCGCGTGCGTTACCCGCGGCCCATGCGCGAGATCGACCCCAGCAGCTGGTACCCGCTGCAATTGCTCAAGCTGGCGCTGGAGGCCTGCGGCGTCAGCTGTGAGCTGGAGCCCACGCGCCAGGTGATGGTGCAAAGCCGCGCCTTGCTGGACCTGCAGAACGGCCAGGACGGGCTGGACATCGCCTGGAGCATGACCAGCATCGAGCGCGAGCGGCACCTGCTGCCCATCCGCTTCCCGATCTACAAAGGCCTGTACGGCTGGCGCCTGATGCTGCTCAAGCGCGGGCTGGAGCCGCATCTGCTGCGGGAGGTGCGCAGCCTGGCCGATCTGCGCCGCTACAGCCTGGTTCAGGGTCATGACTGGCCGGATACCGCCATCCTGCGGGCCAATGGCTTGCAGGTGGTGACCGGCTCCTCCTTCGACGCCATGTTCAGCATGCTGCGCCTGGAGCGCGGCCAGGCCTTTCCGCGTGCGCTGCTGGAGATCGACTGGGAGCTGGAGAGCCATGCCGACAGCCTGGCCATCGACCCCCATCTCTGCCTGCATTACCCGACGGCCATGTATTTTTTCGTCGGCCGCGGCAACGAGCGCCTGGCCGGCCTGGTCGAGCGTGGCCTGAATCGCTTGCTGGCCAAGGGCAGCTTCGAGCGCATCTTCATGCAGTACCACGGCGCCATCCTGGCCCGCCATGTGCTGAGCCGGCGCCGGGTGCTGGAACTGCACAACCCCTTGCTGCCGCCCGAGACGCCGCTGGCGCGCAAGGAGCTGTGGATGCAGCCTTGAAGAATCCTGGCTCAGAGGCGGAAGCGTTTTGCCGCCTCGTGCAGCAAGGCCCCCTCGCTCTGCAGTTCGATGGATTCGCTGGCCGTTCGATCGACCATGTCGCTGTTTTCTCGGATTCGTTTGGCGATCCCGTCGAGCAGGTTTTGCAGCTCGGCGATCGAACCGAGCTGCTGCTGCAGTTCATGGCTGCTTCCCTGAATCAGGCGGCTGACTTCGGTGACTTGCTCGACCATGGCGTCGATGGTGTTGCGCGTGTGCTGAACCGCATCTGCGCCGCGCTCGACTTGGGTGCTGCTGCCAGCGATCAGATGCTTGATCTCCAGTGCGGCATCTGCGCTGCGCTTGGCCAGCGTACGCACCTCGCTGGCCACCACGGCGAAGCCCCGTCCGGCCTCTCCGGCGCGCGCCGCCTCCACCGCCGCGTTGAGGGCCAGGATATTGGTTTGGAAGGCAATGCCGTCGATCACGCCGGTGATGTCTGCAATGCGGCGGCTGCTTTGTTCGATTTCGTCCATGGCGCCGACCACGGCCTGCATGTCCGCACTGCCTTGGCGTGCCAAGCTGGCCGCTTGTTGTGAGCGCTCGTTGGCCTCGGCCGCCGAACTGGCGCCGACCTTGGCCTGCGCATCCATGGCTTGCAAAGCGGCGCCCGCGTTCTCCAGGTCGTGTACTTCCAACAGGGCACGCGCCGAGAGCTCTGCATTGGCTTGCGAGATATTGCGGGAGCTGCTGTCGATATGACCTGCGCCCTGCTGCACTCGCGCGATCAACTCGCGCAGCTTGAAAACCATGCTGGCGATATCGCCACGCAGCTTGCGCAATTCATTGCGGCTGTGGGCGTCGTTGGCGTTGCTGCGCTCTTCCAGGGCTTCCTGCCGCAGATCTCCCTCGGCCACGGTGCGGGCCACGGTGGATGCTTGCGTCAGGGCGCCCATGATGGAGCGTTGCAGGCTCCACAAGCTGCCCCCGAGCAAGAGCACGGCCAGGCCTCCGACGATCAGCATGCCCAGGTAGCCTTGCCAGCGGGTGCGGTCGAAACGCTGCATGGCCTGCTCGGCGAACTGGTTGCTGGTCTTGACGGTTTCGTCCACCGCCTGGCGATGGGCGAGGTAGCGTTGGTGGGCTTGATCCAGACCGCGGCGGGCGGCCTCCGGGTCCTGCCGGATCAAGGGCTTGAGCACCTGCTCACGCGCCAGATCGAGCAACTGCTGCGCCAGTCGGTGCTGTTCCCCCAGGAGCTGGCGCTCCAAGCCGTGAGGCGGGTGCTGGGTCCAATGCTGAACGCGGGCCTCGTACTCTGCTTGCAGTCGCTGGACTTCGGCCTGCGCCATTTGTAGGCTGATTGTTTGTTCCACTGCCTGGGACAGCACCAGGCGAAGCTCGATCAGATACATGGGGGGCGGCAGGATGTCGGCCACCACATCCTTGGCCACAAAGCTCTGCTGCGCGTCTTCGTGCAGCTGTTCGAACCCGCGCACGGCCTGGCCGAGCAGCAGGCCGGTGGCCAGCAGATTGGCGGCAATCAGCAGGGCGAAGCGGGTTTTGAGCGAGAGGCTGGACAGGTCAAAACGGGACATGCGAGCTCCATGGCAGTTGAGGCACCCAGCGATGGCCGCGACGGCTCGGTCGCGTGGGTCGTCCAGCTCATGTTTTCGACCGTCCGGCTGGAAAGTCTGAGCGCTGTTTGCTTTCGATTCGACACGAACTTCGTGTTTCACGGACTTCGTGTTACTCTGCGAGCCGTGAAAAACGTCACCATCTCCATGGAAGACAGCGTCGCCGAATGGGCCCGGCTCGAAGCTGCGCGGCGCAACACCAGCGTTTCGCGCCTGGTCGGCGAGATGCTGGCCGAGAAGATGCGCCACGACGACGCCTACGAGCGCGCCATGCAGGATTGGCTGCACCGCGAGCGCAGCTGGGCCTCGGACGGCGCCGCCTATCCGCAGCGGGGCGACGCGGCATGAGTGCCGTGCTGGCCATCCGCGAGCCGGTGTTTGTCGACACCTCGGTGCTCATCCTCAGCGAAGACGGCGCCCAGCCCGAGGCGCGCGAGCAGGTCATGGCCGTGCTGCGCCTGCTCTGGCAGCAGCGCCGTGGCCGGCTCTCGACCCAGGTGCTCAACGATTTCTACCGCCTGGTCACCACCCGCATCCAGCCGCCCATGCCCAATGGCGACGCGCGGGCCGAGGTGCGGCGCTACCAGCGCTGGCAACCCTGGGCCATCGATCACGCGACGGTGGAAAGCGCCTGGTCGATCGAAAGCCGTTTCGGCCTGCCCTATGCCGACGCCCTGATCGTGGCCGCCGCCAAAGCCCAGGGCTGCAGCCGCCTGCTCAGCCTGGAGCTCAAGCATGAGCTGCAGCTGGACAGCGTGCAGATCCTCAACCCCTTGCTGATGGTGCCCGAGGCCCTGCAATGACGACGACCATGAACCGCCCCAGCGACGCCCCCGCCGATTCTCTGCCGCAGGCCCTGGCCGCCATCCGGCCCGATGTGCGCGCCATGAGCGCCTACCCGGTGCAGGGCAGCGCCGGCCTGATCAAGCTGGACGTGATGGAGAACCCGTTTCGTCTGCCGGTCGAGTTGCAGGAGGCCCTGGGTCGCCGCCTCGGTGCCGTGGCGATTAACCGTTATCCGGCCGAGCGCACCCGCGAGCTGGCCCTGGCCCTGGCCGCCCATACCGGCATGCCCGAGGGCTGCGACATCGTGCTGGGCAATGGCTCGGACGAGTTGATCACCTTGCTGAGCATGGCCGTCAGCCAGCCCGGCGCTTGCGTGCTGACGCCGCTGCCCAGCTTTGTGATGTACGAGCATTCGGCCCGTTACCAGGGCCTGGGTTTTGTCGGCGTGCCACTGCGCGCGGAAGACTTTGAGCTGGACGGCCCGGCCATGCTGGCGGCGATTGCGCAGCACCAGCCAGCGCTGATCTACCTGGCCTACCCGAACAACCCGACCGGCAATCTCTGGGACGCAGCCGTGATCGAGCAGATCATCGCCGCCGCGCCCGGCCTGGTGGTGATGGACGAGGCCTACCAGCCCTTTGCCGCCGCCGACTCCATGGCCTGGCTGCGCCGCCACCCGAATGTGCTGGTCATGCGCACCATGAGCAAGTTCGGCCTGGCCGGAGTGCGCATCGGCTATCTGATGGGCCGCAGCGAGCTGGTCGCGCAGATCGAAAAACTGCGCCCGCCCTTCAATATCGGCGTGCTCAATGCCGAGGCCGGCCTCTTTGCGCTCGAACATGCCGAGGTGTATGCCGCGCAGGCGGCCGAGCTGCGGGCCCAGCGTGAGCGGGTCCTGGCGGCGCTGCAAAGCCTGCCTGGCGTGCAGGTCTTCCCCAGCCAGGGCAATATGCTGCTGGCACGGGTGGCGGACGCGGCGGCCACGTTCGCCGCCATGAAGGCGCGCGGCGTGCTGATCAAGAACGCGTCCAGCGCCCACCCCTTGCTGGCCAACTGCTTGCGCATCACCATCGGCACGGCCGAGGAAAACACAGCCATGCTGGCTGCCTTGAAAGAAAGTCTCTGAGCATCATCATGACGAGCACCGATCTGGTCCTGAGCCCCACACCCGCGGCGCGCATCGCCGAAGTCAGCCGCAACACCAAGGAAACGCAGATCCGCGTGCGCGTCAACCTTGACGGCACGGGCGAGGCCCGCCTGAACACCGGCATCGGCTTCTTCGACCACATGCTGGACCAGATCGCCCGCCATGGCCTGATCGATCTGGAGATCGAAGCCAAAGGGGACTTGCACATCGACGGCCACCACACGGTGGAAGACGTGGGCATCACCCTGGGCCTGGCGGTGGCCCAGGCGGTCGGCGACAAGAAGGGCCTGACGCGCTATGGCCACAGCTATGTGCCGCTGGACGAGGCGCTGTCGCGCGTGGTGGTCGATTTCTCCGGCCGACCCGGCCTGGCCATGGATGTGAGATTTACCGCCGGCTCGATTGGTGCGTTCGACACCCAGCTCGCCTTCGAGTTCTTCCAGGGCTTCGTCAACCACGCCCTGGTGTCCTTGCATGTGGACAACCTCAAGGGACATAACGCCCACCATCAGTGTGAAACCATCTTCAAGGCCTTCGGCCGCGCGTTGCGCATGGCCCTGACCCTGGACCCGCGCTCGCTGGGCGTGATCCCCTCGACCAAGGGCAGTCTTTGACATGAAGCGGACTGTTGCGGTTGTCGACTACGGCATGGGCAATCTGCGCTCGGTTTCGCAGGCCGTGCTGCATGTGGCGCAGGACTCCGGGCTGGAGGTGGTGATCACCTCCGAGCCCGAGGCCGTGCGCGCCGCCGAGCGCGTGGTGCTGCCGGGGCAGGGCGCCATGCGTGACTGCATGCGCGAGCTCAAGGATTCCGGCCTCCAGCAAGCGGTGCTTGAAGCCGCCGCCAGCAAGCCGCTGATGGGCGTCTGCGTGGGCATGCAGATGCTGCTGGATCACAGCGAAGAGCAGGACACGCCGGGCCTGGGCTTGATTCCCGGCCGCGTGCGGCGCTTCCAGTTGGAAGGTCAGCTGCAGCCCGATGGCAGCCGCTACAAGGTGCCGCAGATGGGCTGGAACCGCGTGCGTCAGGCGCAGCCCCATGCGCTGTGGGCCGGCATCCCCGATGAGAGCTGGTTCTACTTCGTGCACAGCTTCTATGCCGCGCCGTTAGATGCGCGCCACAGTGCCGGCGAGACCGATTACGGCCTGCGCTTTACCTGCGCGGTCGCCCGGGATAATATTTTTGCCACCCAATTCCACCCTGAAAAAAGTGCTGCGCTGGGTCTCGCCCTGTATCGCAATTTCCTCCACTGGAAACCCTGAGCGTCTCACCTCCTTGACCCAGCCATCATCGATATGCATCCATGCATGCGCGGTCTGCTCGGGTACTTGAGTTTCAGCGGCTTTGACCCCTGTTCCTGTCCTTCCGTCCAACCCCATCTACTTCCTCACCACTGACCTCGGCCATGTTGCTGATTCCTGCTATTGACCTGAAAGACGGTCGTTGTGTGCGCCTCAAGCAAGGCGATATGAACGAGTCCACCACCTTCGGCGAAGACCCAGCAGCCATGGCGCGTCGCTGGATCGACGCCGGTGCGCGGCGCCTGCATCTGGTCGACTTGAACGGCGCCTTCGCGGGCAAGCCGGTCAACGAGCCGGCCATCAAAGCGATCCTGCGCGAGGTCAACGGCGAGATCCCCGTGCAGTTGGGCGGCGGCATCCGCGATCTGGACACCATCGAGCGCTACCTCGATGCGGGCCTGAGCTACATCATCATCGGCACGGCTGCAGTCAAAAACCCCGGCTTCCTGCAGGATGCCGCCACCGCTTTTGGCGGCCACATCATCGTCGGCCTCGACGCCAAGGACGGCAAGGTCGCCACCGATGGCTGGAGCAAGCTGACCGGTCACGAAGTGATCGACCTGGCCCGCAAGTTCGAAGGTTATGGCCTGGAAGGCGTGATCTACACCGACATCGGCCGCGACGGCATGCTGACGGGCATCAATATCGAAGCGACCGTGAAGCTGGCGCAAGCCTTGACGATTCCCGTGATTGCCTCGGGCGGCCTGTCGAATATGGCCGATATCGAAGCGCTTTGCGCCGTTGAAGGCGAAGGCGTGGAAGGCGTGATCTGCGGCCGCTCCATCTACACCGGCGATCTGGATTTCACCGCGGGCCAGGCGCGCGCGGACGAGTTGTCCTTGGGCTGAAGTGCGCAGCTGCGTCTGTGCTCGACACAAAGTAGCTGCTTAGATCTGTCTGTTGCACAGGGGGATCGGGCGAGTGCTTCCGCTCATGTCCTCCGGCCTGTGCTGTGCACAGGCCTCCCCCTTTACTTCGCTTCAGCACTCACCCGATCCCCCTTTGCAGCGCAAACGGTCGTCGTCGTTGAGGTTGAGCAGCTGCGCTGGATCGGGTCGGCTGGGTGCTCTGCGCAGTGAAGTCAAGGAGGAGGTGTCCGACGCAGTCGGGCGCCGGGGGACATGAACGGAGCAGAGTGCCCAGCCGACCCGATCAACCCCCGCTCCAAGTTCGGCTTCGTGCCGATTCTTGCCAACTCCAGGTCGATCAGACTGCCGTCTGCTCTTCTCTTTTTTCTCTCTCTCGCGAAAGCTCGTCATGCTGGCCAAACGCATCATTCCCTGCCTGGACGTGACCGCCGGGCGGGTCGTCAAGGGCATCAACTTCACCGAGCTGCGTGACGCGGGCGATCCGGTGGAGATCGCGGCGCGCTACAACGAGCAGGGCGCCGATGAGTTGACCTTTCTCGACATCACCGCGACCAGCGATGGTCGCGACCTGATCCTGCACATCATCGAGGCCGTGGCCTCGCAGGTCTTCATTCCGCTGACGGTGGGCGGCGGCGTGCGCGAGGTGGCCGATGTGCGGCGCCTGCTCAATGCCGGCGCCGACAAGGTCAGCTTCAACTCCGCT
Organism: Roseateles sp. GW835-FHT13E02; assembly: GCF_058794035.1. Lineage (NCBI taxonomy): Bacteria > Pseudomonadati > Pseudomonadota > Betaproteobacteria > Burkholderiales > Sphaerotilaceae > Roseateles > Roseateles sp. GW835-FHT13E02. Next base: position 14,010 of record NZ_JBXAGJ010000023.1, read on the forward strand.
GCCGTGGCGCGTCCCGAGCTGATCCGCGAAGCGTCCGACAAGTACGGTGCCCAGTGCATCGTCGTCGCCATCGATGCCAAACGCCGCGCCGAGGGCGACGCGCGCGGCCCGGGCTGGGATGTCTACACCCATGGCGGGCGCAAGAACGTGGGCCTCGATGCGGTGCAGTGGGCCAAGCAGATGGCCGAGTTCGGCGCGGGCGAAATCCTGCTGACCAGCATGGACCGCGACGGCACCAAGAGCGGCTTTGATCTGGCGCTGACGCGCGCGGTCAGCGACGCCGTGTCGGTGCCGGTGATCGCCTCGGGCGGCGTCGGCTCGCTGGAGGATCTGGCCGATGGCATCACGATCGGCGGTGCCGATGCGGTGCTGGCTGCCAGCATCTTTCACTACGGCCAGCACACGGTCGGCGAGGCCAAGGCCTTGCTCGCCGCGCGCGGCATTGCGGTGCGGCAATGAGCGGCGGTCGCCCCCGCTCCAGCGCGGCCGCCAAGGCAGGCTCGGCTGCGCCGCAGTCGAAAACCCATGGCTCGCCCCGCATGGCGCCGCGCGAGGTGCGCATCATCGGCGGCCAGTGGAAACGCTCCAAGCTGCCGGTGGCCGACCGGCCAGGCCTGCGGCCCACGCCCGACCGCGTGCGCGAAACCCTGTTCAACTGGCTGGGCCAGGACCTCGATGGCTGGCGTGTGCTCGATGCCTTTGCCGGCAGTGGCGCCCTCGGTTTCGAGGCCGCCTCCCGCGGTGCGGCTGAAGTGCTGCTGCTGGAGCGTGACGCCGAACTTGCACGCAGCCTGAATGCCAGCAAAGTTCGCCTCAAGGCCGACACCTTGCGAGTGGAGAGCAGCGACGCCCTGGCCTGGATGGCGCGTTGCGCGCCGGCGCGCTTCGAGCTGGTGCTGCTTGACCCGCCGTTTCAGCAGGACTTGTTCCTGCCGGCCCTGCGTGCGGCCCTGCCGCTGCTGGTGCCGGATGGCCTGGTCTATCTGGAGTCCGGTGAACCCATCGTGGCGCCGGAAGAGCTGGGCCTGGAGGTCTGGCGCTCGGGCAAGGCCGGGGCCGTGCATTTCCAGGTCTTTCGGCGCAAGGGATAATTCCAACTCGCCAACGCCGTGGTCCAGAGCCTCTCCGCCGGACCGATTCCATGAGCCGACCTTCGCTGACCGCCGTCTACCCCGGCACTTTCGATCCCTTGACCCTCGGCCATGAGGACCTGCTGCAGCGCGCCTGCCGCATGTTCGACCGGGTCGTGCTGGCTGTGGCGGCCGCTCACCACAAGCGCACCCTGTTCAGCCTGGATGAACGCCTGGCCATGGCGCGGGAACTGGCTGGGCCGCTGCCGCAGGTCGAGGTGATTGCCTTCAGCGGCCTGCTCAGCGAGTTTGTTCTGGGGCAGGGCGGCCAGGCGGTGGTGCGCGGTGTGCGCTCCAACAGTGATTTTGAATACGAGTTCCAGATGGCTGGCATGAACCGCCACCTGATGCCTGGTGTCGAGACCGTGTTCCTGTCCACCTCGGACGCCTACCAGTTCGTCACCGGCACCTTTGTGCGCGAGATCGCGCAGCTCGGCGGCGACGTCAGCAAGTTTGTCTCGCCACTGGTGCTGGCGCGTTTGCAAGAGCGCTTGGCGCGGAAGGAGGGCTGATTCCATGGCGTTGATGATCACGGACACGGGCGAGGGGAATCCGCAAGGCATGCCTTGCGCCCTCGCGCGCGGGCTGCGCATGCAGGCGCTGCCCGTTTTCGTCGGTTTGGAGGAGGGGGCGCTATGGCGCTGATGATTACCGACGAATGCATCAATTGCGACGTCTGCGAGCCCGAGTGCCCCAACAACGCCATCTCCATGGGCGAAGAGTACTACCAGATCGCGCACGACAAGTGCACCGAGTGCGTGGGCCATTTCGATGAGCCACAGTGCGTGCAGCTTTGCCCGGTTGCGTGCATCCCGGTCAATCCGGCCCATGTCGAGGACAAGGAAACCTTGATGGCCAAGTACCTGCGATTGACCGCGGTCTCGACCACGCCGGCGGCCTGATTCAGACCGGGCCGACCCGCAGCGCCCAGCATTCGCCGTAGCGCGGGGGCGCTGGCCACACGGCCGCGTTTGGGGTTTTGAGCAGCCCTTCTCGTTCCATCCACTGGCGTGCCAACATCCAGCCGCCATGGCTGATCAGCAGCCCGCCCGCCGGCACCGGCCAGGCGGCCGCGCGCGCCAGAAGTTGCCTCAGGGATTCGCCGCCGCCCGGCGCGTGGCCGGCAAAGTCCTGCATCCAGGGCTCGAAATCGTCGGTGCTCAGCTCGGCCCAGGGGCGGCCGTCCCAGGCGCCGAAGTTCATCTCGGCCAAGGCCGGATCGATGTGATGCCGCCAACCCCAGCGGCGCAGCCAGTGGCCGACGTCGGCGCAGCGCTGCAGTCCGGAGCTGTGCACCACATGGGGCAGGCGGTGGCGGCGCGCGAAGCGCTGAATGCGCCGGGCCAGGCGCTTGGCGCGGCGCCGGTCGACCTGCAGATCCGTGCCCGCGCCGATGCAGCGGCCGGCCGCGCCCTCGGGTTTGGGGTGGCGCCAGACCCAGGCTTGGGCAGACTCAAGCGGCATGGGCCACGGCCAACAGACCCAGCAGCAGGCCCAGTTCCACCAGCTGCTGCGTGGCGCCGAGGTTGTCGCCGGTGTAGCCGCCGAGGCGGCGTTTCAGCATGGACTGCATCCACCAAGTCAGGCCCAGGCCGGCCAGGCTGGCAGCGCCGAGCGCCGGCAGCAGGCCCGGCAGAAGAACCAGCATGCCGCCGGCCAGGGCCAAGGGCCAGAGCAGGCCCGCGAACACCGTGCCCAGGCTGGCCTCGGTGGCCAGAGGCTTGGCCTTGGCATGCTCGGCATCGCCAGCGTAGGGCAGGGCGTGCATCAGCCAGACCGGCGCCAGGCGCGAGGCGCTGTGGGCCCAGATCAGGGCCAGCAGGGCCAGCATGGGGCTGTGCTCGACCAGGGCCAGCAAACACGCGGCCTTGAGCCCCAGCATCAGGATCAGGCCCAGGGCGCCGTAGCTGCCGATGCGCGAGTCCTTCATGATGGTGAGGGCCTTCTCGCGGCTGACCGCGCCGCCCAGGCCATCGCAGCTGTCGGCCCAGCCATCTTCGTGGAAGCCGCCGGTCAGCCAGATGCTGGCGGCCATGCTCAGGCCCACCGCCACCATCGGTGGCCACAGCCACAGGGCCGCGCCCAGCACGGCGGCAGACCAGGCGCCGACCAGCAGGCCCACGGCCGGAAAGTAGCGCCCGCAGGCCTGCAGCCAGGACGGCTCAAAGCCGACCCAGGCGGGCACGGGACAGCGGGTGAAAAACTGCAGGGCGATGAAGAACAGGCGAAGCTCGTGGAGCAGGACAGGCATGCGGAGGGGAGAAGAAAAGAACAGGTGCGCGCTCGCAATCAATCGCGCAGGGGGAGATCGACACGGAAGCCCAGGCCGGGGGCATGGGCCTCGTCCACCACGATCTGGCCGCCCATCTGCTCGCACAGCTTGTGCACGATGTAGAGGCCCAGGCCCGAGCCGCCGCTGCCGCGGCGGGTGGTGAAGTAGGGCTCGAACATGCGCGCCCGCACCTCGGGCGGCACACCACGGCCGTTGTCGCTGAAGTGCAGCTGCAGGCGCTCGCCTTGGCTGTGCAGGCGCACGCGGATCAGGCGCGGCCGGTCTTCGGGCTGCTCTTGAAACGCATGGGTCAGGGCATTGACGATCAGGTTGGAGACGATTTGCGAGAACTGGCCGGGCACCAGGGTGGCGTGCAGGTGCTCGGGCGTGTCCAGCTCGACGCGGGTCTGCGCGCTGCGCAGCACGGGGTTGTGGGCCATGACGATGCCGCGCAGATAGGGGCTGAGGTCCACATGCATCTCAGCGGCGCTGGACTGGTCCACGGCCAGGGTCTTGAAATTGCTGATCAGATCGGCTGCTCGGGCCAGGTTGTTGTTGACCAGTCGGGCGCCGTCTTCCAGCTGGCTGGCCAGGGTCTGCAGCTCGCTGCGGCTGACCTTGTCGCCGCTGAGTTTGCGCGTCAGGCTGCGGGCGAACTCTTCCATGCCCGAGGCGGCGGTGACGGCGATGCCGATCGGCGTGTTGATCTCATGCGCCACGCCGGCGACCAGATTGCCCAGGGCGGCCAGCTGTTCCTGCTCCAGCAGGCGCTCGGTGGCGAGTTGCAGCTCGCGCTGCAGCCGCTGCAGCTCTTGCTGCGGCGTTTCGCCCGGGCCGGTGGGAACCGAGCCGCTCATGTCGGAGGGAGTCAGGCTGCTCATGGCGGCCTCAGGAATCCGGGTAGCGGGTGTAGATGTCCTTGACCGCGGGCAGGTTGGCCATCAGCTTGGCCACCAGATCGGGGTCGAACTGCAGGCCGGCCTGTTCCTGCACATAGCTCAGTGCTTCGTCGAAGTTCCAGCTCTCCTTGTAGCAGCGCCGGCTGACCAGGGCGTCCAACACATCGGCCAGGGCGACGATGCGGCCGGCGATGTGGATCTGCTCGCCCAGCAGGCCGCGCGGGTAGCCCTGGCCGTCCCAGCGCTCATGGTGCTCGTGGGCGATGATGGCGCCCAGCTGCAGGATGCGCTTGTCCGATTTGCTCAGCAGCTCAAAGCCGATGCGCGAGTGGGTTTTCATCACCTCCCACTCCTCGGCGTCCAGCTTGCCGGGCTTGTTGAGCACACGGTCGGGGATGCCGATCTTGCCCACATCGTGCAGGGGCGCGGCCTGGCGCATGAACTCGACCTCGCTGCTGCGCAGGCCCGAGAGCTCGGCCAGCAGGGCGGCCAGCTCGCCCACGCGGCGCACATGGGCGCCGGTTTCCTTGCTGCGGCGCTCGACCGCCTCGCCGATGATGTAGACGGTGGAGCGCTGCGTGTCCTGGATCTCCTCGCGCAGCAGCAGGGCTTCGTAGGTGATGGCGACATTGGCGCAGAAGATCTCCAGCAGCTCGCGCGACTGGGCATCCACTGGCTCGGAGAAGGTCATGTAGAGCAGGGTCTCGTTGCCGCTGCTGCTGCGGTAGTAGCCAACGAAGTGGTGGGCGTCGAAGGAGCTGACCTGGTCGTCCAGCGCGCGGTCCAGGGCCACCTTCACTTCGGCCGGCAGGTTGCTGATCTCTTCATCGACCAGCAGGCGCGAGTACTCGGTGGTGGCCGCCAGCACCTTGAGCCGCCCCTCGATGTGCGAGGCCGCGTAGGCCGCCACGCGGCTGGCACACAGGCCCTGGGCTTCATAACCGAGCAAATGCGCGGCTTGCTCCAGCACGGCCGAGGCAAAGCGGCGCAGATTGTGCGAGTCGTAGATGCGGGTGATGGCGTCGATCGAGCGGCGCAGGGCCAGGCGCGACTGCTCGATGATCATGATGTCGCGGTAGCTGCGCAGCGCTGCGTAGAAGACCGTGATCAGCTTGCGCTTGGTCAGCTCGGTCTTCTCCTTGTAGTCGTTGATGTCGTAGCTCTTGATGACATGCTCTTCCGGCGCCTGCCCCGGCTGGCCGGTGCGCAGCACGATGCGCACATGGTGGTTGTCCAGCTCTTCGCGGATGTAGCGCGCCAGGTCCAGGCCGGCATGCTCGGACTCCATCACCACATCGAGCAGGATCAGGGCAATGTCGCGCCGGGTCTTGAGCAGCTCGCGCGCTTCGGCGCCGCTGTAGGCATCGAGGAACTGCAGGCGCCGGCCGCTGAACTCGAAATCGGCCATCACCAGCTGGGTGACCTGGTGCACGGCCACATCGTCGTCCACGATCATGACGACCCAGGGCTCCAGCGCCTTGGGGGCGTTGCCGTCGGTATCCAGCTCGGGGCTCTCGTCAGCAAAAACCAAATCCGTCATGGCGCATGTCCTGATGCAGCGTGGCTGGCCCGATTATGGCCACAGCGCAAGCCCTGTAAACAGAGCTTTGGGCAATGATTTCAGTGCTGTTCGCTGACGCCGGCCGAGGCGAAGCTGGCCATTTCGGTCAGGATGCGGCAGGCGGATTCCAGCAATGGCCAGGCCAGGGCCGCGCCCGAGCCCTCGCCCAGGCGCAGGCCCAGGTCGAGCAGGGGCTCGGCCTGCAAGGCCTCCAGCATCAGGCGGTGGCCGCTCTCGTTCGAGCGGTGGGCAAAGATGCAACGCTCCAGCACCGCCGGCTGCAGGCGGGCGGCCACCAGCACCGCGCTGCTGGCGATGAAGCCGTCGACGACGATGACCCGTCGCTCCAGCGCCGCCTGCAGCACCGCACCCACCATCATGGCGATCTCGAAGCCCCCGAACGCCGCCAGGGCCTGCAGCGGCGCCTGGGCCTGGGCATGCAGGTCCAGCACCTCCTGCAGCACCGCCACCTTGCGCGCCAGGGCGGCATCGTCAAGACCTGTCCCCCGGCCGGTGCAGTCGGCCACCGGCAGGCCTTGCAGCCGGGCCAGCAGCAGGGCGGCGCTCGAGGTGTTGCCAATGCCCATCTCGCCCAGCAGCAGGGCATTGCCAGGCTTGCTGCGCAAGAGGTTCTTGCCGGCAGCGATGGCGGTGGCGCATTGGTCGATGCTCATGGCCGCTTCGGCCGAGGCGTCGCGCGTGCCGGGCGCGATCTTGGCGATGATCAAACCCTCGCGCGGCGCAAAGTCATGGGCCACGCCGGCATCGACCACGCTCAGCGTCAGGCCATGCTGACGCGCCAGCACGCTGATGGCGGCACCGCCGGCCAGGAAGTTCTCGACCATCTGCCAGGTCACATCGCTGGGGTAGGCCGACACGCCGCGCCGCGCCAGGCCGTGGTCGCCGGCGAACACCATCATCTGCGGGCTTTGGAGCTGCGGCGTCTCGCTGCCCAGGATCAGGCCCAGGCGCAGCATCAGGGTTTCCAGCTGCCCCAAGGCACCCAGGGGCTTGGTCTTGCCGTCGATGCGGGCCTGCAGGGCGGCGGCGAGGGCCGGGTCTTGCAGGGGGGCGATGTCGGGGATCAGATGCTCGGCCATGGTCATGGGTTCTCCGTGGAATCTTGAAACAGGGATTGCAGGGCGGCCTGCACCTGGCGGGCGCCGCGCTCGATGGCCGTGGGGCCAGGGGCCAGGATGTCGGCCGATTTGATCTCGATCAGGCGTGCGCCCAGCTCAGCAAAGCCGGGCCGGGCCAGCACCCGCTCGGGCACGAAGCGCTTGCCGCACCAACTGCCCAGGATCAGCTCGGGCCGGCGCGCCAGCACCTCCGCGGGGCTGACGATGCGCTCGCGCGCCAGGCTGGCGCGGGCGCGGTCGGCAAACACATCCTCGCCGCCGGCCAGCGCGATGATCTCGCTGACCCAGCCGATGCCCATGATCAGCGGCTCGTCCCATTCCTCGAAGCAGACGCGTGGCCGGCGCGGCAGCTGGCGGCCGATGGCGGCGATCTCGTCCTGCGTGGCCTGCAGCTGGGCGCAGAGCTGCTCGGCCTGGGCCTCATGGCCGACCAGGGCGCCGAGCGCGCGCACCATGGCATGGATGCCGGCCAGATCGCGGTGGTCGAAGCTGAGCGTGGCCAGGCCGGCGGCCTCGCATTCGGCCAGCAGCGGCTTTTGCAGGTCCGAAAAGCCGATCACCAGATCCGGCTGCACGGCCTGGATCTTCTCCAGCTTCATGGTGGTGAAGCCGCTGATCTTGGGCTTCTCTTGGCGTGCCTCGGGCGGGTAGACGGTGTAGCCGGAGATACCGGCGATGCGCGCTTGCGCACCCAGGCGGTAGAGCGTGTCCACGGCTTCGGTGGACAGGCAGGCGATGCGTTCGGGGCGGCTCATGGCTTGGCGCTCGGGTCCTGGAGCAGGCCCATCAGGGCGCCGGGCTCGAAATGCTGTTCGATGTAGTCGGCCAGGCCGTCGAAGACCGCGTCCAGGCCGGGCAGGCTTTGGCCGAAGAGGGCGCGCAGCACCGTGTCCTGCTCAAACAGGCCGTGGGCGTAGAGGCCCAGCACCGAGCCCTCGCGCCAGCCGATGGCCTCGCCCGCCTCGTTGCGCAAGGCCACCTGGGCCGGCGCCAGGCTGGGGTGCTGGACGGTGCGGCCGTGGTGGATCTCGTAGCCGCCGGCGGCCACGCCGCTCAGCGGGGCCCATGGCCCTTCGAGCTCGGCAAAGCGCAGATCGCAGGGGCGCAAGAGCTTGTCGCGTTCGAACTGGGTGACCAGGGGCAGCAGGCCCAGGCCCGGCGCATTGCCGTCCAGGCCATGCGGGTCGAGCAGGCTTTCGCCCAGCATCTGCAGGCCGCCGCAGATGCCCAGCACCGGCCGGCCGGCGGCGGCATGCTGGGCGATCGGAAGGTCCAGGCCTTGCGCGCGCAGCCAGGCCAGATCGGCCGCCACCGCCTTGGAGCCGGGCAGGATGATCCAGTCCGCCCCCTCCAGCTCGGCCGGGCTGCGCGCCCAGTTCAGGCGCACGCCGGGCAGGCTGCGCAGGGGCTGGAACTCATCGAGATTGGACAGTCGCGGGTAGGCGATGACGGCGATGCGCAGGCGCGCCTGGCCGCTGCCGGTGGGGCGGTCGTCGTAAACACCATCCTCCTCGGGCAGGCCGTGGCCGCGCCACATCGGCAACACGGCCAACGTCGGCACGCCGGTCAGCGCCTGCAGCTGCTCCGGCCCCGGGGCCAGCAGGCGAGCATCGCCACGGAAACGGTTCAGCACAAAGCCGCGGATCAGCGCGCGCTCCTGCGCCGGCAGCAGCTGGTGCGTGCCGTAGAGGTGGGCAAATGCGCCGCCGCGGTCGATGTCGGTCACCAGCAGGCAGGCGGCGCGCACCTCCAGCGCGGTGCGCATGTTCACGTAGTCGCTGCTGTGCAGATTGATCTCGGCCGGCGAGCCCGCGCCCTCGATCACCACCACATCGTTCTCGGCCATCAGTTCATGCAGGGGCGGCCGGGCGCGCAGCCAGAGCTGCTCGCTGCGCTCGCGCCAGGGCCACTCGGTCAGCACCGGGTCCACCTCGCCGAGCACGATGACCTGGGATTTCGTGTCCGCCTCGGGCTTGAGCAGCACCGGGTTCATGCGCACCTCGGGCGTGCGCCGCGCGGCCAGGGCCTGGAAGTACTGCGCGCTGCCGATCTCGCCCAGGCGGCCGTATTCATGACTCAAGCCGGGCGCCGGGCCGTCCCAAGCCCGGCTTGAGCGGTCCAGGGCGGGTCGATCCCGCTCTGGACTCGCGCCCCCTCGGGGGGCCGACTGCGTACCCGCAGGCGGGAGGCCCACAACCACTCGGGCGTTGTTGCTCATGTTCTGGGCCTTGAACGGCGCGACCTTGAGGCCTTGCCGGGCGTAGTAGCGGCACAGGGCGGTGGCCAGCCAGCTCTTGCCCGCGCCGCTGGTGGTACCCAGCACCATCACGGCCTTGGCGGTCTTTCTTACTTGTTCTTCTTTTTGGGGCGTCATTGCGGGAGGTCCTTGATCGCTTGGTACAGGGCGGCCTGAGCGCTGGGCGGCTGGGTCGAGACGCGCAGCCAGCCCGGCAGGCCGAAGCTGCGGGCATCGCGCAGCTTGATGCCGCGCTGGCGCAGCGCGCGCAGCAGGCTGTCGCTGTCCTGCTTGGGCCGGGTCAGCCAGAAATTGCCGCAGCTCGCCTCACTTTGCTGCCAGCCCAGCTCGGCCAGCAGCGCGCGCTGATCCTGCCGCCATTCGCGCAGCTGGGCCCTGACCTGGCTCAGATAGCGCTCAGTTTCCGGCTTGCACCATGCCTGCAGCAGGGCGCAGCCCTCGCTGGCCAGCACCCAGCTGGGCGCCAGCTGCAGGGCCAGGGCTTGAAGCGGGCAGGCCGCGGGCGCCAGCAGATAGGCCGCGCGCACGCCGGTCATGCCGAGGGCCTTGTTCGGGCAGACCAGGCGCCAGGCGCGCTCGGCCAAGTCGGCGGGCAGGGCGCAGGCGCCGTCCAGGCGCAAGGGCTCGTACGCCTGATCCACGGCCAGGATGGAGGCGCTGTCCTGCAAGGCCAGGTCCAGCACCATCCACTCGTCGAGGCTGAAGCTTGCGCCTGTCGGGTTGCACGGGTCGCAGACCCAGACCAGGGCTGGTGCGGCGCAGGGCAAGCCGTCTTCTTGCCGGCCCAGGCCCTGAACCAAGTCCTGGCTCGCTGCATAACGGTGCACCTGCAGACCCAGGGCCAGGGCTGCGGCCTCGTAGTCGGCAAAGCCGGGGCTGGGCAGCCAGACATGGCGCAGGCCGGCGCGCAGGGCCGCCAGGCTCAGGCGCCGGATCGCTTCGGCCCCGCCCGAGGCCGGCAGCACGCGCTCGCCCTCTTCCAGGCCGTGCGCCGCAGCCAGGCGCTGGCGCAGGGCGCGGTACTGCGGATCGGGGTAGCGGCTGCGGTCGGCATCCAGCACCGCCTGCCAGAGCGCCGGCGGCGGGCCCAGGGGGCTGGCATTGCTGGAGAAATCATGGCGTGGCGTCGGGCCGCCGTCGGCGCCGCCATGCTCGGGGATGAAAGGGAGCGCGGCGCTCATGACAAGCCGCCACGCAGCCAGGCCGCGCCAAGTGCCAGCAGGCCGGCGTTGAGCAGGAGGCTCCAGCGCGCCAGGCCCAGGGCCGGCGCCAGATCGCCGCGCTGCGGCGCGCGCCCTGCTTCATTGAGGCAGTAGACCCCGGGCTTGCCCAGGCTCAGACCCAGGCGCAAAGCCAGGGCCGCCATGGGCCAGCCGCTGTTGGGCGAGGGCGTGCGGCGCGCCTGACTGAACAGTGACAGCCATAGCTTGGGCCGGCCGAGCAGCAGGCCCAGGGCGGTCAGGCGCGCGGGAATCCAGGACAGGGCGTCGTCGGCGCGCGCCGCCCATTTGCCCGACCATTCGCGCCGGTCGCGGTAGCCCCACATGGCATCGGCCGTGTTGGCAAAGCGGTAGAGCGCCGCGCCGGGCAGGCCGGCGATCATGGCCCAGAACAGGGGTGCCACCACCGAGTCATTGAGGTTCTCGGCCAGGGTCTCCAGCGCAGCCTCGCGCACCTCGGCCTCGCTCAAGTGCGTGGTGTCGCGGCTGACCAGTCGCGCCAGCCGCGCCCGCCCGGCCGGCAGCGATTCGGCCAGAGCCGTCTCGACGGCCGCCACCTCTTCGCGCAACATGCGCCAGGCCAGCAAGGGCTTGAGCAGCAGGCCCAGCAGGGCGGCAGCCAGCAGCAGGCGCGTGCCGCTCTGCCAGGCTTGCAGCTGCGTGATCAGCAGCGTCTCCAGCCCGGCAGCGAGGACGATGCAGGCCGCCCCGCCCAAGCACCAGGCCAAGGCGCCACCGACGAATGCCAGGCCCGCCGGCTGCCGCGCCAGCGCTTCCGTGAACAGGCCCAGATACTTGCCCATGGCCACCACCGGATGCGCCCACAGCGGCGGCTCGCCGCAGAGGCGATCGATCGCCAGGGCGAAGGCAAACGCCAGCGGCAGCAGCCAGGCCATGTTCATGGGCTGCTCAATCTTCTATGCCGCGCTGCGCTGGCACACCCGCCTTGAAGTGGTGCTTGATCAGCGTCATCTCGGTCACGGTGTCGGCCAGTGCTATCAGCTCGTCCGGCGCGTTACGTCCGGTCAGCACCACATGGACATGGGCCGGCCGTTCGCGCAGGGCTTGCAGCACCGGCTCGAGCGGCAGCCAGCCGTAGCGCAGCGGGTACATGATCTCGTCCAGCACCACCAGGAAATGTTCGCCCGTGGCAATGGTGGCAGCGGCGCGAGCCCAGCCATCGCGGGCCAGCTGGGCGCTGTGCTCCAGGTCCTTGCTCTTCCAGCTGAAGCCATCGCCCAGGCCTTCGATGGGCACACCGAGCTGCTCGAACAGGCGGTGCTCGCCAAAGCGGGCGCTGGGCACTTTCATGAACTGGTAGATCTTGACCGCCTTGCCGCGGCCATGGGCGCGCAGGGCCAGGCCGAAGGCGGCCGTGCTCTTGCCCTTGCCGTCGCCGGTGTGGACCAGGATCAGGCCGCGGCGCTCGGCCGTGGGGATGATGCGTTCGCGGTCGACGGGGGGTTTTTCGATTTCCATGGTCAGCTCAATTCCAGAGAGGGTTCGTCCATCAGCATCTCGGCCAGCGGGCGGGCATCGCGCCAGCCCAGCTGCTCGAGCATGGGGCGTTCGTAAAAGCGGGCCACCGGGCCCAGGCAGAGCAGGCCCAGGGGCATGGCGCCCTGCGGCAGCTGCAGCAGCGCGGCCAGGGCCTCGGGTTCGAACATCGAGACCCAGCCCAGGCCCAGGTTTTCGGCGCGCGCGGCCAACCAGAGGTTTTGCACCGCGCAGGCGGCCGAGCACAGCGCCATCTCGCGCGGCATGCTGCGGCGGCCAAACACCGTGCCGTCCTCGGGCGCCAGGCTCACCAGCAGCAGCTCGGCGCATTCGCCAAGGCCCTCAACCTTGAGGCGCAGAAACTCCGCCGCACGCGCGTCCAACGCCGCGGCCGTGCGCTGGCGCTCGGCCTCCACCAGGGCCTGGATCTGCCTGCGCAGCGCGGGCTGGCGGATGCGCATGAAGCGCCAGGGTTGCATCAAGCCCACCGAAGGCGCTTGATGCGCGGCGTTCAGCATGCGCTGCAGCTGCGCATCGTCCACCTGTCCGCCGGGGGCGAAGTGGCGGATGTCGCGGCGCAGGGCGATGTTGGCGTAGACGGTGTCACGCTCCGCCGTGCTGAACTGGTGCTGGGCGCAGTGGATCACCGGCAAGCACCCGCCGAGAAGAAGCGTGCCACGGCCACCGGGTTGGAGGCGAAGTAATGGTGCACATAGCTGGCCCGCAGCGAACCCTGGAGGTAGAGCGCCTCAGCCGCGCGGCTGCCGGTCTTGGCATTGGGGTTGCTGGCGATGGCGGCAGGTGCCAGCGGCGTGTCCATCGTCGAGTGATGAAAGCTGTGGCCGCGCAGCGGGCCCTCGGGCCAATCGAGGGCTTGCAGGCCGAGCGCGGCCAGGCGTTTCTGCATGCGCGCCTGGCCGGGCATCAGGCCGGCCATGGGGTGGACCTGGCCCTCGGCATCGGCCAGGCTGTCGAGCAGGCAGAGCATGCCGCCGCACTCGGCCAGCAGGGGCTTGGCCTGCGCCAGGTGCTGGCGCAGCGAGGCGAAGAAGCTCGGGTGGGCGGCCAGGGCCGGCGCATGCAGCTCGGGGTAGCCGCCGGGCAGCCAGAGCGCATCGCAGTCGGGCAAGACCTGACCCTGCAGCGGTGAGAAGGTGATCACGTCGGCGCCGAGTGCGCGCAGGCAATCGAGATTGGCTGGGTAGATGAAGGAGAAGCAGGCGTCTTGCGCCACGGCGATGCGCCGGCCGGCCAGGGCCTGCGGCGGCACCTCGCTCGCGGGCCAGAGGGGTTCTTGCAGATCGAAGCGCACCCGCGGCCATTCGAACTCGGGCCTCAGCGCCTCGCCCCAGGCATCGGCCCAGGCGTCCAGCTGGCTGTCCAGCTCGGGCAGCTCCATGGCCTGAACCAGGCCCAGGTGGCGCTCGGGCAGGCTCAGCTCAGGCTTGCGCAGCAGGGCGGCGGCCAGGGGCAGATCGGCCGGCAGGCCTTGGGCCACCATCTGGCCATGACCGGGGCTGCCCACGCGATTGGCCACCACGCCGCAAAGCGTGATGTCGCTGCGGTAGCGCTGCAAGCCGGTGGCCAGGGCGGCAAAGGTCTGGGCCATGGCCGAGGCATCGATCACGGCCAGCACCGGCAGGCCAAAGGCAGCGGCCAGATCGGCGCTGCTGGGGTCGCCGTCGAACAAGCCCATCACGCCCTCGACCAGGATCAGGTCCGCTTCAGCGGCAGCCTGGGCCAGCAGGGCACGGCAATGCGCCAGGCCGCCCATGAACAGGTCCAGCTGATACACCGGGTGGCCGCTGGCGCGCTCCAGCACCATGGGGTCGAGGTAGTCCGGCCCGGTCTTGAACACGCGCACGCGCTGGCCCTGGCGCCGGTGCCAGCGGGCGATGGCCGCGGTGACGCTGGTCTTGCCCGAGCCCGAGGAGGGCGCGCTGATCAGCACGGCGGGGCAGAGGGCGGTGGTGTCGGCGTTCAGCGGCATGGCGAGTGAATTCAATCGGCTTTTTGTTTGAGAGGCACGACATTGCTGAAGGCGGCCGGGCTGGCTGCGGGCGCCATCATCGGCGCCGTGGGCAAGGCCAGCCACTGGCCCTGCACCTCGAGCAGATGCAGGCGCTCGTCAAACACCTGCTGCAGGGCGCGGTGGCTGTCGGCCGCGCCGGGGCGGCCGTGGCAGAGCACGCGGCCGGCTTGCATGATGACCAGTCCGTCGGCCTGCAAGGCCATGTTCAGTTCATGCAGCACGCTGACCACGGCCACGCCGGCCCGGGCCAGGCCACGCACCAGCTGCAGCCAGTCGGCCTGGTGGGGCGGGTCCAGATGGGCCAGGGGTTCGTCCATCAGCAGCACCTGGGCCTGCACGGCCAGGGCGCGGGCCAAGAGCACGCGCTGGCGCTCGCCGCCCGAGAGCTGGCCCAGCGGGCGCTGGCGCCAGTCCCAGCACTGGGTCTGCAGCATGGCCTGCTGCACGGCGGCCTGGTCGGCGCTGCTCGGTGGCGCCAGCCAGGCGCGATGGGGCAGGCGGCCCAGCATCACCACATCTTGCGCGCTCAGCTCGTCGCCACTGCTTTCGTTCTGGCCCAGCCAGGCCAGCTCGCGGGCGCGTGCCTTGCGCGGCCACTCGGTCAGGGGGCGGCCGAGCAGCTCGATGCTGCCCAGGCTGGGGATCAGCCCGGCCAGGGCGCGCAGCAGGGTCGATTTGCCGGCGCCATTCGGGCCGACGATGGCCGTCCATTGCCCGGCCGGCAGCTCCAGCGAGAGCCGGTGCAGCACCGGCTGGCCTTGCAAGCTGGCGCTGAGGTCTTTGCAGCTCAGCGCTGTTGCGTGGGTCGTGCTCATCATGCGCGGCCTCCGTATTTGCGCTTGTGCATCAGGCGCAGCAGATAGCCGCCGCCCAGGATGGCGGTGATCACGCCCACCGGCAGCTCTTGCGGCGCCATCAGCCAGCGCGCAAGGATGTCGGCCGCCAGCAGCAGCAGGCCGCCGGCGCAAGCCGAGAGCAGCAGCAGCTGGCGGTGTGAGCCATGGCAGAGATTGCGCACCAGATGCGGGGCCACCAGGCCGACGAAGGCGATCATGCCGGTCTGGGCCACGGCGGTGCCGGTGGCCAGGGCAAAGGCGCCAATCAGCAGCACCCGCACCAGGCCCAGGCGCACGCCCAGCGATTCGGCGGTGGCCTCGCCCAGGGTCAGGGCATCCAGGGCTTCGCTGGCGCCCAGCGCCACGGCCAGGCTGAGCAGCAGCACACAGCCCATCAGCACAATGCTGGGCCAGCCGAGAAAACTGGTCGTGCCCAGCACAAAGGCCTGCATGGTGCGCAGGATGTCGGGGTCGGCCAGGGTGACCAGATCGGTGACGGCGCCCAGCACCACACCGACCACCACGCCGGCCAGCAGCAGGCGCAGCGTCTGCTCGACGCCGCGCGCCATGGCCAGGGTCAGGCTGACGCCCATCAGCGTGCCCAGAAAGGCCACGCCGGTCAGGCCCAGGCGTTCCAGCCACTGCATGCCGGCTGGTGTGGTGCCGAGCAGCGAAAGGCTCAGCGCCACGCCCAGCCGTGCGCCGGCGGCGCTGCCCAGCAGATAGGGGTCGGCCAGGGGGTTGCGGAACAGGCCTTGGGTGATGGCGCCAGCCAGGCCCAGCAGGGCGCCAGCCAACCAGGCACCGGCCGAGCGGGGCAGGCGGATATCCCAGAGGATCTGCGCCTGCATGGCATCCTCACCGCGCCAGTCCAGGGTCAAGCCGGTGCTGCCCACGGCCACGCCCACAGCCAGGGCCAGGACGCTTGCCAGCAGCAGGCCGGCCAGCAGGGGCCAGGCCCGCCAGGACGTCGGCGCGGCCGGGAGCGACGCGGCTGGCGGCGACACGGGCGTGGTGGGCGGGGCGGTCATGGCTTGCTGCCGTACTGCTCGCGCAGGCATTGCGCCATGATCTGCGCTGCCTCGCCCATGCGCGGGCCGGGTCGGGCCAGCACATCGCTTTGCTTGGCGTCGAAGACGCAGACGCGCTGGTCCCGGATGGCGGGAATGCGCGACCAGCCGGGGCGGTCCGTCAGGCCATCGGCATTGCGCTTGCCGATCATGATCAGCTGCGGTGCCGCGCGCACCACATACTCGGGGCTGATCTTGGGAAAGGGGCCCATCTCGGGCGTGATGATGTTCTTCAGGCCCAGGCGGGCCATGGTCTCGCCCATGAAGGACACGGGGCCGGCGGCATAGGGCGAGCGGTCGACTTCGTAGTAGACCAGGGCGCCGCGCGCCTGCGGCGGGATGCTCTGCGCGGCGGCGCCGACCAGGGCCTCGATGCGGCGCCAGACGGCCTGGGCATCGCGCACCTGCAACAAGGTGCCGATCTTGTCGAGCACACGCTGCACATCGGCGTAAGACTTGGCCTCCAGCGTCACCACGGTCAGGCCCAGGCTGCGCAGCCGCTCGGTCACGCGAGACGACGGCGCCAGCAGCACCACATCGGGCCGCAGCGACACGATGGTCTCGACCTGGGTGTCGTCCAGGCCACCGAGCTTGGGCAGCTTGCCCACCGACTCGGGGTGGTTGGAATAGCGGTCCACGCCCACCAAGCGATCGCAGGCTCCCAGGGCGCAGATGGTCTCGGTCAGCGAGGGCAGCAGGGTGACGATGCGCTGCGGCGGGCGGCTCCACTGGGTGGTGTGGCCGAGGTCGTCCTTGATCTCGACCTTGGCAGGCGCTTGAGATTGCGCATGCGCCGGGCCGAGTGTCAGCGCGAGCAGCGAGGCCGCGAGTAGGGATGCGAAGCGAAGCTTCATGGCAGATCGGTCTCCACATGCACCGGCCGGGTCCAGGCCTGGCCGGCCACCATCAGGGTCAGGTCTTGACAGCGGCTGGCCACCGCCTGGTTGAGCCGGCCCAGTTCATCGACAAAGTCGCGCACCTCGCGCCCCAGCGGCGAGATGCCCCATCCCACCTCGTTGGATACGAAGAGCACGGGTGAGGCCAGCTCGGGCAGCGCGGCCAGCAGCGCGCTGCGCTCGGCCTCCCAGCCGGCGCGGTCCGGCCGGCCGTCCATGGGCATCAGCCAGTTGGTCAGCCACAGGGTCAGGCAGTCCACCAGCAGCAGCCGGCCCGGCGCGCTCTGGGCGCGCAGGGCGCGGGTGAGCGACAGCGGCACATCCACGGCGGCAAACCCGGCCGGCCGGTCGGCCTGGTGGCGGGCAATTCGCTGGCGCATCTCCTCGTCCCAGGCCTGGGCCGTGGCCAGCACACAGACCTCATGCGCCGGCGAGGCCTTCAGCCAGCGCAGGGCCAGGCGCTCGGCATGGCGGCTCTTGCCGCTGCGCTGGCCGCCGACGATGAGCTGGTGCCTCTGAAGCTGATCAGCCGCCATGGTCGCTTTTGCCTGCGTCAGATTTACAGCGAGGCGGGGCTGTAGCGCAGGCCGACGAAGACCGTGCGCGGTGCCTGGGCGTAGCCGCCTGCTGTCTGGTAGCTGCGGTTGAAGGCGTTGTCCAGATTCAGCTGCAGGCGCAGCTCGCGCGTCAGGCTGTACTGGGCGTCGAGGTTGAGCAAGGCATAGCCTGCGAGCGGCTTGCTGTTGGATACGTCGTCATAGCGCTGGCCTGAGCTCTGCACGACCGCCCCCAACTTCCAGTTCGCCACCGTGGTGTCTGCGCGCAGGCTGCCGTACACGCGCGCACGGCGGGCCAGCAGCTTGTCGTTGCTCATGTTCTTGGGGGCTTGCAGATCCAAAGTACTGGTGAGACGAATGCCGGCGATCTCGGTGCTGCCTTGCAGGTTCAGGCCTTGCAAACGGGCCGAGGCCACGTTTTGATAGCAGCCACGCGTGTTGATGCAGCTGCCGGGTGCGCCGAAGATGATCAGGTCGCGGATGCGGTTGCGGTAGGCCGTGAGCGAAAAGTCGCTGTGCTCGGTGTTGTACTTCAGGCCGAACTCAAGGTTACGGCCGCGCTCGGGGTCCAGCGGCTTGACGCCGGGCTTGCTCAGATTGGGGCCATATTCGCTAGCGCGCTGAAACAGGGTCGGTGCACGGAAGGCCGTGCCGACGGAGCTGACCAGGCGCAGGCCAGGTGCGAGCACATAGCCGGCCGCGACCGTGCCGGTGTTGACGCCGCCGAACTGGCTGTCATCGTCATGGCGGCCGTGCACTTGCAGGCTCAGCGCATCCTGGTTCCACAGCCAGCCCAGGGCCAGCCCATGCTGGCGGCGCTTGTCGATCTTGTTGTCGCTCAGCAGGTTCGGGTTCTCCAGGCGGTCCTCGCGGCGCTCCAGGATGAAGTTGAGTTGCTGGCCTTTGGCGATCTGGTAGCTGCCATTGAGGCTGATATTGCGCAGCTGGGTTTCGGTCAGGTAGGCCGAGGGTTGGGTCTCGTAGGTCTCGGTCGATTCGGCCAGGCTCAGCTGGGTCTGCAGCGCCGGCAGCCATTGCGCGCTCCAGCTCAGCTGGGCCACGCGGGTGTCCTGGATGCTGTGGTCGTCCTTGTCGGGGGCGCTCTTCGAGCCGTCGTACTGGGCGTCGGAATGGCTGCTCAGCGCCAGCGCCTCAAGCCGGTGGGCCGTGTTCAGCTGCAGGCCGATGCGGCCCTTGAGGTTGTGGTTCTTCCAGCCATCACGGTCGGCGATGTAGTAGAAGCTGGCGGGTGAATCGATGGTGCTGTTGAAACCGTCGCTGCGCTCGGCCGCCGCGCTGAGGGCGAAGTCCAGCAGGCCCGCGCTGCCGGTGAGGCCGGCGTCGAGCTTGCGGGTGCCCAGGTTGCCCAGGCCGGCACCCAGTTCGGCCTGCAGGCGCGGGCCGCCCTTGCGGGTGAAGATCTGCACCACGCCGCCGACAGCGTCCGAGCCATAGATGGCGCTGGCCGGGCCCTTGAGCACTTCCACGCGTTCAATCTGCGACAGCGGGATGCCTTGCCAGGCCGCGCCGCCGCTGGCTTGCGAATCGACCCGCACGCCGTCCACCAGAACCACCGTGTGGCGGGTGTCAGCGCCACGCAGGAAGAGCGATGTCGTGGTGCCGGGGCCGCCGTTGCGGACCATCTCCACGCAGCCGCTGTTGCGCAGCAGATCGGCCAAGCCGCCAAAGGCTTGGCGCTCGATGTCGGCCCGGGTCAGCACGGTCAGGTCGGTCAGGACCTCGCTCAAGCGAATGGGCGAGCGGGTGGCGGTGACCACCACCGAATCGAGCTTGTTGGGGCCAGGGCCTTGTGCCTGGGCTTGGCCCTGGATGGCCATGGCGAGCAGGGCCAAGGCGAAGGGCAAGGCTTGGGCGCGAACAGCAAAGGACGAAGGTGCAGCGGGCAGGAACGCGCGCGCCTGAGTGCGGGCCAAGGGCCGGACGGAAGAGGTCATGAGCAAAAGAAACAGCAAGCAGAACTGCCAGGCACCAGCTCACCCGCTGAGCGCCTGTGGAACGATGTGCTGCAGCACCCGCCCGTCGAGGGGCAGGGGACGCGGCGCACCACGTTGTTGGCCGGTATCCGGGCTGGTGAACCTCAGCAGCTGTGTCCTTCCCAAAACCCGAGGGTTTCAGTGGACTGAGGACAGCGCTTGAAGCGCGCTGGCGGCTGTCGCGATGAGGCGTGCGGCCAGGGCTTCGTTCACTTACCGTTGCGGGGACAGCTCAGGTTGGGCTTGCTTGCGAGCGTGGCAGCGCGCCTTCCTGATTCCCGTTTAACTGTGCAAGACGCAATGCCTGCACGAGCACCAACGGGCTGGATTCTAGCTTGCGGCCGAGGCGGCCCGGCCGGGCTGGGCGCCGATGGATGCGGGCGCGGGCGGCGCTTTTGCCTTCGTGTCTGCCGGTGTCAGGGGCTTCAAGGGTTTGGGCGCCTTGGGTGCTTTGGGCGGTTTGGGATGAGCGGCTTGCGCGGGTTGGGTCTGCGCAGGCGCCGAGGCAGGCAGGCCGCGGCCATGGATGGCCACCGAGCCGGGCGCCCGACGCAGCGCTTCCGATTCTTCTTTCAGGCGACGAGCTTCCATCTCGCGGGCGCGACGCGCATCGTCCCTGGCCAGGGCCTGGGCGGCGCGCCGGTCGGCGTCGCTCGGTTGGTCAAAGGCGATGGTCTTGGGCGCTTGCGCGCTGCCTTCGGGGCAGGGCGAGTCGCGCAGATCGCGGCCCTGTGGTCCGCAGCGGTAGACCTGGGCGCTGCGCGTCTCCGTTTGGGCTTGTGCGGCAGGGGGTAGACCCAGCAGGGGCACGGCCAGCACCGCAGCCCAGGCCGCGCCATTCAAAACCAGGACGGGGCGGGGCAGGGTGCGGTGGTGCATGGGCTCAGCTTTCGGTGG
The DNA here is from genome assembly GCF_058794035.1 of Roseateles sp. GW835-FHT13E02. NCBI lineage: Bacteria > Pseudomonadati > Pseudomonadota > Betaproteobacteria > Burkholderiales > Sphaerotilaceae > Roseateles > Roseateles sp. GW835-FHT13E02. The sequence goes on from NZ_JBXAGJ010000023.1 coordinate 34,267, forward strand.
GGGCGGCTGGGGTGGTGGGCTGACCGGGGCTGCCTTCGGGCTTTGCGGCCAGGGCTGCCGGCTTGGGTGGTTTGGGCCGCGGCGGCTTGGCGTGGATCTTGGCCAGGGCCTTGTCCATCTGGCCCGCCAGCATCAGTTCGACGGTGGCCAGGGATTTGTCGATGCAATCCTGCACCGCCTCGCGCTCCGACAGGGGCGGCTTGCGCAGCACATAGGCGGCCACTTCACCCTTGTGGCCGGGGTGGCCGATGCCCAGGCGCAGGCGCCAGAAATTGGCCGAGCCGAGCTGGGCCTGCATGTCCTTCAAGCCGTTGTGGCCGCCGTTGCCGCCGCCTTGCTTGAATTTCATCTCACCGGGCAGGAGGTCCAGCTCGTCATGGACGGCCAGGATCTCCTCCGGCGCAATCTTGAAGAAGCGCGCCAGCGCCGCCACCGATTTGCCCGAGAGGTTCATGTACGTCATGGGCTGCAGCAGCCAGATCGGCCCGTCGCAGCCGGGCGCGTTGTTGACGCGCGCGCACAGGCCGTAATAGTTGCGTTCGGCCTGCAGCGTGGTACCCAGTTTGCGCGCCAGCTGATCCACCCACCAAAAACCGGCGTTGTGGCGCGTGTCTTCATATTCCGCCCCGGGGTTGCCGAGGCCAACAAACAGTCGAATCATGGGCGGAGATTATCGGTGGCCACCGTGGCCGAGAGAAAGGGGCGAACGGGGCGGGGCTTGCAGATGGGGCGGGCGCCGTGCGCCGCCGAGCGGGCAAGAAAAAGGCCCTGCAGTGCAGGGCCTTTTCGTGAGGCATGAAGCCGTGGGGAAGAAGGATTACTTCTTGCCCTTCTTCTTGCCCTTGCCGTCGTCGGCGGGAGCGGCAGCAGCCACCACCACTTCGACCACAGGCTCCACCGGGGTGGCGACCACGGGGTTCGGCTTGCCGTGGGTCACAACCTTGATGCCAGCGGGGATCTTCAGGTCGTTCACGTGCACCGAGTGACCCTTGGTCAGGCCGCTCAGGTCCACTTCGATGAAAGCGGGCAGTTGCTGGGCCAGGCAGGTGATTTGCAGCTCGGTGATCACGTGGTTGACCGTGCAGCTGTCGGTCTTCACGGCCGGCGAGTTTTCTTCGCCGATGAAGTGCAGCGGCACCTTCTTGGTGATCTTGGTGGTGCCGTCCACGCGCTGGAAGTCAGCGTGCAGGACTTGCGGCTTGTAGGGGTGCAGCTGGAAGTCGCGCAGCAGAACTTGCGTGACCACGCCGTTCAGTTCCATCTCGAGGATGGTGCTGTGGAAGGCTTCCTTCTTCAGGGCATGGAACAGGGCGTTGTGGTCCAGTTCGATGTTGGCGGGTTCGCCAGCGCCGAAAACGATGCCAGGAACGCGACCAGCAATGCGCAGGCGGCGGCTCGCTCCGGTCCCCTGCAGCTTGCGATCAAAAGCGGTGAATTTCATAGTGACTCCAAATGGCTGAACACCGCAAGCGGTGTTCAAGGTGTTGAGCGCCCGCGACCAGGCTGCTCAGTGAAATGCAGTCCGTACGGCGACTGCATGTGATTCGGGCGCCGCAGCTTGCACCGCGTCGCCCGAAGAACTTAGAAGTTGTTGTTCTGCTCGCTGAACAGCGAGGTGACCGATTCACCGTCCGAAATGCGGCGGATGGTTTCGGCGAACAGGAAGGCGACCGACAGCTGGCGGATCTTGCCGCAGGCCTTGGCAGCGTCGTTCAGCGGGATGGTGTTGCTGATGACGACTTCGTCCAGGTGCGACTTGGAGATGCGCTCGATGGCGGGGCCCGACAGAATCGGGTGGGTGCAATACGCGAACACGCTCTTGGCGCCGCGGTCCTTCAACACTTCAGCGGCCTTTACCAGGGTGCCGGCGGTGTCGATCATGTCGTCCATGATCACGCAGTTGCGGCCGTCGATTTCGCCGATGACGTGCATCACTTCCGAGACATTGGCGGCCGGACGGCGCTTGTCGATGATGGCCAGATCGCAGCCCAGCTGCTTGGCCAGGGCGCGTGCACGCACCACACCGCCAACGTCGGGGCTGACCACGACCAGATTGCTGTAGTTGCGGGCCTTCAGGTCCGACAGCAGCACTGGGGAGGCGTAGATGTTGTCGACCGGGATGTCGAAGAAACCTTGAATCTGGTCGGCGTGCAGGTCCATGGTCAGGACGCGCTCGACACCGACGGTTTCCAGCAGATTGGCCACGACCTTGGCCGAAATCGGCACGCGGGTCGAACGGGGGCGGCGATCCTGGCGTGCGTAACCGAAGTAGGGGATCACGGCGGTGATGCGGCGAGCGCTGGCGCGCTTGAGGGCATCGACCATGATCAGCAGTTCCATCAGGTTCTCGTTCGTCGGCGCGCAGGTGGGCTGAATGACGAACACATCGCGGGCGCGGACGTTTTGCTGGATCTCGACGGTGACTTCGCCATCAGAGAAACGACCGACCACGGCCTTGCCAAGCTCGAGGCCCAGGTGGGTGGCGATTTCTTGGGAGAGAACCGGATTGGCGTTACCGGTGAAGAGGACGGTATTGAGCAGCACGGGCCATCCTTTGGGTCAAGGACCCGTGGCCAGCCAGCGTGTCCGGGTGGGTATTCAAGAGAAAGAAATTTGGCAGGGGAAGAAGGATTCGAACCTTCGCATGTCGGAATCAAAATCCGATGCCTTAACCAACTTGGCGACTCCCCTACACAGGACACTGCAGAGCTGCAGCACCCTATAACTTGTGTCTTTACTCAGCCCAACCCTGCAAGGGGTGGCGATTCAGACTGCGGCAAATTCTACCAGACCAGTGAGTGGGCAAACCCGAAATCAGCTGATTTTTTTCACGGTAGTCAATCCCGTTTTTCCCGCCCTCAGGCTTATTGAAAGTGTCGAGCGTTGCAGCATCAACTCTTGCAAAAACCGCACTGCCTGAACCCGTCATCCGGCTGTTGCCGAATCGCGATTCCAGCAGTTCGAGTGCCTGAACCACCTCAGGGCAGAAATCCTCGGCCGGCTTTTGCAGGTCATTGCGACCGAAGCCATTCAAGAATTTCTCGACTCCTTCAGCATCCAGGCTTACTGCGCTTGTCACGGCGCCAGCATCTTCTGACTCGGCCGAGCGGCTGTCGCTGCTCGTTTTGTCGTCGCTGCTGTTGTGTGCAGGAAAGCCCGCTACTATAGCCACAGAATTCGACCTTGCCAAGAGGGGGCTCGAAAATATTTTCTGCGTGGGGATGCTGGCGGCCGGTTTCACGACGGCAAACGTCATTTCGGGCAGCTCGATCGGATGCAGGATTTCGCCGATGCCTTCGACGAAAGCGTGGCTGCCGCCGAGGAAAAACGGCACATCCGCACCCAGGCTCAAACCCAGGGGCAGCAGGCGCGAGAGCGGCCAGTTCAGGCCCCAGAGGCGATTCAGCGCGAGCAAGGTGGAGGCCGCATCGGAGGACCCGCCACCCATGCCGGCGCCCGCGGGCAAGCGCTTCTCGATGTGAATGTTGGCGCCCAGCGTGCAGCCGCTTTGCTGCTGCAGTGCGCGCGCAGCCCGCAGGCACAAGTCGTCCTCGGGCAGGGCGTCGCCCTGGTCGTGGCGCTGCAGGCGGCCATCGCTGCGGCGCTCGAAATGCAGGGTGTCGGCCCAATCGATCAGGGCAAAGATGGACTGCAGCAGGTGATAGCCATCGGGCCGCTTGCCCACCACGTGCAAGAAGAGATTGAGCTTGGCGGGGGCGGGGACGTCGTAAATCGCTTGCATGGGAAAAGGCCGGGGCCGGCGCGGGAGGGAAATCGGGGTGGTGCGGATCTTGAGGCGCGGATCTTGTGGGGTTCAGTTCGAAGCATCCAGTCGTGCACGCAGGGTCACGCTGGGCTCGCCGTTGCGGCTGGCGATGATGAGGCCATCGGCGCGGCGTGCCAGATCCAGGCGCCAGCCCAGTTGCTCGAAGCCGCTTTGCGGCGCCGGCAGGGGCTCGTGCGCGGCCTGCGGCCAGGGCTGGCCGCGCAGCCAGTCGAACAGGGCGGCCAGGGGGATGGTCTCGCCGAGCATCTCGCGGGTCAGGGCGTCGAGATCTTCAAAGCGGCGCTCGCCTTCGGGGGTTTGCAGGCTCACTTCGCCGCCGCCCCAGCGCGCGCGGGCGACCAGGGCGCCCAGCGGCGTGCTCAGCTCCAGTTGGCCTGCGGTCGGGCCGCCGCTGAGGTCGAAGCTGACATTGCCGCCACTCGGTCGGCCGCTGACGCCTGTCACCTGCACGCTCAAGCGGCCGGTTAGGTGGATGGCGTCGGGGGCATTCGCAACAGCGGCGGGCGGCGCCTGTGGCGCCAGGCTGGCGCAGCCGCTCAAGACTGGCAGCAGGGCCAGCATCAGAACCCCAGCCAAGCTGGCGCGCCGACCGGGCAGGGCGCGTGTCATCCAGGTCACGGTTTGACCTTGAGGCGCTTGAGCGTGTCCAGCAGCGCTTCGTTCTTGGGGTCGCGTTTCAGGCCTTCGGCCCAGACGCGGCGCGCTTCCTCGGCCTTGTCGCTGGCCCAGAGTACCTCGCCCAGGTGGGCAGCGATCTCGGCATCGGGTCGCGCCTCGAAGGCCAGCCGCAGCAGGCGCTGCGCTTCTTCCTTGTTGCCCAGGCGGAACTCCACCCAGCCCATGCTGTCCAGGATGAAGGGCTCGGAGGGCACGAAGCTCAGGGCCTTGGCGATCAGGCCGCGCGCTTCGTCGAGGCGAATGTTGCGATCGGCCAGCGAGTAGCCCAGGGCGTTGTAGGCGTGGTGGTGATCGGGCTTGATGGCGATCACGCGCTTGAGCAGGACTTCCATCTCGTCAAGCTGGCCCAGCTTCTCGGCCATCATCGATTGCTCGTAGACCAGATCGGCGTCCTCGGGCAGGCGCTCGGTGGCGCGGGCCAGCAGCTCGTAGGCCTGCTTCCATTCACGCTGGTCGCGCAGCAGCTGCGATTCGGCCATGACCTTGGCGCGCAGCGCATCGGGGGTGTTTTCGGGCAGGCCTTGCAGCAGCTTGCGTGCCTCAGCCATGCGGCCCTGTCGGGCGATCAGCGAGGCGCGGCGGTACTGGGCCTCAAAGCGGCGCTGCGGGCTGTCCACCTTGATCAACCAGGCTTCGGCGCCCTTGAGGTCGCCGCGCAGCTCGGCCGCCTGGGCCAGCATCAACCAGGATTGCTGGCGGGCCTCCTGGTTGAACTCGGCCTGGCTGTTGTCGCTCGTCTCCTTGGCTGCGCCTCCGGGTTCCTTGGCCTCTTTCGCGGCGGCGAGGTCCAGGCGGCGCAGGTACTCGCGCAAGGCATGGTCGGCCGCTTCGGCCTGGCGCAGCTCCAGCTCCAGCGTGCCCAGGGCGAACCAGGCGCTCAGTTGCTCGGGGTCCTTCAGCGTGACAGCGCGGAACTCGCGCGCTGCGTCCGACGGCTTCTGCGCGCGGGCCAGGGCGCGGCCGTAGGCCAGGCGCAGCTTGGTGTCATCGGGCGAGGCCTGCAGCCGCGCCTGGATCAAGGCCTCGGCCGCCGGCTCGTTGGGCATCAGCTCCAGGGCCAGCTGCATGGCGTCATCGCCTTCGGGGAATTGCTGGTTCAGCGACTGAGTCAGCTCCAGGGCCCGCTTGCTGTCACCAGCCGAAAGGGCCAGGCGCGCCAACACCACCTGGGCGGCCACGCGGGTTTCCTTGGCCTGGCTGGCGTTGTGCAGCAGGGGCTCGAGCGCGCTCAAGACCTTTTTGGGCTCGGGCGCGCGCTGGAACAGGCGGGGCAGGCCGGCCAGTACCGCGCCACGCAGCTCGGGTGGGTTCAGGGCCAGCAGGGCGCGCAGCGGCTCCACCACCTCGGCCGGGCGGTTCAGCAGTGCCAGCAGTTGGATGGTCATCTGCTGCGCCGCCAGTGAGGTCGGCAGGCTCTCGCGCCAGGCCCGTGCGGCGCTCAGGGCCTGGTCACCAGCACGAGCCTGCAGGGCGATGTTGACCACGCGTTTGAACAGTTCTTCGTCCTTGGTGCGGCGGGCGGCGTCCAGCAGCACTTGGTAGGCCACGCCGGTCTGCCCGGTGCTGAGTTCCAGCTCGCCGACCAGCAGCTGGTAGAACAGCGGCGCGTCGAGTTCGGAGTTGTGGATGGTGGCAGCAGTTGCAGCGTCGCTTTTGGGCGCGGCCGGGGTTTCGGGTGCACGGGACGGCGCACTGGCGGCGCCTGCCAGGCCGTGAAGCAGGCCGGCCGCCAGCAGCACCAGCAGGCTGGCGTTCAATTGGGGGCGGCGGCGGACGAATTCGGGCATGCAACAAGCTCCTGCGTGATCACAAAGCCCGGGCTAGGCACACGCGGGCTGCGGCCATTCTGCACCGATATGATCGCCGCCATGCCCGAGCTCCCCGAAGTCGAAGTCACCCGCCGCAGCTTTGCCGATGCCATTTGCGGCGCCACAGTGCAGTCGGTTCGCCTGGGCAAGCCGCTGCGCTGGCCCTTGGGCCTGGAGCCGCAGCGCCTGGTTGGCGCCCGCGTGGGTGCCACCACGCGGCGAGGTAAATATTTGTGGTTGCCGCTGAGTTCGCAGCTCGCCCCGGGCGGCTTGCTGCTGCACCTGGGCATGTCGGGCAGCCTGGGCTTCAGTGCCGATGCCTCAGCGCCGGCCGGCGCGCACGACCACTTTGATTTGCAAACCGACCGCGGCTTGTTGCGCCTGAATGACCCGCGCCGCTTCGGCGCCGTTGTTTGGTCGCCGGGCCTGGAGGCCGACCCGGCCGCCAAGCTGCTGGCTGGCCTGGGGCTGGAGCCTTTCGACGCCCGCTTCGACGGCCCCCATCTGCATGCCGGTCTGAGCGGCCGGCGCGTGGCGGTCAAGCAGGCCTTGCTGGCTGGCGACATCGTCGTCGGCGCCGGCAATATCTACGCCTGCGAAGCCTTGTTCCTGGCCGGCATCGACCCACGCCTGGCGGCCTGCAAAGTGAGCCGCCCGCGCGCCGCGCGCCTGGCCACCGCCGTGCGTGCGGTGCTGGCGCAGGCGCTGGAAGCCGGCGGCAGCACCTTGCGGGATTTCAAGGATGCGCACGGCGTGGCCGGCAGCTTCCAGATGCAGGCCCAGGTCTACGGCCGTGAAGGCCAGCCCTGCCGCGTCTGCGGCACGCCGATTCGCCGCATCGTCCAGGGCGCCCGCTCCACGTTTTTCTGTCCCCAATGCCAAAAGAGATGACGAAGAAGACCGCAGCCGGCGATGCGACCGTGCTGCCGCTGGAGTTTGGCGAGCGCCTGGTGGCCTGGCAAAAGCGACACGGCCGGCACGAGCTGCCCTGGCAGAAGACGCGCGACCCTTACCGCGTCTGGCTGTCCGAGATCATGTTGCAGCAGACCCAGGTAACGACGGTGCTGGGCTATTACCAGCGCTTTCTCGAGCGCTTCCCGACCGTGGCCGATCTCGGTGCGGCCTCGCTGGATGAGGTGCTCTCGCTATGGGCCGGCCTCGGCTACTACAGCCGGGCGCGCAACCTCCATGCCTGCGCGCGCGCTGTGGCCGACCGGCCCGACGGGCGTTTCCCGTCGACCGCGGCCGAGCTGCAGGAGCTGCCCGGCATCGGCCGCTCCACCGCCGCGGCGATTGCGGCTTTTTGCTTCGGTGAGCGCATCGCCATTCTGGACGGCAATGTCAAGCGCGTGCTCGGCCGCCTGCTGGCCTTCCAAGGCGACCTGGCCAGCAGCGCGCAGGAAAAGCTGCTCTGGCAGCATGCCCAGGCCTTGCTGCCGGCGGAAGGCATCGAGGCCTACACGCAGGGGCTGATGGATCTGGGCGCCACGGTCTGCACGCCGCGTTCGCCGCAATGCCTGATCTGCCCGGCCGAGACCTTGTGCGCCGGGCGCAAGACGGGCGAGCCCACCCAGTTCCCGATCAAGACCCGCAAGCTCAAGCGCAGCCGGCGCGAGAACTGGTGGCTGTGGCTGGAGCATGAGGGTCAGGTCTTGCTGCAGCAGCGGCCGGACACCGGCGTCTGGGCCGGGCTCTGGAGCCTGCCCTTGTTCGAGGACGAGGCGCAGCTGCAATCGCATGCGAAAAACCTGGGCGCCACGCCCGATGTGCTGCCGCGCATCGAGCATGCGCTGACCCATCTGGACTGGGTGCTGCACCCGCGCCGCGCGGTGCTGGGTGCCGAGGCCGCGCAGCGCGCCGGCCAGCAAGGGCAATGGGTGGCGCGCGAGGCGCTGGCCAGCTACGGCCTTCCGGCGCCCTTGAAGAAGCTGCTGGGCTGAGCGCTGAGGCTCGCCGCCAGCGATCCGCGAGGTGGTATCTAAGCGGTATGCATAAGCAAACAAGTTTTTATTGTTTGGGTGAAGTAAGGGTTTCCACTAAATTTCAGGGGCGCCAACAAGAGCGTGCAGTTGAACAAGAGCCCCCGCGATGCCATCCCTCGCTTTGCAGTTTGTTGATTTGATGACCCTCCCGGGTCCAACCCGCGCCCCCATCGGCCGAATGTGTTGATGGCCGGCCGCGGCAGCGGGGCCGAGCTGCGCTGACCGTCGACGCGACGGCTGCAGCCGCGGCGCCCTCCGCCCGCCTCACAAATCCCCCCTCCGTTTGAAGCTCTGCAGCTGCCCCCCGGCAGCCCATGCAGACGGCTTCACCACGCCCGTTTTTCTCCGTGTGCCCCGCGCAGCGACCGATCGGCGCTGCCGCTGGCTCGGCTTTGCCCTGCCTCCTTTTGCTGCGCAGGTTTCATCTCGTTTCGATCCTTTAGCTGTCACCCATCATGTCTCTGAAGCCTTCTCTCCTGGCCGCCGCCCTGGCCGCGGTCTTTCTGCCGACCGCCCATTCGCAAACCGCCGAGCCCGAGGGCGCCAAGCGCCTGGAGCGCGTCACCGTCACCGGCTCCAACATCGTCAGCCTCAAGCGCGAGGGCGCCAACCCGGTGCAGGTGCTGAGCGCGGCCGACATCAAGGCCAGCGGCAAGACCAGCCTGCCCGAGGTGCTGCGCCTGATCGCCGCCAACAGCGGCAACAGCTTCAACGAGCAGTTCACCGGCAGCTTCTCCGCCGGCACGGCCGGCCTGTCCCTGCGCGGCCTGGGCCAGCAGAACACCCTGGTGTTGGTCAACGGCCGGCGCGTGGCGCCCTATGCCACGGCGCAGAACATGCAGGATGTGTTCACCGACCTGAACAGCCTGCCTCTGGCCGCCGTGCGCCGCATCGATGTGCTCAAGGACGGCGCCTCGTCCATCTACGGCTCGGACGCCATCGCCGGCGTGGTCAATATCGTGCTCTACGACGACTTCCAGGGCACCGAGGCCCGCGTGGGCCTGGGCCGTTCGACCGAGGGCACGGGCCAGAGCGAGCGCAGCTTTGAGCTGCGCCATGGCTTCGGCGATCTGGCACGCGAGGGTTTCAACCTGACGCTGAGCTTCGACGCACTCAAGCGCGACCGCCTGGACCAGAGCCAGGTCGCCTGGCTGCGCGACAACGATTTCCGCAGCGAGCCCGGCGGCACCCTGGCCTGGGTGGCGACCAACTACCTCGGCAGCGATCCCACCAACAAGCTCGGCGGCGTGCAAGGCCCGCTGCAACTGATCAACTACGGCGACCTGACCCCCGGCAAGACCGGCACCGTGCTGGCCTACAACCCGGCCGCCTACAAGACCCTGATCCCCGGTGCCGAGCGCTACCACGGCTCGGCCCGCGCGACCTGGCGCCTGACGGAGGACGTCGAGGCTTATGCCGAGCTGTTGCTGGGCAGCTCGCGGGCCGATCTGATCTTCGGCGCGCCGCTGTCGGTCTCCAGCAGCCTGCGCGCCTGGAACGACAAGACCCAGTCGCTGGACACCATCTCGGTCGTCCTGCCCAAGAACCATCCCAACTACCCGGCCAGCGGCTCGGCCGTGCTGAACGCCACCCTGTTCGACCTGGGCACCCGCTTCAAGCAAGACGCCGTGCAGTTCCAGCGCGTGCTGACCGGTGCCCGCGGCACCACGGGCGCCTGGGATTGGGAGGCCTCCTTCACCCAGTCCAGCAGCCGCCTGCGCGAGACGGTGCAGAACTTTGGCAACCGCTATGAATTCGAGCGCGCGCTCAAGGCCGGCAGCTACAACTTCGCCGACCAGAGCCTGAACAGCGAGGCCCAGCGCCAGGCCCTGCGCATCTCCACCCTGCGCCCGGCCAGCGCCGAGCTGATCGCCCTGGACGCCAGCGCCTCGACCGAGCTGACCCGCCTGCCGGCCGGCTCCCTGAGCTTTGCGCTGGGTGTGCAGCTGCGCCGCGAGACCATGGATTCGCGCACCTCGGAGCAGGTGCTCAGCGGCACCGAGCTGCGCCCGGCCATCAACATCATCCAGGGCGGCCGCACGGTAGGCGCGGCCTTTGCGGAATTCAATGTGCCCCTGCTCAAGAGCCTGAGCCTGAATCTCGCCGCCCGCGCTGACCGCTACAGCGACTTCGGCTCCGCCGTCTCGCCCAAGGCCAGCCTGCGCTTCCAGCCGCTGGACAGCATGGTGCTGCGCGCCAATGTCTCGCAAGGCTTCCGCGCGCCCTCGTTGCCCGAGATCACGCAGAGCACCGGCGTCAGCTACGGCTCGGTGATCGACCCGCGTGATCCGATCTCGCCCACCGTGGCCCGCGGCGTCACCAACCTGACCGCCGCCAACCCGAACCTCAAGCCCGAGCGGGCCAATAACTTCAACTTCGGTGTGGTGCTTTCGCCCGATGCGCAAAGCCAGATCAGCGTCGACTACTTCAACATCCGCCAGAAGGACTTGATCGACACCGAGACGGCCGACTTCATCATCGCCAACGAGGCGCGCCTGCCCGGCCGCGTGCTGCGCGACGAGCAGGGCCGCATCGTCTCGCTGACCCGCCAGTTCAAGAACCAGGGCACGCGCCGCGTCTCGGGCTTTGACATCGAGGCCAGCCGCAGCTTCGCGCTCGGCGGCGCCGGCCGCCTCAAGCTCAAGACCCAGCTGAGCCGCCTGCTGCAGTTCACCCTGCCGCCGGCCGAAGGCGAGGCCGCTGTCAACGGCGCGGGCAGCAATGAGTTCGGTTCCCTGCCGGCCTGGCGCAGCAGCACCAGCGCAGTCTGGACCCTGGGCGACTGGACCAGCACCCTGAGCTGGAACCGCGTGGGCAGCTACACCCAAACCTACCGCCCGCGGCCCGAAATCGCCGAGCGTGTGCGCGCCATCAACACCGTGGATCTGAATGTGGACTGGCAGCTCAGCCGCCAGCTGCAGGCCACGCTGACCCTGCAAAACCTCAGCGATGCCAAGCTGCCCTGGGATGCCTCAACCGGCAGCTACGACTACAGCCAGGGCGACCCGCGCGGCCGCTTCCTGAGCCTCAAGGCCAGCTACCGTTTCTGAGCTTCCGCCTCACAAAGACAAAAGCCCCGCATGCGGGGCTTTTTTCATGGCGAGAGTGAAAAAGGCGCTCAGCGCGCGTCCAGCTCGCGGTGGCGCTTGAGCACCGGCCCATGCTTGCCGAACAGGCGGGCCAGGGTCTCGACCAGATAGACCGAGCGGTGCTGGCCGCCGGTGCAGCCGATGGCCACGGTCAGATAACTGCGCTGATCGGCGGCAAAGTTGGGCAGCCAGCGGTTCAGGAACTCGCCGATCTGCTTGAACATCACCTGCACCTCGGGCTGGGCCTGGAGGAAATCGGCCACCGGCTTGTCGCGCCCGGTCAGCGGCCGCAGCTCGCGGTCGTAATAGGGGTTGGGCAGCACGCGCACATCGAACACAAAGTCGGCATCGCTGGGCACGCCATGCTTGAAGGCAAAGGACTCGAACACCAGGGTCAGCTTGTTGCTGGGCGCCAGCACCAGATCGCGCACCCAGGCGCGCAGCTGGGCCGGGCGCAGCTGGCTGGTGTCCAGCACGGTGGATTCCACGCGCAGGGCGGCGAGCATCTCGCGTTCCAGCTCGATGGCTTCCAGCAGGGCGCGGTGGCCGTTGTCCGAGCCACCGTGGCCGCCGCGGGTGCGCGATTCGCCGCCGTCCAGCTCGCCGAACTGGCTGGTCTCGTCGATGCGCAGCGGGTGGGGGCGGCGCGTTTCCGAGAAGCGCCGCATCAGGGTCTCGGTGTTGGCATCCAGAAAGATCGAGCGGATGGACACGCCCGAGGCGCGCAGTTGCTTGAACAGGGGCAGCAGCAGGGGCAGGGAGCCGGCGCTGCGCACATCGACCGCAATCGCCACGCGGCGCTCGCCGCGCTGGGCTTCGAGCTTGAGGAAGTCCAGCAGCAGCTCGGCCGGCAGGTTGTCCACGCAGAAGAACTCGGCATCTTCCAGCGCATGCATGGCCAGCGACTTGCCGCCGCCGGACATGCCGGTCACCAGGACCACCGAGCTGGCTTCGGCTTGGGCGGCATCGTAGGGGGATGTCGTCGTGCTCATGAACGTGCTTTCTTGGCCTTGCCGGCGGAAGGAGAAGAGGGGGAAGAGAGTGAAGAAGGGCTCGTGTTCGCTGCGTCCAGGGCCGACAGGTCCAGCATCTCCTGGGCATGGGCCTGGGCGGCCGAGGAGAGCCGCTCGCCGCCCAGCATGCGCGCGATTTCGGCCACGCGGGTTTCGCCCAGCACCGGCTGTACATCGCTGCAAGTCTGGCCGCCGCGCAAGGCCTTGGCCACCACCAGATGGTGGTCGGCACAGGCCGCCACCTGGGGCAGGTGGGTGACGGCCAGCACCTGGCGGCTGCGGCCCAGCTGCTTCATCAGCCGGCCTACGGTTTCGGCCACGGCGCCGCCGACGCCGGCGTCGATTTCGTCAAAGATCAAGGTGCCCACGCCGGCATTCACGCCGGTGCCGGTCTTCTGGCAGGTGGTCACGGCAATCGCCAGGGCGATGCGCGAGAGCTCGCCGCCCGAGGCCACCTTGGCCAGCGGCCGCGGTGCGCTGCCGGCATGGCCGGCCACCAGGAACTCGGCCGACTCCTGGCCGTAGCTTTGCGGTTGTTCCTGCGGCAGCAGGGCGATGTCGAACTGGCCACCGTTCATGCCCAGCAGCTGCATGGCGGCGGTGACGGCGCTGGCCAGGGCCGGGGCTGCTTTGGCGCGCGCCGCGCTGACCCGGCGGGCCTCGGCATCAAAGGCCTTGCGGGCTGCGGCCAGGCTGGTTTGCAGGGCGGCCAGATCGGTGGCGGCGTCCAGCGCGGCCAGCTCCTCGCGCCACTGCGCATGCAGGGCCGGCAGCTCCTGCGGCGGGCGGCGGTAGCGGCGGGCCAGGGTCAGCCAGGCGGAGACGCGCTCGTCCAGCTCTTCCATGCGGCCGGGTTCACCATCGGCCTTGTGCAGATAGGCGCTGAGGGTGTGGCTGGCGTCCTGGATCTGGGCCTGGGCGCCGCGCAGGGCTTCCACGGCCGGGGCCAGGCGGGCGTCGTACTCGAGCACATCTTCCAGCCGGTCCAGTGCGTCGCCGGTCAGGCCTTCGGCCGTGCTGTCCTCGGCTTCGCTGAGCGCGTTCAGCGCGGCGCGCACCGCGTCGAGCAGCGATTGCGCATGCGAGAGCCGCTGGTGCTCGGCATTGAGTTCGTCCCACTCGTCGGCGCCCGGGGCCAGGCGGTCGATCTCGCCGATCTGCCAGGCCAGGCGTTCGCGCTCGCTGAGCAGCTCGTTCTGGCGTGTCTGCGCGGCGTCCAGCGCTTCGCTGGCGCGCTTCCAGTCGGCGAATGCGGCGGCCAGGGGGCGGGTGTCGAGGTCGGCGTACTGGTCCAGCAGCTCGCGCACCGAGGCCGGGCGGGTCAGGCCTTGCCAGGCGTGCTGGCCGTGGATGTCCAGCAGGCGGTCGGCCAGCTCGCGCAGCTGGCTCACGGTGGCGGCGCTGCCATTGATCCAGGCGCGGCTCTTGCCTTGGCTGTCGATCACGCGGCGCAGCAGCAAGCTGGCGCCCTCGGATTCAAAACCGGCTTCGTCCAGCCAGCCGCTCAGGTGCGCGGGGCAGTCAAACTCGGCCGAGATCTCGGCGCGCGCCGCGCCTTCGCGCACCACGCCGGCATCGCCGCGCTGGCCCAGGGCCAGCTGCAGCGCGTCGATCAGGATGGACTTGCCGGCGCCGGTTTCGCCGGTCAGCACCGAGAAACCGGCGCCGAAATCGAGTTCCAGCTCGGGCACGATGACGAAGTCACGCAGACTCAGGCGTCGCAACATGGTTCAGCTCACCCCTTCATACCAGCGCAGCTTGCGGCGCAGGGTGGCGTAATAGCTCCAGCCCTTGGGGTGCAGGAAGCAGACCTGGTGGGCCGAGCGGCGCACGGTGATGCGGTCGCCGTGCAGCAGGCTGGCCAGGCTTTGCATATCGAAATTGACGCTGGCATCGCGGCCGGCCACGATCTCCATGCGCACCTCGCCGGTGTCCGGCAGCACGATGGGCCGGTTGGACAGCGTGTGCGAGGCAATCGGCACCAGCAGCCAGCCGCCGATGCTGGGGTGCATGATGGGGCCGCCGGCCGAGAGGGCGTAGGCGGTGGAGCCGGTGGGCGAGGCGACGATCACGCCATCCGCCCGCATATTGGCCACGAACTCGTCGCCCACATCGATGCGCAGCTCCACCATGCTGGCGGTGGCGCCGCGGCTGACCACCACATCGTTCAGGGCCAGGCCGTCGAAGATGCTCTCGCCATCGCGCCAGACCGAGCCTTCCAGCATGGAGCGCTTTTCGGTTTCGAAATCGCCGTCCAGAATCGGCGCCAGCGCTTCCTGAAACTTCTCCAGCGAGATGTCGGTGATGAAGCCCAGCCGGCCCTGGTTGATGCCCACCAGCGGGATGCCATGCGGCGCCATCTCGCGCGCGAAACCGAGCATGGTGCCGTCACCGCCGACGACGATGGCCAGGTCGCAGCGCGAGCCCAGCTCCTCGGTCGTCAAGGCCTCGAAGGCCGTCATGCCGGTGTTGAGGGCGGTTTCGCTTTCGAGGGAAACATCGAGGCCTTGCCGCATCAGAAAATCGGCAATCTCCTCCAGAATCGGGCGTATGCCGCGGGCCTGGTGTTTGCCGACGATTGCCACATGTTGGAAACGTTTGGCCATAGCGAAGAATTACACCACAGCACTATGTCAGTCCGCTGAAGGCGGGCGCCAGTCCCTACAATGCCGCCATGCTCGACGAGCGATCCAAATCCCTGCTGAAAACCCTGGTCGAACGCTATATCGCGGACGGCCAACCTGTCGGTTCCCGCACCCTGTCCAAAGCCTCGGGTCTGGAGCTGAGCCCTGCCACCATCCGCAATGTGATGGCCGATCTGGAAGAGCTGGGCCTGATCGCCAGCCCCCACACCAGCGCCGGCCGCATCCCCACGGCGCGCGGCTACCGCCTCTTTGTCGACACCATGCTGACCGCCCAGCCCGGCCTGGTGGTGCCCGATGACCGGCCGATCGAGGCCCAGATCCAGCCCGACCAGCCCCAGCGCGTGATCGCCAGCGCCGCGCATCTGCTGTCCAGCCTGTCCAATTTCGTCGGCGTGGTCACCGCGCCGCGCAAGCCCAGCGTCTTCCACCACATCGAGTTCCTGCGCCTGGGCGAGCGCCGTGTGCTGGTCATCATGGTCTCGCCCGATGGCGATGTGCAGAACCGCGTCATCTTCACCGCCCAGGACCACAGCCAGGCCGAGCTGGCCGAGGCCAGCAACCGCCTCAACGCCAGCTACGCCGGCCTGAGCCTCGAGGCCGTGCGCGAGCGCCTCAAGAGCGAGGTGGACCAGCTGCGCAGCGAAATCTCCGGCCTGATGAGCGCCGCGGTCCAGGTGGGCAGCGAAGCCATGGCCGACGAGCAGGAGCGCGTCATCATCTCCGGCGAGCGCAATCTGCTCACCGTGCAGGACTTCTCCAACGACATGGGCAGCCTGCGCCGCCTGTTCGATATGTTCGAGCAGAAGACCCAGTTGATGCGCCTGCTCGATGTCTCCAGCCGCGCCGAGGGCGTGCGCATCTACATCGGCGGCGAAAGCCAGGTCGTGCCCTTCGAAGAGCTGTCCATCGTCTCCTCGCCCTACGAGGTCAACGGCCAGGTCGTCGGCACCCTGGGCGTCATCGGCCCCACCCGCATGGCCTACGACCGCATGATCCAGATCGTGGACATCACCTCGAGGATGGTGAGTCAGGCGCTGTCGCAGAAATGAGGGGCGGGCGCGTACCCCGCGCGTGGTGAATGAGTGAACGGGTGAACAGGTGAACACCTGCGGGTCAGGCTGCTTCACCATTCACGACTCGCGATTCACGAGCCCCTTGGGGCCCCAGCCCTCGCCCGCAGCTCCCCCCTATACAATCGCGGGCTTCGCCGGTGCAAGGCCGGCGATTTTTCCTTTTCTCCAAGGGTCGCAAGTCCCCCGGGGGGCCGTTAGCTCAGTTGGTTAGAGCAGGGGACTCATAATCCCTTGGTCACAGGTTCAAGTCCTGTACGGCCTACCAAGTATTCATGCGGGTTTGCGGGCGATTTCTTCGCTCCGCTGCGCACCGAAAAGTACCCAAAGGTACAAATTCGGTACAGTGGTCAGGGACAGTGCCAATCGAGAGCCTGCATGCCTACCATCGTCAAGACCGAATCAGGGAACTGGAAAGCCGTCATCCGCAAGACCGGCTTCCCCACTGCCACCAAGACTTTCCGCCTCAAGCGTGATGCTGAGGACTGGGCGCGACGCGCCGAGGATGAGATGGTGCGCGGTCTCTACGTCAAACGGGCGCCACCTCTCGTTCCAGTTCCTTGATGCGCTGAGCCTCCGCAGTCGAGACACCGTCTCGCTGGCCGGCATCGACCTCGTGCTGTTTCACCCAAGTGTGCAAGGTCTGCGGCACGCAGCCGATCTTGTCGGCGATGGATTCGATGGCCGCCCACTGCGACGGGTGTTCTGCTCGGTGCTCCAGCACCATGCGCACGGCACGCTCACGCACCTCGGGCGAAAACTTCGGGGACTTCTTCATGGCTCCATTCTCCAGAGTTGGAGCCTCCTCGAAACCCGGGGCGATTCACTGGCCACAATTAACCGGTGCGCTTGCCGGGCCAGATCATCTCGTTGGTCCTGGTCGGAAGGTATTCCAATTTTGCAAACCCCTCTTGCCGGATGAGGTGGGAGCAGTGTCAGCCTGGCACACCTTGGCAAGGGCGCTGCTGTAAGCCTCCTGCGTCTGCTGCTGCTGTTGGCTACCAAGATCCAACTGCGCGGGAGCCTCCTGGAGCCGCGCTGCAGTGCCGGCATGCGCGCGGCGATCTGCCTCGAGCTCGACACGCTGCTCGTCTTTCCCCGGTGCGCCGCGGCGAGCTCTTCCAGCAGACGTTGGAGGCCATTACGCGCTGCGTTGGCATCCGGGTGCGTCGCGGCGGCTTCGCGTTGCAGTCGTTCGCCCTCGCAAGCGTTGGTTTGACAGCATTCTGAAAGTTGAGGGACTACTGCCCGCAGTTTTGCGCGAAGGGCTGTCTCGCTTGTCTTCCGCTCCGACAAGGACTCGCCGTGCACATCGCATCGTATTCCGTTCGCTGAAGTGCATGGCGGCGAAACAGAAGATGCATTTTATATGTTGCTTTACGGATCGGGTTGCGAAACAATAGATTCATTGTGAATGCAACTTATTAGGGATCTCGCATGAACATCGACTCCGACCACTGCGCCGTGCCGGCCAGACACTCCGTTATTGATGTGCGACTGGTTGCCCCGGCGCAGCGCCACGTCCTGATCTTCCGGCACTTTGAAAGCTTGCCGGTCGGCGCTTGGTTCGAGCTACACAGCGACCATGAACCTGTTCCGTTGAGGCAGCAGTTCCAGTCCTTGTGGCCCGGTCAGTTCGATTGGGAGGTTTTGGATGCTGGTCCGACGCAATGGCGTCTTCGTATCGGTCGGCGCTTGGTGGCCCAGAGTTGCTGCGGTTGCTGCAGCGGCGCCCGCTGAGCGAAGCGGCAGGAGGAGAGCAGGATGGGCACTGTGTTCGTTCAGTTGCAGGAGCCGCCTCGGCGGCACCGATCCGGCCAGGGGTTGGCGCTCTGGGATCTGGGCTTTCGGCCGTTTTATCTGTTGGCCGCCTTGCTGGCCATGCTGTCCGTGCCTTTGTGGGCGCTGCAATTCAGCGGCTTGCTGGCCAGTGGAGGTCTGCGCGGTTCAGCCTGGCATGCCCATGAGATGGTGTTCGGCTATGCCTTGGCCATCGTGATCGGTTTTTTGTTCACGGCCGGTCGAAACTGGTCGGGGCGGGCCACGCCGACGGGCCGCCCTTTGATGGCGCTGGCGGCGCTCTGGGTGCTCGCCCGCGTGCTGGTGCTGACGCCTTGGCTGTGGGCCTCGCTGGCGGTCAATGTGGCCGTGCCTTGGCTGGCGGCTTGGGGCTTGTGGCGTGCCCTGCACGCAGGCGGCAACCGGCGGAATTACTTCTTTGTCGGCTTGCTGCTGGCCCTGGGCTTGGCCACCGCTGCTTTACATCTCGGGCAGTTGGGCCTGTGGGCCGAGCTTCAGCTGCCGGTGGCACCTTTTCAAGGCCTGGGCTTGCCCTTTGCGCTCGATTTGCTCTTGTTCATGATTGCCGTCATGGCCGGCCGAGTGCTGCCCATGTTCTCCAACAATGGTGTGCCCGGCATGAACGCGCGCCGTGAGCCTCGCCTGGAGCGCGTCGCACTGGCGGCGCTGCTGCTGCTGGCCGCCTGCGACGCACTGGGCTTGAGTGGCCCCGTGATGCTTCTGGCGCTGCTGCCGGCTTTGCTGGCGCACAGCTTGCGCTTCGCGCTCTGGCAGCCTTGGAAGACCCTGGGCAACCCTTTGGTCTGGGTGCTGCACGCGGCCTACGCTTGGCTCTTGCTGCACCTGGCTCTGCGTGCAGCGGCGACCCTGGACTGGCTGCCCGCGGCCTCTGCGACCCATGCCCTGACGGTGGGCCTGATCGGACTGATGACCCTGGGCATGATCACGCGCACCGCCCTCGGGCACACGGGTCGGCCGCTGAAAGCTGGGCCGGTGGAGACGGCGGCCTACTTGGCCTTGCTTGCGGCCGCAGTGCTGCGGGTGTTTCTGCCGCTGCTGCTGCCGGCGGCCTTGCTATGGGCGGTCTGGCTGTCTGCCCTGTGCTGGACCTTGGCATTTGCCCTGTATTTGTGGCGTTATGGTCCCATGCTTCTGCGGCCCAGGGTTGATGGGCTTCCCGGATGAGTACATGGCCCCGTTCAAAACCAACAAGGATCAGCCATGCGCTTGACCACCATGACCGACTACGCCTTGCGCATGCTGATCTATTTGGGTCAGCAACCCGATCGGCTCTGCACCACGGCTGAGATCGCTCAGGCCTATGACATCTCGGAAGCCCATCTGACCAAGATCACCCACCAGCTCGGCCTGGGCGGCTGGATTCGTACCGTGCGTGGCAAAGGCGGGGGCATGAGCTTGGCTTTGGCGCCGGGTGACATCATGCTCGGCGAATTGGTGCGTGCCGTGGAGCCCGACTTCTACCTGGTGGAGTGTCTCGGCAATGGCAATGCCTGCAGCCTGACTGGCCGCTGCCGCCTGACCGGGATCTTCAACGAGGCGCTCGCGGCCTTCCTGGAGCAGCTGGATCGTCACAGCCTGGCTGATCTCTTGAGCCCCGCCCAGACTCCCGCCAGCGCCACGTCGCGCGGCGAGCCTGTGGGCTTGTCCGGTTTGAGCATTCAGCCCGTCCCCATCAAAAGGCGCGGCCGAAAGCCCCATGAGCCACTCTGACACCCCCTGCTCACCGCTGGGTTCGACGGCGCCCCGGGTGATTCCGCTGTATGTGGCCGAGGCCAAGGTCTACCCGCGTTCGGTCATTGGCCGCTTTGCCAACTGGCGCTGGCTGATGGTCGCGCTGACTCAGCTCTTCTTCTACGGCGTGCCCTGGCTGCAGTGGAATGAACGCCAGGCCCTGCTGTTCGATCTGGAGGCTGGGCGTTTCTATGTCCTGGGCCTGTTGTTGGTGCCGCAGGACTTCATCTACCTCGCTGCCTTGCTGGTGCTCAGCGCCCTGGCCTTGTTCTTCTTCACCGCCGTGGCTGGCCGCCTCTGGTGTGGCTACAGCTGTCCGCAGACGGTCTACACCGAGATGTTTCTGTGGATCGAGCGCCATACCGAGGGCGATCGCCAGGCGCGCATGCGCCTGGACCGCTCGCCCTGGTCGGCTGAGAAGCTGGCGCGCAAGACCGCCAAACACGGAGGCTGGTTGGCCCTGTCCTTGCTGACCGGCTTCAGCTTCGTCGGCTACTTCGTGCCGATCCGCGAGCTCAGCCAGCAGCTCTTGCACCTGCAGCTCGCGGCCTGGCCGAGTTTCTGGGTGCTGTTCTACGCGGGCGCCACCTATGGCAACGCCGGTTTTTTGCGAGAACAGATGTGCAAGTACATCTGCCCCTATGCGCGCTTCCAGAGTGCCCTGATCGATGCCGATTCGTTGATCATCAGCTACGACGCCGCTCGCGGCGAGCCGCGTGGCGCGCGTTCGCGCAAGGGGCTGGAGCTCGCGCTTGGCCAGACCGCCGATTGCGTGGACTGCACCCTGTGCGTACAGGTTTGCCCCACCGGCATTGATATCCGCAATGGCTTGCAGAACGAATGCATAGGCTGCGCCGCCTGCATTGACGTCTGTGACCAGGTGATGGACAAGGTCGGGGCGCCGCGCGGCCTGATCCGCTATGCCACCGAGAACGGCATCAAGAACCATTGGACCCGCGCGCAGATGCTGGCTCGCGTGTTGCGACCTCGGGTCTTGATTTATGGGACGGGCCTGTTCTTGCTGAGCGGCGCCTTCGCTTTCAGCCTGCAGCAGCGCCAGGATCTGTTGATCGATGTGGTCAAGGACCGCAGCACCATGGCGCGCGAGGTCGGGGACGGTGTGGTCGAGAACGCCTACCGCCTGCAACTGATCAACCGCACCGAGCGGCCTTTGCGCCTGAATCTGAGCGCCGAGGGTTTGGTCGGGCTGCAGTTGCAAGCCCAAGGGGGTAGCCAGTTTCTGTTGGCGCCGGCCGCCATCGGCGCCGTGCCGGTTCAGCTGCGCTTGCCTCAGCAGGCTGGCCTCGCTCCAGGCACCCATACCGTCTACTTCGTCGCCGAGGATCGCGACCACCCCGGCAGCCGCTTCCGCAGCAAGGCCGTGTTCTACCTGCCGCGCTGATCTCTGCCGGCGCCTGCACATGCTGTCGCCCCACCGTCCGTTGTTCGCGGCTGCCGCTGCGCTGTGGCTGAGCAGCGCACTCTGGTGGAGCGCGTGCTTGTTGGGGCTGCTGCCTGCCGGTGTGCTGCCGGTGTCGGTCCTGCATGGCTGGCTGATGAGTCTGGGCATGATGCCGCTGTTCATTGCCGGCTTTGCTGGCACCAGCTTTCCGCGCTGGCTGGACCAAGAGCCGCTCGACGGCAGTCGGCTCGTGCTGCCCGCTGTTGCCGCCTGGCTGGCCTGGCTGGGCTTGTTGCTGGCCGATGCTGCGGGCCGGCGCGGCCTGGCCGCCGGGTTCGCAGCCGTGCCGGGCCTGTTCATGCTCGGCATCGCAGTGGTCCTGCTGCGCCGCTGTGCCCGGCACGGTGCACGCTTTTCAGCGCATGCCTGGGGCATCGCCGCCGGCTTGCTCTGGGTTGGCCTGTGCCAGCTGTGTGCTGCGCTGGCCGTGCTGGTCGAGCAGGCCACGCTGCTGCAGGCGGCGCAGCGCCTGGGTTTGTGGCTGGGCGTCGGCAGCATCTTCATGCTGGCCTTGCAGCGCTTGACGCCTTTTGTGCACCAGCAAGGCCGACGCGCGCCAGGTCTCTTGATCGGCCTGCTGCTCAGCCTGCTGCTGCGCGCTGGCCTGGACCTGGCCGCGCTCTGGGCCTGGCCACTGCCAGCCCCGATTCACCTGTTGGCTGCCGCGGCCCTGCTGTGCCTGGCGGTGTTTGTTTTGCGCGACGCGCAGCGGCGCGAACTGCTGGCCGCTCGACGCACGCCCCTGGTCGCCCAGCTTCATGCCGGCTATGTGTGGCTGGGTCTGAGCCTGGCCTTGGACGCGCTGGCGCAAGGGGGCGCCGGACTGGGCCGTCCGGATCTGCAGCGCGCGCTGGCCATGGCGGCCTTGCATGCGCTGACGCTCGGATTTATGGGCACGACCCTGCTGGCCATGGCCAGCCGGGTCAGCGCCGTTCAACAGGGTCGAAGCGTGGCCGTCGACCGAGGCCAGAGCTTGATGCAAGCCCTGCTGCAGTTGCTGACTGCTGGCCGCTTGGCTGCCACGCTGGCTCCTGTCTGGCCGGGCCTTGTAGACCTGCTGCCTGCTGTTGCGCTGGCCTACCTCGTTCTGGCGCTGGCCTGGAGCTTGCGCTATGGGCCGTGGCTGCTACAAAGCGGGAGAGGAAGAGGTCGTGAACGATGAAGCGCAATGCGGCTGCCCCGAGCTTGTGCCCCAGTACTTCTCAAAGGCCGGACCTCAGCTCATGGGGCGCTGGCTTGACGCTGGCTGGACGCTGGCTCAAGGCGGCGAGGCGCGCGGGATCCGGGAAGCGCAGCTGGCTGTGCTTCATCACGATCAGGCCTTGCTCATGGAACTGACGCAGGGTGCGGGACAGGGTCTCCGGTGTCACGCCCAGTTGCGCAGCCAAGTCCCGTTTGAACTGGCTCAGGGTTAAGCAGTCGCCTTGGCCGTTCAGCATGAACTCATGAAGCAGCCATTCGGCGAGCCGAGACGGGAAATCTTGAGTGGCCAGGGCCTGGCGAGACTC
Organism: Roseateles sp. GW835-FHT13E02; assembly: GCF_058794035.1. Lineage (NCBI taxonomy): Bacteria > Pseudomonadati > Pseudomonadota > Betaproteobacteria > Burkholderiales > Sphaerotilaceae > Roseateles > Roseateles sp. GW835-FHT13E02. The sequence goes on from NZ_JBXAGJ010000023.1 coordinate 56,861, forward strand.
CAGGGCGTCGCAAGCGCTTCGACTCAGGCTGTCCAGCAAGGTGGCCAGCAGCGCCGGATGCTGGCGGCAGAGATCCAGCACGGGCAGTGCCGGAAACTCATGGGCCACCACAGGGCTGAGGGCCAGGGCGGACTCGGGGAAGGGTGCCTGGGTCCAGGCTGTGGCCAGGTCCACCCATTGCCCCCCGTGCAGCGCCCGGCTCTGTCGCCAAACCCCTTTGTTGTCCTGTCTGCCCAGGCTGAGCTTGCCGCGGACCAGCAGCCACAAGCCGCCCGCCTGGTTGCGCACGCCATCGCTCAGAAGGCGCGCGCCTTGCCGCGCGCGGTGCCCGCGTCCCAGTGAGGCCAGCCTGATCAGAATTTCATCATGGCCGGCCAGTTCCGGCCATGCCTGCTGCAAAGCCAGGAGCAGGGCAGGGGACGGGCGGGCCGCTCCTGACTTCGCGCTTGGCAAGAGGCTTGTGCCCGTCGGTGTCGGCGGGAGCAGCACCGGGCCTGACCGAGGCTGACTTGGGTGCGATGCATGGCTGCTGAGTGTCATGATGGTGGCCTTTTTGGCGACTGCAGGGCAAAACCGGGGCGGCATGCGGGCCTGCATGCGGCCCTGCGTGTGATGGGCTCTAGTCGAACACCGATGGCCCCCGCTCGACCTTGAACTGGTGCAAGAATGCAGCGCTTCCCAGCACCTTTCCCTCATGTGATCCTGCTTGGACCCGCTGCCTCGCCGTTCAGGCATGGGCCGCTGCCTCGACGGACATCCAAGTTCCTAGACCCTGCCGTCTGACTCGAAGTCCATCGCCACAGCTCATGAATCTCTCCTCGCCGCGTTTGCCCTGGTCATTGGGGGCCAAGCTGAACCTGATTGGCGCTTGCCTGCTCTTGCTGGCCCTCAGTGGCATCGGTCTGATGATGTCTTTCACCCGGCAGCTGGACGGCGGGGCTGCGGCGGTCAACGAAGCCGGCCGCATGCGCATGCAGACCTGGCGCTTGGCTCAATCTCTGGAGGGCGGCAACCCTGCGCTGATTGCGGGCCAGCTTGATCAGTTTGAGCAGAGCTTGCTCCTGCTCAGCCGCGGCGACCCCACGCGGCCGCTGGCCCTGCCCAAGGACCCGGCCACTCGCGCCGCATTTGTCGTGGTGCAGGACGAGTGGTTGCGCTTGCGCTCAGATTGGACCTCGGGCCCGGCGCCTCAAGCCGAACAAGTCGCGGAACGAGCGACGCAGTTTGTCGCTCATATCGATGACTTTGTGTCGGCGATTGAGTCGCAGCTGGCGAGCCTGACTGCGCTTCTCAACTGGCTGCAGTTCGCCATGGTCGGCCTGGCTTTGACGGCGGCCGCTGCCTTGCTGTATGCCGGCTACCGCCTGATCCTGCGGCCATTGAGCCGTTTGCATGCGGGCCTGGCTCAGGTCGGCCGCGGCGATCTGGAGGCGCGGGTGTCGGTCAGTTCGCACGATGAGTTCGGCGCCCTTTCAGAAGGCTTCAACGCCATGGCCGCCACCCTCCAGAGCCTGTATCAAAACCTGGAGGCCCAGGTGAGCGCCAAGACCCAGGATCTGGCGCTGCAGAACACCCGCCTGGCGGCGCTTTACCGGGCTGCCGACTGGGTGTCCAAGGCCGACAGCCTGTCCACGCTGGCCCAAGGCTTCGCCACCCAGCTCCGGGCCTTGGCTCAAGCCGATGCTTCGGCCGTGCGCTGGTCTGACGAGGGCAATCGACGTTACTTGCTGCTGGCCTCCGACGGCCTGCCGCAAGCCCTGGTGGACGAAGAGCAGTGCGTGCTGACGGGTGCTTGTTTTTGTGGTCAGACACTGGACAGCGCCGAAACCCGGGTGATTCCGATTCTGCCGCTGCAGGACGGGCCCGACGCAGACGCGAGAGCCATGCTCGGTCATTGCGAGCGCGCCGGTTTTCAAGCCGTCATCACCGTGCCGGTGCGCCTGCATGAGCGCATGCTGGGCGAGCTCAACCTCTTTTACCGCCAGCCCAAGGAGTTGGCGGCGGACGAACGCGCGCTGCTGGAAACCCTGGCCAGCCATCTGGCCGGCGCCATCGAGGGCTTGCGTGCGTCGGCGATGGAGCGCGAGGCTGCTGTGGCCGAGGAGCGCGGCCTGCTGGCACGCGAGCTGCACGACTCCATCGCCCAAAGCCTGTCCTTCTTGAAGATCCAGGTCAGCCTCTTGCGCCAGGCCCAGGAGCGCCAGCAGCCGGAGGCGGCGGCCCAGGCCGTGGCCGAGCTCGACGCTGGCGTGCGCGAGAGCCTGGCCGATGTGCGCGCCTTGTTGCTGCATTTCCGCACCCGCACCAACGGCGAGGACATCCTTCCCGCTTTGCAGAGCACCCTGCGCAAATTCGAGCAGCAGTCGGGCTTGCAGAGCGAGCTCTCCATGGCCAATGACGGCCTGCCGCTGGCGGCCGATGTGCAGGTGCAGGTCCTGCATGTGGTGCAGGAAGCGCTGTCCAATGTGCGCAAACATGCGCAGGCGCGGCGGGTCTGGGTCAGCGTGCAGCAGCGGCCCTTCTGGCGTGTTGAGGTGCGTGACGACGGCTGTGGCTTCCAGCCCGATGCGGCGGCCTGGGACGAGACCCATATCGGCTTGCGCATCATGCAGGAGCGAGCGGCCCGCATCGGCGGTCGGGTCGAGGTCAGCTCCGTGCCGGGGCAGGGCAGCCGCGTGGTGCTGAGCCTGGAGCCCTTGGTGGCGGCTGACGCCGGTATACAAAAAGGAAATGCATGAACGTTGACAACCCCAAGGCACAGGTCCTGGTGGTCGATGACCACAGCCTGTTTCGCCGTGGCCTGATTGCCTTGCTGGCCGGTGACGGCCGCTTCGAAGTGGTGGCTGAGGCCGGCGATGCCGCGGAAGCGCAGCGTCGGGCGGCCGAGTGCCAGCCCGACGTCATCCTGCTCGACCAGCATCTGCCCGGCGTGCTTGGCGCCGATGCTGTGGCTGGCCTGCTGGAAGTGGCGCCCGCTGCGCGGGTCTTGATGCTGACCGTCAGCGAGGACGAGGCCGACTTGGCCCGGGCCTTGCGCCAGGGCGCTTGCGGCTACCTGCTCAAGACCACGGACAGTGATGTGCTGATCCAGTCCTTGCTGCAGGTGCTGTCCGGGCAGTCGGCCGTCAGCCCGGAGATGACCAGCAAGCTGGTCAACGCGTTCCAAAGCCTGGGTCGGCAGGCTCCTGCTGCGGCCGCAAGCGCCCCACCGACTGCCGAGCCGGTCTTGTCCGAGGCCCAGGCTGCTCCTTCGATTTCGCCTCGCGAGCAGGAAATCCTGGCCCATATCGCCAAGGGCGCCAGCAACAAGGAGATCGCTCGCGCCCTGGGCATTGCCGAAACCACGGTGAAGATCCATGTGCAGCACATCCTGCGCAAGCTGGGCCTGAGCTCGCGTGTGCAGGTGGCCGTGTTCGCCAGCCAGCGCGGCCTTTGAGCCGCTCCCCAAGCCATCTTGCCTGAGGGAGTCGCTGTGCCCCATCGTTCCAATTCACCGTGCCCAGGCTCTGGGTCGGCCGGGCTTGCCGGCTGGCGCGCCGCGTGCCTGGCCTGGCTGAGCGCCTTCCTGCCGGCCCCCCTGGGCATCGACGGCCGCGAGCGCCTGCGTGTGGTGGCTGGTGCCAGTCTGGGTATTGGCTTGACGGCCTGGCTGTGCCACGCGCTGGCCGGCGCTCAGCCCAGCCCTTGGCTGGTGGCGCCCCTGGGGGCCAGCGCGGTGCTGGTGTTCGCCGTGCCTGGCAGTCCGTTGGCCCAGCCCTGGGCCGTGATTGGCGGCAACACGGTGTCAGCCCTGGTGGCCGTGCTCTGCATGCAGCTCCAAGTCGGGCCGGAGTGGACCGCAGCGCTTGCGGTGGGGGCGGCTATCGCGGCCATGATGGCGCTGCGCTGCCTGCATCCGCCGGGCGGGGCTTGCGCTTTGCTGGTGGTTTTGAATGGCATCAGCGACCCCGCTTTTGCCTTGCAGCCGGTGTTGCTCAACTCGGTCTTGCTGGTGCTCTGTGGCGTGGTCTACAACCAGGCCACAAAGCGGCCCTATCCGCACCGTGCGGCCGCGGCCGTGCCGGCGGCCGATCTGGACCTCGACCAGGTGCTGGCGCGCTACAACCAGGTCCTGGACATCAGTCGCGACGAGTTGCGTGCGCTGATTGAAGACACCCAGCTGCAGGGCTATCAGCGGCGCCTGGCCGATCTGCGCGCCCGGGACATCATGTCCACGCACATCATCACCGTGGCGCGCAGCTGGCCGCTGGCTCAGGCCTGGCCTCTGTTCCGCCAGCACAAGATCAAGGCCATGCCCGTGGTGGACGCCCAAGGCGAGCTCGTGGGCATCGTCACGCCGGCCGATTTTTTGCGCAGCCCGGGCTTCGACGCCGCGGCGGTTCTGGCGCCCGGCGGCCTGCAGGTGGGCCAGATCATGACGCGTTCGGTGCGGGTGGTCTCGGCCGATCGCCATCTGGCCGAGCTGATCCCGGTCTTCGCCAGCAGCGGCCACCATCACCTGCCCGTGATCGATGCGCAGCAGCGACCGCTCGGCATGGTCACCCAGTCGGATGTGGTGGCAGCCCTGTCCGGCAGCCTGCTGCGCGCTGCTCCGCCGACCTGAGCGACCGCAGCGCCTGCATCAGTGGAACAGGCCCAGCGGGTGGTGCGTACGCGCCACGGTCACCATTAAGCCCAGCACCAGCAGTGCGGCCAGCAGGCCTGCCGCGCGCTGGCCGCGGCTGCGGCCGCGCTTGAGGGCGATGCTGCCCAGCACGATGTAGAGCAGCAGCAGGCTCAGCTTGCTGGCGAGCCAGGGATCCCGGCCAGGGTTCAGGCCCAGCAGGGTCCAGAGGCTGAGGCCCGCGGCCAGCAAGGCCACATCGATCAGCACGCTGAGCCGGCGCGCCACCTTCTGCATGGGCCAGGCAGCGCCGGCCAACACGGCCAAGCCACGCGCTGTGAACAGGCTGGCGCTGCAGGCGACCAGGCTGATGTGGGCCAGCTTGATGACCGGGTAATGGGACTGCAGGAGCTGCAGCAGGGCGGACAGGTGCTCAAGAAAACTCATGGCCCGCCATCATCGCTCACCAGCGCCCGCGCAGGCTCAGGCGCCAGGTGCGCGGCGCCTCGGCCCAGGTGAACAGCGGTGAGCGCTGCGACAGCACGCTGTTGCCCAGATTGCTGACGCCCAGGTCCAGGTCGAGCTGGGGGCCCAGGCTGCGGCCCAGGCTGGCACCGCTCAGGGTCAGGGCCGGCACGGCCTGCAAGGGCTGGCCAACAACGGCGGATGCCATCAGCAGACCGCTGCTGCGCTCCGTTCGAATCTGGGCACGCCAGGGCCCTTGCGCCCAAGCCAGTTCGGCTGCCACGGTGTGGCGCGGGCGTTTTTCAAGCCGCTGACCCTGGCCGTCACGGGTATCGAGGTATTGGTAGTTGAGGCCGGCACTGAAGCCGCTGCCGAGGCGTGCGCGGGCGCTGAGCTCCAGGCCGCGCAGGCGGGCACGGTCCACATTCTGGAAGCGGAAGGTGCTGCGTGGGCCGCTGCTGCTGACCAGCACGGGCACGATCAGGTCGCGCAGGCGGTTGTCGAACAGCATGGCCTGCATTCCGGCGTCCTGGCGGTCCCAGCCCAGGCCGATCTCCAGGCCGCGGTTCTTCTCGGGCTTGAGCGCGCTGTTGGAGACGTAGGTGTACGGGCCCTCGTCTTCCTGGTAGCCGGGGCTGATCTGCTTGATCGTGGGCGGCTTGAAGCCGGTGCTGGCCCCGCCCTTGAGCGTCCACTCGGGTGCGAGATGCCAGACGCCGTAGAGGCGCGGACTCCAGGCGGTGCCAAAGCGCTGGTGCTGGTCCTGGCGCAGGCCCGCGGTCAGACTGAACTGACGGCCGAACTCGAGTTCGTCCTGCACGTAGAGCGCGTGGTGGCGGGCCGAGGCGGTGCCGCCGGGCAGGCCCTCGTTGTCCAGCCGCTCCTGGCGGGCCTCGAAGCCGGCGCTCAGCTGTTGAGCCCCGACACGGCCGCTCAGCTGGCCCTCCAGCACCTGGTCCTTCAAGGTGTTCGGGCGCAGGCTGGCGACCCCGTTGCTGCGCGTGTTTTCCATGGCGATGCGGCTGTCGTAGAGGCGCAGCAAGCTGTGCAGCCCTGCGTCCACGCTTGCTCCTGCCCCTTCACCTAAGCCAGCAGCCCAGTCGGCCTCCCAGCTCAGGCTGCGGTGTCGGCGCTGCAGCGCGGTGTCTGAGGCGTAGACACGTTTCTTGCCGCTGCGCTCGACCGCCAGGCCGTGGCGGTCTTCGTCGCCGCTGCGCAGGTCAATGTCGAATTGATGGCCTGCGAGCGGCGTCCAGCGCAGGGCGAGGGCGGCGTCGCGGCGATGCCGGCCTTCGATGTCCGAGATGCGCGCATCGCTGGCGGCGGCCACATCGGCACGGCGACTGTCGGCCAGGCTGAGCCGTGCGCTGAGCTCGGGTGCCAGGGCGCCGCTAAGGCGTGCCGAGATGCGGTGGCCGTCGCCGCCGCGGCCGCCCTCGGCCTGGCTGCCTTCCAGGCGCACAGCGCCTTGCCAGGCCAGGCTCGGGGCGCGGGTGATGATGTTGACCACCCCACCCAGAGCTTCGGCGCCGTAGAGCACCGAGAGCGGGCCGCGTACCACCTCGATGCGCTCGATGTCGTCGGTCGACAGCCAGTCGATCTGGAAGTCCGAGTGGCCGATCACGCCGTCGCTGGCGCCGATGCGGCGGCCATCGACCAGGAACAGGGTGTGGCGTGCGTCCATGCCGCGCAGGCTGAGGGTTTTGCGGCCGCTGATGGTGCGCCCGAACACGGCCACGCCGGGCTCGCCGCGCAGGGCTTCCAGCACATTGCCGGCGCCGCGCTGCTCGATCTGTTCCTGTGTGACGACGCTGATGGCGGCCGGTGCGTCCACCAAGGCCATGGCGTGGCGGGTGGCCGACACCACCACCAGAGGCAGTTGTTCCAGACCGCCGGCCGGGCCTGGAATGGCATCGGCGCTGGCCAGGCCGCTGACCAGGGCGCACAGGGCGGCGGCCGCGAGGGCGCGGCTGTGGACTCGTGGGCCAGCTGGAGGCAGAAGAAGGGCGAAGCGGGGGCGGGCAGGGTGGGCGTGGAGGGTCTTCATATCAAGGTGACTCGGTGTGCGATGAGCTCAGCTTGCGTGCAGCGGCGCTGGCGCGCCTTGACCCAGTTCGGGTTTGCGCTTGGCTGAGGCGGCGGCGCCACGCGGGCCAGCGGCTTCATGGCCGGACCTTGAACCAGTTCAAGGACGGCGGCCGGGCGCGGCGGGACCATGCCGGCAAACCCCTGCATGGCGCAGGGCTTGCTGAAGTTCCATCCCGAAGAAGAGAGGTATGACATGAAGCTGAACCGAACCCATTTGCCACGGCCTTTACGCTATCCGAGCCACCTGAGTCTGCTGGGTCAGCTGGCCTTGCTGGTCTGCTTGCCGCTGAGCCTGGGCGTGCAGGCTCAGGAGGGCAAGAAAGACATCAGCCCGGGCGATGTGAAGTACCACGCTGCGCCCTCGGCACTCAGCGATGTGCCCATGGTGCAGAGCAGCAACCCCAAGGCGCCGCCCATGACTCAGGCCGAGTTCGATGTCGCGCGCAAGATCTACTTCGAGCGCTGCGCCGGCTGCCACGGTGTCCTGCGCAAGGGCGCCACCGGCAAGCCCTTGACGCCCGACATCACCCTGGGCAAGGGCACGGACTATCTGAAGGTCTTCATCGCCTATGGCTCGCCCGCCGGCATGCCGAACTGGCAGACCTCGGGCGAGATGAGCGAGCAGCAGGTGGACCTGATGGCGCGCTACATCCAGCACGACGCGCCGACGCCGCCCGAGTTCGGCATGGCCGATATGAAGGCCACGTGGAAGGTGGTGGTGCCGCCCGAGAAGCGGCCGACCAAGAAGATGAACAACTACAACATCGAGAACATCTTCTCGACCACGCTGCGTGACACCGGCGAAGTGGCCCTGATCGACGGCGACAGCAAGCAGATCATCAACATCGTCAAGACCGGCTACGCGGTGCACATCTCGCGCACCTCCGCCTCGGGGCGCTATCTGTTCGTGATCGGTCGTGACGCCAAGATCAATATGATCGATCTGTGGATGGAGAAGCCCGACAACGTGGCCGAGATCCGCATGGGCCTGGAAGCCCGTTCGGTGGAGGCCAGCAAGTACAAGGGCTATGAGGACAAGCTGGTGATCGCGGGTGCCTACTGGCCGCCCCAGTACGTGATCATGAAGGGCGACACCCTGGAGCCGCTGAAGATCGTCTCCACCCGCGGCAACACCGTGGACAAGCAGGAGTACCACCCCGAGCCGCGCGTGGCTTCCATCGTGGCCAGCCACTACCGGCCCGAGTTCATCGTCAACGTCAAGGAAACCGGCAAGACCTTGATGGTGGACTACACCGATCTGAATGCACTCAAGACCATCGAGGTCGGCACTGCTCGCTTCTTGCATGACGGGGGCTGGGACAGCACCAAGCGCTACTTCATGGTGGCCGCCAACCAGAGCAACAAGATCGCCGTGGTGGACGCCAAGGAAGACAAGCTGGTGAAGCTGGTCGAGGTCAGCAAGATCCCGCACCCGGGCCGCGGTGCCAACTTCATTCACCCCAAGTTCGGCCCGGTCTGGAGCACCGGCCACCTGGGTGACGAGGCCATCTCCCTGGTCGCCACCGATCCGGTCAAGCACAAGCAGTACGCCTTCAAGGAAGTGGCGCAGATCAAGGGTCAGGGCGGCGGCGCGCTTTTCATCAAGACGCACCCGAAGTCCAAGCATCTGTACTCAGACACGCCGTTGAATCCTGATGCCGCGATCTCGCAGTCGGTGGCGGTGTTCGACATCAATGCGCTCGACAAGGGCTTCAAGGTGCTGCCGATCGCCGAGTGGGCGGGTATCAAGGACGACGGCGCCAAGCGCGTGGTCCAGCCTGAGTACAACAAGGCCGGTGATGAGGTCTGGTTCTCGGTCTGGTCGGCCAAGGACAAGCAAAGCGCCATCGTTGTGGTGGACGACAAGACGCTCAAGCTCAAGGCGGTGATCAAGGACCCGCGCCTGATCACGCCGACCGGCAAGTTCAACGTCTACAACACCCAGCACGACGTTTATTGACCCACCCCCGAGGCGCTGACGCGCCTCCCCCTCAAGGGGGCCGAGATGGGACAGGCGCACTCCCCGCGGACTGCGCCTCGCCCATCGAGGGACGATCGGCATGCTTGCCGATTGGCACGCCCGCAGGCCCGGCAAAGCCGGATCCTCGGGCTTCGTTGGAAGAACCCTGGAGCTACGTCCAGGGACTCGATGAGCCTGAAACGGAGAACTTCTGATGCGCACGATTGCACTACTGCTGGCCGGCCTCGGCCTGACCCTGCCCGCCGCCGCGGCCACGCCCGAGGAGTCGCTGACCAAGGCCGGCTGCATGGCCTGCCATGCCAAGGACAAGAAGCTGGTCGGCCCTTCCTTCAAGGACATTGCCGCCAAATACAAGGGTCAGGACGCCGCGGCCGTGCTGGCGCAGAAGGTGCGCAGCGGCGGCAAGGGCGTTTTTGGCCCCATCCCCATGCCGCCCAATCCACCCGAGAAAATCAGCGATGCTGATCTCAAGGATGGGGTGGGGTGGATCCTCAAGCAATGAGCTGACCAAGACCTCAGTCAGCCAGATGGGCGCCCATGGCCAGCTATGGGCGCCCATTTTCTTCGTGCTTGCAGCCGGCTCAGGCGCCAACCTCCCGCGCCTCTTGCACGACCAGCTCCACCAGAGGCGCCAGCTCGGCCGCGCTGAAGTGGGGCGGCGCGTCGGCGAGGTCGGGCGCATCGCCCACCATCGCCACGATGCCCGGCCACTCGGGCCAGAGCATGGGCTTGCCCACGGCCGCACGCCAGACCTCCAGCTTGGGGAAGTCGCCGCCCTTGAAGCCCTCGACCAGGACCAGGTCGCAGTCCTGGATGCGGCTGAGGAGGTAGTCCAGATCCGGCTCGGCATCGCCGCGCAGCTCATGCATCAGCGCCCAGCGCGTTCGGCCGAGCAGCAGCACCTCCTGGCAGCCGGCCTCGCGCAGGCGATAGCTGTCCTTGCCCGGGCGGTCGACTTCGATGTCCTTGTGGCTGTGCTTGATCAGCGAAACACGCAGGCCGCGGGCGCGCAGCGCTGGAATCAGGCGTTCCAGCAAGGTGGTCTTGCCCATGCCGGAGCGGCCGGCGATGCCGAAAACTTTCATGGGAGATGCTCGCTGCAAAGAGTCATGGGAATGTGCTCGGCTTGATTTCGTATAAGGCGGCGGGAGCGCGTGCGCAGCACAATGCGCGCATGGATCCTGGTCGCCGTTTTTTGTTCCGTCCCTCCATGGCGCGCGCCGCCGTCCAGAGGCCTCCCGGCGCCGTGGCCGAGCCGGCTTTTCTTGCCAGCTGTACACGCTGCGACGCCTGCATCAAGGCCTGCCCGGCCGGCGTCATCCGGCGCGGCGATGGAGGTTTTCCTGAAATGGACTTCAGGAGCGCCGGCTGTGACGCCTGCGGGGCCTGCATACCGGCCTGCACCGTGTCGGCACTGCGCCCGCCGCTGCTGTTTCGCGACTGGCAGGCCCAGATCGGCGCGCAATGCCTGGCCCAACAAGGGGTGGAGTGCCGGGTCTGTGGTGAGGCCTGTGACGCCGCTGCGATTCGCTTCAGGCCACGCCTGGGTGGCGTGGCCCAGCCCGAGGTCAGCCCGAGCGCCTGCACCGCTTGCGGCGCCTGCGTCGGGGTCTGCCCCTCGGGCGCGGTTTCAATGCGCCGAGCCTGAAGCAGCGCTGGCCGGCGGCAGGGTGATTTCACCGGCCTTGTGAGCGCCAATCGGCTGGGCAATCGGCGGCAAGGTGTGCGCGATGCCCTTGTGGCAATCGATGCAGGTCTGACCCGCCGAGAAGGCCGTCTGGTGCCGGGTCGCGGCGCGGCTGTTCTGCTCCGCATAGTCCATATAGCTGAAGTTGTGGCAGTTGCGGCACTCCTGCGAGTCATTGGCCTTCATGCGATCCCACTCATGCTGGGCCAGGACGGCGCGCTTGGCATTGAACTTCTCGGGCGTGTCGATCGAGCCCAGCACCTTGTGCAGCACCTCGTTGGAGGCCTGGATCTTGCGCCACATCTTCGGCCCCCATTCCTTGGGCACATGGCAGTCCGGGCAAGTGGCGCGCACGCCGGTGCGGTTCTGATAATGGATGGTGTTGCGGTACTCCACGTAGACGTTCTTCTCCATCTCATGGCAGGAGATGCAGAAGGCCTCGCGGTTGGTCCACTCCATGGCGGTGTTGAAACCGCCCCAGAAAATGACCCCGCCTGCAAAGGTCAGGCTTAGCAGCCAGAACAGCCTGGTGTGGGCAAAAGCCCAGGCGCGGCGAATCAGGTTCTTCACGGCAGCCTCCTGTTTACTTCATGCCCTTGGCACGTTCGTAGGTGTTGGCCACCAAAGGCTTGGCATCACTCTGCGGCACATGGCATTGGGTGCAGAAGTAACGGCGTGGGCTGACGGAGTCGAGCTCAATGCCGTCACGGGTCTTGAAGTGGGTGACGCTGATCTTGGTGGCACCACTCTCCTTGGTCTTCTGCCAGGCGTGGCAGTCCATGCATTTGTTGAAGTTCTTGGTGATCTGATAGCCGCTGATGGTGTGCGGGATCAGTGGTGGCATCTGCACGAAGTCACGATCACCGACAGGGTGGTCGCGCTCCTGGCGGTTGTTGGCGGGCGGGTTGTCCTGGTTCAGGGGCGTGCCTTGGCGCAGCCCTTCCAGTTTCACGGGCGCGGCCTTGTCGGCAGCCGCCGCCGGCCCGGCGGCCAACACGGAAAACGCCAGCAGCAGGCTCAGGGCGGGGCGAAGCAGGGGGGGGATCTTCATGGTCAGTCCCTTCGGGTGTCAAAGCGGTGGGTGAATCGGAAAACGGAGCTGTCGCACACATCGATGCAGCGGCCGCAGGCCGTGCAGTCGGGCGCCAGGATCAAGGGGCCGGCGTCCTGCTTGGCCTTCAGTGGGCCGACGATGATCTGCGGCTCGGGGCAGACGGCGAAGCAATCGCCGCAATCATTGCAGCGGCCGCTGTGGGCGGCCGAGACGCGCAGCAGCGGTTTGGCGCCGATCAGCGCGTAGGCCGCGCCCATGGGGCAGACATGGCCACACCAGCCGCGCGGCGCCACCAGCAGGTCGAACAGGAAGACGGCGGCCAGCGCGCCCCAGGCCAGGCTGCCGCCGAAGATCAGCGCACGCTGGGTCAGCGTCACCGGGTTGACTTGCTCCCAAACCGGGCTGCCCAAGGCCGCGGCGGCCAGCAGCACGCAGGCCAGCAAGGCGCGGCGCAGCTGGCGGCTCGGGGCGCGACCGCTGCTGATCTTCAAGCGCCGGCGCAGCCAGGCGGCCGCATCGGTCACCGCGTTGACCGGGCAAACCCAGGCGCAATAGGCCCGTCCCGCCAACAAGCCGTAGAAAGCCAGGACGATGGCCGCGCCGATCAGGGCGCTGGCGGCGGGCCAGAGCCCGTGCCGCAGGCCCGCAAGCAGGCTCTGGGCCAGCACAAAGGGGTCGCTCAGCGGCAGCACATCGAAGCTGAGGCTGGAAGCCAGATTGCCCTTGACCCACCACAGGCCGAACAGCGGGCCGAGCAGGAAGAGGCCGATCACGCCCAGTTGGCTGCTGCGGCGCAGGATCAGCCAGCGCTGGGCGGCCCAGCGGCTGCGTGCGGGCTGCGAGGGGACGTGAGTCGGCCCGCTCATCGCTGCGGCTCCGATGAGGCCGGGGCATAAGGCTGGGCACCGCTGCGCAGCGGGCCGATGTCGCTGCCGCCTTCGGGCAGTCGCTGCTCGGGCTGGGCGAAGCGGGGCTTGCCCTGGTGGTTCTGGTCTTCCCAGCCCTTGCGGTAATGCGGGCCCAGCTCGCCCTGGGCCAAGTCGCGCGGCAGCACCTTGATGGCTGGCTGCTCCAGCACGCAGGCGCGCTCGCACTTGCCGCAGCCGGTGCAGGCCTCGGCGTGCACCGTGGGCAGCAGCATGGCGTGGCGGTCGCTGCGTGGGTTGCTTTGTTTCTCCAGCGAAATGGCGCTGTCGATCAGCGGGCAGACGCGGTAGCAGACATCGCAGCGCAGGCCGAGGAAGTTCAGGCAGCTCTCATGGTCGATCAGCACGGCCAGGCCCATGCGGGCTTCGGCGATGTCCTGCAGGCCGGGGTCGAGCGCGCCGGTCGGACAAGCTTTGACGCAGGGGATGTCCTCGCACATCTCGCAAGGGATCTCGCGCGCCTCGAAGAAAGGCGTGCCGATCGCCACCTCGGCAGCCAGGCCGGCACCCCATTCGCTGAGCTTGAGGTTGTGCGGCGGGCAGGCGCGCACGCACAGGCCGCAGCGCACACAGGCGGCCAGGAAGTCGGGCTCAGCCAGCGCGCCCGGCGGCCGCAGGGCCTGGGCCGGGTGCGCTTGCGTCGGGCGCGAGAGCACGGCCGCCGCCCCGGCCAGAAGGCCGGCGCTGGCGGTGGTGCTGGCGCCTTGCAGCAGCGCACGGCGGCTCAGGTTCATGTGCTCACTCCGGCTCGGCTCAGCTCGGGTTCAGGCCTTGACGACCTTGACCGCGCATTTCTTGAAGTCGGTTTCCTTGGAGATCGGGCAGGTGGCGTCCAGGGTCAGCTTGTTGACCAGGCGGCCTTCATCGAAGAAGGGCACAAAGACCAAGCCTCGCGGCACCTTGTTGCGGCCCTTGGTCTCGACGGCGCAAGTGATCTCGCCGCGGCGCGAGGCTACCTTGACCTTCATGCCGCGCTGCAGGCCGCGGTCCTTGGCATCGTCGGGGTGGATGTAGAGCAGGGCCTCGGGCACGGCACGGTGCAGCTCGGGCACGCGCCGCGTCATGCTGCCGGTGTGCCAGTGCTCGAGCACCCGGCCGGTGCACAGCCAGAGGTCGTACTCTTTGTCTGGGCTCTCGGCCGGCGGCTGGTAGGGCAGGGCGAAGATCACGGCCTTGCCATCCTTGTGGCCGTAGAACTTCACGCCCTCGCCCTTCTTGACATAGGGGTCGTAGCCCTCGCGGAAGCGCCACAGCGTTTCCTTGCCGTCGACCACGGGCCAGCGCAGGCCGCGGACCTCGTGATAGGTGTCGAAAGGGGCCAGGTCATGACCGTGGCCGCGGCCGAATTCGGCGTACTCCTCGAACAGACCCTTCTGCAGGTAGAAGCCCAGCTCCTTGGACTCGCTGTTCATGTAGTCGGGGATGTACTTGCCGTTGATGCGGCCGACATCGGCGAGCGGGAACTTGTTGACCTTGCCGTTCTTGAAGAGCACGTCGAACATCGTCTTGCCCTTGTACTCGGGCTTCTTGGCCAGCAGCTCGGCCGGCCAGACCTCTTCCATCTTGAAGCGCTTGCTGAACTCGATGAACTGCCAGAGGTCGCTCTTGGCTTCGCCCGGTGCGCTGACCTGCTGGCGCCAGACCTGGGTGCGACGCTCGGCGTTGCCGAAAGCGCCTTCCTTCTCGACCCACATGGCGGCGGGCAAGATCAGGTCGGCCGCCATGGCGCTGACGGTGGGGTAGGGGTCGCTGACCACCACGAAAGCCTTGGGGTTGCGCCAGCCGGGCAGGATCTCGCCGTTGATGTTCGGCCCGGCCTGCATATTGTTGTTGGTCGTGACCCAGTAGCACTTGAGCTTGCCGTCCTTGAGCGCGCGGCTCTGCGCCACCGCGTGCAGGCCCACCTTGTCAGGGATGGTGCCGTCGGGCAACTGCCAGATTTCCTCTGTGTGCTTGCGGTGCTCGGGGTTGGTGACCACCATGTCCGCCGGCAGGCGGTGGGCAAAGGTGCCGACCTCGCGCGCCGTGCCGCAGGCGCTGGGCTGGCCGGTCAGGCTGAAGGGGCTGTTGCCGGGCTGGCTGATCTTGCCGGTGAGCAAGTGGATGTTGTAGACCATATTGTTGGCCCAGGTGCCACGGGTGTGCTGGTTGAAGCCCATGGTCCAGAAGGACACCACCTTGACCTTGGGGTCGGCATAGAGCTTGGCCAGGTCTTCCAACTGCTTGACCGGCACGCCCGACAGCGCGCTGACTTTTTCGGCCGTGTAGTCGGCGACGAACTTGGCGAACTCATCGAAGCTGATCGGCGTAGCGTCATTCGGATTGCCCTTGGGCTTGCCATCGGCGCCGGGGTAGCCATTGCTCTTGGCGTCTTTCTCCAAGGCATGGGCCGGGCGCAGGCCGTAGCCGATGTCATCGGCGCCCTTCTTGAAGTTGACGTGGTTCTTGATGAACTCTTTGTTGACCTTGTTGTTCTTGATCAGGTAGTGGGCGATGTAGTTCAGGATCGCCAGATCGGTCTGCGGCTTGAAGATGATGGGCTGGTCGGCCAGGTCGAAGCTGCGGTGCTCATAGGTCGATAGCACGGCCACCTTGGTGTCCGGGTGGCTGAGGCGGCGGTCGGTGATGCGGCTCCACAAGATGGGGTGCATCTCGGCCATATTGCTGCCCCAGAGCACAAAGGCATCGGCCTGCTCGATGTCGTCGTAGCAGCCCATGGGCTCGTCGATGCCGAAGGTGCGCATGAAGCCGGTGACCGCGCTGGCCATGCAGTGGCGGGCATTGGGGTCCAAGTTGTTGGAGCGAAAGCCCGCCTTCCAGAGCTTGGCGGCGGCATAGCCTTCCCAGATCGTCCACTGGCCCGAGCCGAACATGGCGATGCCGTTCGGGCCGTCGGTCTTCAGGGCCTCTTTCCACTTGCTGGCCATCAGGTCCAGGGCTTCGTCCCAGCTGACCGGTGTGAACTCGCCTTCCTTGTCGTAGACGCCGTTCTTCTTGCGCAGCAGCGGCGTGGTCAGGCGGTCCTTTCCGTACATGATCTTGGACAGGAAGTAGCCCTTGATGCAGTTCAGGCCTCGGTTCACCGGGCTCTCGATATCGCCCTGGGTGGCCACCACCTTGTTGTCCTGCACGCCCACGACAACGGAGCAGCCCGTGCCGCAGAAGCGGCAGGGTGCCTTGTCCCAGCGTACGGCGCTGTTGCTGGTCGGCGCCTTGGCAGTCGCGCCGTGGACGGTGATGGGGATGCCGGCGGCGGCCGCTGCGGCAGCAGCGGCCTGCAGTTTCAGGATGTCGCGACGATCGACTTGCATGAGGTGCTCCCGTGGCCGCAAGCCGTCTTGGCTGGCGCCCGTGAAATGAAGATGTAGATGAAAAGCATGGTCCTGGAATTGGCGCGTTTGCGCCTTGAACTGCTTCAAGTTTTTGCGCTGTCCAGCTCGCTGAGACGGGTCCGCCAGCCCTGTGCCGGCTCCTCGTGGCCGGCCGGCGCGGGGGCATCCGGGCCGCTGTACTCGAACACCAGGGAGGTGCCCAGCACATCGGGCCAGAGCGCGATGGCACCGAGCTGGGCCGCGGCGGAGATCTGCTCGCAGTCCTCCATCACCAGGACCAATCGGCCGTCATCCGGGTTGTGTGTCAGTTCCACGCCGGGCAGGGTCGCGAGCCGAGCGCTCACTTGGGATACATGCTCGGGCCGCATGCGCAGCACCACGCCGAGAACACTCATGGGGAACTCCTGTTCATGGCCGGGGCGCCGAAGCTGTACCGGCCGGGGTTGATGGGGGCGCAGCCGGGGCGCGAGGCCCCTGCGCGCGGGCGGCGACCAGGCCTTGCGCCGCCAGCTCGCGCAAGGGGTGCTCGGCTGGGGCGATGTCTTGCAGGCGCTGCCAATGGCGGATGGCGCCGGCTGCGTCACCCTGGCGCATGGCACGGGTGCCGGACAGGGCCAGGGCCTTCAAGTGATCTGGCGCGATCTGCAGCGCGCGCTGCAGCAGGGCCGCCGGTTCGCCTTCCAGCGAACCCTGCTGGCCGCTGGCCATGACATCGGCCAGATCGGCCATCAGGTCGGCATCCTCGGGCCGCAGGGCCAGGGCACGGCGGTAGGCGGCGATCGAGGGCTCGCTGCGGCCCAGCACCAGGTAGGACCGGCCCAACATGGCCCAGCCGGCGGCGTCCTCGGGCTGCTGCTGCAGGCGCCGGGCCAGGCCCGCGACCATGGCCTCGGTGCGGTCCGGCGGTGCCTCGGGCGAGATGGCCTCGGGCTGACCCTTCCAGGCATAGCCACCCGCGCCGACGAGCAGCACCAGGCTCACGCAGGCAGCCAGCAGGCGCTGGGAGAGACGCGGCAGCGGCGCGGGCGGCGGCGCCAGCACCTGGTCGGCGATCTCCTGGCGCAGCCGGTCCAGCCGGGCTTGCAGCGCGGCCTGGCCTGCAGATTCACCGGCCGTGGCGCTGCCGTTCAGCTGGGCTTGCAGGGCCAGGCCTTGGCGGCGCAGCGCTTGCAGTTCCTGCTGCTGTTCTTGCGTGGGCCAGCTCATCGGATGTCTCCCTCCTCGTCGGGCGCCGCCTCAAAGGCCTCATCGGGCTGGCGTGCCCGGCGGCGCAGGTTCAGCACCAGGCCGGCCAGGGCGGCGGCCATCAGCAGTGCCGGGCCGGCCCATAGCAGCCAGGTGTTGGCTTGCAGCGGCGGCTTGTAGAGCACGAAGTCGCCGTAGCGCTCGGTCATGTAGTGGATGATTTCTTCGTCCCGGCGGCCGGCCTGAAGCTGCTCGCGCAGCTGGGCCTTCAAGTCCATGGCCAGCGGCGCATGGGAGTCGGCGATGGTCTGGTTCTGGCAGACCAGGCAGCGCAGCTGCTGGGCCAGGGCCTGGGCGCGGCGGTCCAGCTCGGCGGTGCTGGCCTCGGCCCGGGCGCAAGACATGGCGCCGAGGCTCAGCAGCATGAGGCAAGCAAGCAGACACGCAGGCAGGGGTCTCATAGTCGGTCCAGCAAGGGTTCCAGGGTGTCGCGCAGCAGCTCGGCCGTCAGCGGGCCGACATGCTTGTAGCGAATCAGGCCCTGGCGGTCGATCACAAAGGTCTCGGGCACGCCGTAGACGCCCAGGTCGATGCCGACCTGGCCGCGCGTGTCCGAGCCGATGGCGCGGTAGGGGTTGCCCAGCTCTTTCAGCCAGCGCGTGGCCTGGGCGGGCTCGTCCTTGTAGTTCAGGCCCAGCAGCTGCAACTCCGGCCGACGCCGCGCCAGGTCCAGCAGCAGCGGGTGTTCTTCGCGGCAGGGGCCGCACCAGGAGGCCCAGACATTGAGCACGCTGACTTTTCCCGTCATGTCAGCCGAGCTCAGCGGCGCGCCGCCCTCCAGCAAGGGTGTCAGCACAAAGGCCGGCACCGGCTTGCCAATCAGCGGCGAGGGGATCTCGCGCGGCTTCAGCTGCAGGCCGCGCGCCAGGAACAGGGCCAGCACGGCAAAGCCCAGCAAGGGGATCAGCGCTTTGAGCTTCATGGGCGTGCGCTCGCTCCTTGGCCCTTGCTGCGGTAGCGTCGGTCGCTGGCGGCCAGCAGGCCGCCCAAGCCCATCAGCAGGCAGCCGCCCCAGATCCAGTTGACATAGGGCTTGATGGTGATGTGGACGATCCAGGCATCGGCCTGCTCATTGATCGGCTCGCTCAGCGAGACGTAGAGGTCGCGCAGCAGGCCACTGGCGATGCCGGCTTCGGTCATGGGCATCTCCTGGCTGCGGTAGAGCCGCTTCTCGGGGTACAGGGTGGCCACAGTCCGGCCCTCGCGTGTCACCTCCACCGTGCCGCGCATGGCGCGGTAGTTGGGGCCGTCCACGGCCCGCAACTCACTCAGGCGGAAGCTGTGCTCGCCCAGGCGGGCGCTCTCGCCGCGCTGCAGCGGCAGGTCCTGGCTCAGGGCCAGGCTGCCGACCAGGGTGACGCCGATGATGAAGACGCCGACGCCGGCATGAGCCAGCAGCATGGCGGCCGCCGAACGTGGCAGGGCGCGCGCGCGCGCCCACCAGCCCTGGCCCGGCGTTGGCCACAGGCGTTCACCCAGCTCCAGCGCCACCGACACCAGCACCCACCAGGCCAGCAGCAGGCCGCCCCAGGCGGCCAGGCTCAGCTGCGCCGTGGCCCAGCCATGGGCGCCGGCGGCCAGCGGGCTCAGCAGCAGCGGCCAACGCAGGCGACGCAGCAGTTCGGCGCTGTCCATGCCCTTCCAGCGCAGCAGCGGGCCCAGGCCCATCAGCAGGATCACCGGCGCCATCAGCGGCACGAACACCGCCTCGAAATAGGGCGGGCCGACCGAGATCTTCTGTCCGCTGACGGCATCCAGCGCCATTGGGTAGAGCGTGCCCAGCAGCACCGCGCCGCAGGCGGCCAGCAGCATCACATTGTTGGCCAGCAGCGTGGTTTCGCGGCTGCGCCAGTGGAAGCGCGGCCCCAGGCCGACCGCGCCGGCGCGTGCCGCATACAGGCTCAGCGAGCCGCCCACCACCAGCACCAGAAAGACCAGGATGGCCAGGCCGCGCTGCGGGTCGGTGGCGAAGGCATGGACCGAGCTGAGCACGCCCGAGCGGACCAGAAAGGTGCCCAGCAGGGACAGCGAGAAGGTGACGATGGCCAGCAGCACCGTCCAGGCCTTGAAGACACCGCGCTTTTCGCTGACGGCCAGCGAGTGCAGCAAGGCGGTGCCGGCCAGCCAGGGCATGAAGCTGGCGTTCTCGACCGGGTCCCAGAACCACCAGCCGCCCCAACCGAGCTCGTAGTAAGCCCACCAGCTGCCCAGGGCAATGCCCAGGGTCAGAAAGGCCCAGGCGGCGCTGGTCCAGGGCCGGGCGAAGCGCGCCCAGGTGGCGTTGAGCTCGCCGCCGGCCAAGGCCGCGATGGCGAAGGCGAAGGCCACGGCGAAGCCGACATAACCCATATACAGCATGGGTGGGTGCAGCACCATGCCGGGGTCCTGCAGCAGCGGGTTGAGGTCGCGGCCCTCGGGCAGGCCGGGCACCAGGCGGGCAAAGGGATTGGAGGTGACGAGCAGAAAGACCAGGAAGCCGGCCGCCAGCGCGCCCAGCACGCCCAGCACCCGTGCGCGCAGCGGCGCCGGCAGCTGCCGGCCGGCGGCCGCGACAGCCAAGGTCCAGGCCACCAGCAGCGCCACCCACAGCAACATCGAGCCCTCATGCCCGCCCCAGACCGCGGCGATGCGGTAGGCCAGGGGCAGCTCGCGGTTGGAATGCTGGGCCACATAGGCGACCGAGAAATCGCTGGCCACAAAAGCCTGGGTCAAGGCCAGATAGCCCAGGCCGACCAGGGCCGCCAAGGCCAGGGTCAAGGGCCGGTCCAGCGCCATCCAGTCGGCGCGTTGGCGCTGTGCGCCCAGCACCGGCATGCCGGCCAGCAGCAGGGCCACGCCCAGGGCCAGCCAGAGGGCGAGATGTCCGAGTTCGGGGATCACGGCGTGCTGCCTTTCAGGGGCTGGGCGGCGCGCTCGCGGGCCTGCTGGCTGCGCTGCAGCGCGTCGGCGGCCTCGGGCGGCATGTAGTTCTCGTCATGCTTGGCCAGCACCTCGCGGGCCAGGAACTGACGGCCCTGCAACTGGCCTTGTGCGACCACGCCCTTGCCCTCTTTGAACAAGTCAGGCAGGGCACCGCTGAAGCTGACGGGCACCTGCTCGCTGCCGTCGCTGATCACGAACTGCACCTGCACGCCTTCGCGCCGGACGCTGCCCGGCTGCACCAGGCCGCCAATGCGGAAGCTGCGGCCTTGCGGCGCCTCTTGCGCGGCCACCTGGCTGGGCGTGTAGAAGAAGACCAGATTGCTGCGGAAGGCATTCATGACCAGGGCCGCGATGGCGCCCAGGGCCAGCAGGCCGGCAGCGATCAGCAGCAGGCGGCGATGGCGGGTTTTTTTGATCTTCATGCGCCGTCCTCTTCGGACAGTTGCTGCAAGGCCTGGCTGTGGCGGCGCCGGGCCAGGCCCACCTCGACCAGCATCCAGAGCAGGGCCGAGCCGTAGCTGCCCCAGACAAAAAAACCGTAGCCGTCCATATGGAAGAAATCGGCGGCGCTGTGCCAGTTCATACGGCTTGTCCTTTCTTGCTCAGGGCCTGCACCCAGGCCTTGCCTTGTTCGCGCTCCAGGATCAAGCCGCGGGCGCGGGTGAAGATGACGGCGAAGGCGTAGGCCCAGCAGGCCAGGCTCATCACGGCCAGGGCCTGCAACATGGTCTCGGCCATGCGCGGCGCGGCCGTCAGGCTGATGCTGGCACCCTGGTGTAAGGTGTTCCACCAGCGCACGCTGAAATAGATGATGGGCACATTGACCACGCCGACCAGAGCCAGCAGGGCGCCGGCCGGGTCGGCCCGCTGCGGGTCCTCGATGGCGTGCACCAAGGCCAGATAGCCGAGGTAGAGAAACAGCAGGATCAGCTCCGAGGTCAGGCGCGCGTCCCAAACCCACCAGCTGCCCCAGCTCGGCTGGCCCCATAGCGCGCCGCTGAGCAGGGCAATCACGGTGAAGCCGGCGCCGGTCGGTGCGATCGCCCGCGCCAGCAGCGAGGCCATGCGTGCCTTGAAGGCCCAGCCGATGGCGGCCCAGAAAGCCAGGGCCAGATAGAGCAGCATGGACAGCCAGGCTGCCGGCACATGGATGAAGAGGATGCGATAGGCCTGGCCCTGGGTGGCGTCGGTCGGCGCTTTGAAAAAGGCCAGGAACAGGCCCAGGGCCGCCAGCCCCGCGGCCAGCAGCCACAGGCCCGGCAACAGGCGGCCGGCCAGCGCGTAAAAACGCGAGGGCGCGGCATAGGTGTAGAAGCGGTGCGTGCGTGTCATGGGATGTGGGGGCGAGCTCAGCATGCCCATCAGATCAGGGCGATGCGCAGGGCCGCGGCGGTGGCTGCGGGCAGGGCCAGCAGGGCGCCGATCAGCAGGGCGGCCAGCAGGGAAAGATGGCCGTCAACAGGCAGGCCGGCCTCCAGCGCGCCGACGGCGCCGCTGCCGAAGATCAGAACAGGCACCGCCAGCGGCAGCACGATCAGCAGATTGAGCAAGGCGCCGTTGCGCAGGCCCAGGGTCAGGGCGGCGGCCAGATTGCCCAGCAGGCTCAGGGTCGGCGTGCCCAGCAGCAGGCTCAGCATCAAGAGACCGAGGCTGTCGCTGTGCATGCCGTACATCAGGCCCAGCAGCGGCGTGGCCAGCAGCAGGGGCAGGCCATGGCTCAGCCAGTGCGCCAGGGCCTTGACGGCGGCCAGGCGCCAGGCCGAGTGCGGCGGCAGCAGCAACTGGTCCAGGCTGCCGTCCTGGGCATCGGCGGCATACAGGCTGTGCAGGGACAAGAGACTGGCCAGCAAGGCCAGCACCCACAGCACGCCCGGCGCCATGCGCCGCAACTGCTCGGGTTCGGGCCCCAGGCCGAGGGGGAACAGGCAGGCGGCCAGCAGCAAAAAGGCCACCGGCAGGCCAGCGTCGACGGGCCGGCGCATCGCCAGGCGCAGCTCGCGCTGCAGCAGCAGCCAGCTCGTGGGCGTCATGGGCGGCCTCCGCTCAGTGGCAGCTGGCGGCTGGCCAGCCCAGGCAGATGCTGGTGGCTGGTGAACAGCACCGCACCGCCTGCGGCCGCATGGCTGCTCAGCAGAGCGCACAACTGCTGCACGCTGTCGTCGTCCAGCGCATCGAAGGGCTCGTCCAGCAGCCAGCAAGCACCCGCCTGCGGCAGGGCCAGCGATGCCAAGGCGGCGCGGCGTTGCTGGCCCTGACTGAGCTGAGCGCTGCGGCGGCTGCGCATGGGCGCCAGCCCGAAGTGCTTCAGCGCCTGCAGCAGGCTGGCCTCATCGTCCGCCAGGCCTTGCCAGCGGGCCTGAAAGCGCAAGCCCTCCAGCACGGTCAGGTCCGGCTTCAGGCCATTGCTGTGGCCGAGAAAGCGCAAAGCCGCCGAATGCTGGATGCCGCCTCGCTCAGCCGGCCGCAGGCCCGCAAGCGTGCGCAGCAAGGTGGTCTTGCCGCTGCCATTGCTGCCCTGAAGCCAGACGATGTCGCCCGCGTTCAGCTGCAAGCTGAACTCCTCGAACAGGCTGCGGCCTCCGCGTTGGCAGCTCAGCTGCTTGGCGCTCAGCAAGCAGGGCGAGGCCATGCTCATGATTCCGCTCCATCGCCGCCGACGCAGGCGTCTGCCGGTTCCACCGCATCAGCCACAACGGTCGGCCTGGGGTAGCGCCCTTTCAGCTGGCTCCACGGCAACTTTCGCAGTGCGTCAGTCAGCGACGCGCTCTGGGCCTGGCCCATAGCGTTTGCGATCTTGGGCAGGTCCAGGCCAAGCGGTGGGTGAAGGCGCTGCAGGTCGATGAACTCCAACCGGTCCTGACCCTGGTCCTGCGCCGGAACGGCCAGGACGGGATGGCCTTGTCGTTCAAAGAGCAGGCCCGCGCTCAGCTTCACGGAGCGGCTGAGCGGCATGCTGGCGATGGCACGGCGAACATCGAGGTGGAGCAGTTGCAGCTGCAGCCCGCCGCCCGCCCTGGGCTGCAGCGTGAGCCAGATGTGAGGGGCGGCTGTGCCCATCAGCCAGTCCAGCACGGGCGCTTCCAGCGGTGTGCGTCGCGGATGCAGATATCCCGGCTTGCCTAGGGCTTCGCCCATGCGGTAGTCATGGACCAGACCGTCATGGACTTCCTCTGCCAGCGGGTCGTATGAAATCTCCCAAACCTCAGCCAGGTCCTGCAGTGCAACCAGAAAGCTGCGGCGTTCCGGAAGGTCGCGGATGGCTGCGACGCGTGTGCGCTGCCGGCCGTCCAGGCTTTGCAAGGCAATCGTCTTGACCCGCTGCAGCCGTGCATCGAAGAGCTGCAAGGCGCTGGCCTGATCGGTGCTGGCCAGCAGCCAGCGGCCATCGCTGCTCAGGGCCAAGGCTTCGAGCGAGGAGGCGACCCGTCGCTCCTGCCGCAGGCTGCTTGGGTTCATGTCAAACACGGCCACCCATCCGTCTCGCGATGCCAGCACCAGCTGGCGGTCCTTGGAGGCGAGCAGGGGCGGCAGGTCGGCACAGTTCAGAGCCTCAGCCTTGGATTCGGCCGCGGCGAGCGGACTGGCCTCGCCGCCCGCAGATGCACTGGGCAACAAGGCGAGAAGACCCAGGCAAGCGAGCAGGCCATGGCGCAGCCACAAACCGGCACCGGTGCTGAAACAGCAGCTGCTCATTGCAGGGTGTAACTCGCCAATTCCTCGGGCTGCAGGATGTGGATGTCGCGCCGCGAAATCTGAATCAGGCCTTCGTCCTCCAGTTCGCGCAGCACCCGTGAGAAGTATTCGGGGGTCAAGCTCAGGCGCGAGGCGATCGTCGCCTTGCTGACGGGCAGCGACACCGTGTGGGGTGCGCGCCGTTCGGGGCTGTGCCGCTGGTCTTCCAGCAGGAAGCCGACGACACGCTGCAGACCGCTGCGCAGGCAATAGCTCTCCACATCGTGCTGCAGGCCGCGGATGCGTTGCGATGCGTCGGCCAGCAGACGCAGGGCAAAACCGGGGTCGCGCTTGATCTGGGCCGTGATGGCGCGCTTGGGGATGCGCAGCAGCAGCGTTTCCGTCAGGGTCTGCGCATTGAATGCCTGGGGCTGGTCGTTGAAGATCGACGACTCGCCGATGGTTTGTCCGGGCCCGATCAGCTCCAGCACCTTTTCCCCGCCATGGGTGGCCAAGGCAAACACCTTGACCTGCCCCGTGATGATGATCATCAAGTGTTCGCAGGTCTCGCCGCTGCTGAACAGGGCCTGGCCGCGAGGCAGGCGCATCAGGCTGCTGCCTTGGTCCACGATCAGGCCGAGATCCGCTTCACTCAGGCCCTGGAACATGGGATGAACCGCCATGTATCGCGGCAGCTCAGAGGCGGTAGAACGATGGGCAGTGGGCATGGCTTGAGCCTTGTCGAGCTGGGAAAGAAGGGCTTGCGGGGGCCATTCTGTTCAGCGCCGACGGTGCTCATTTGACCTGTATCAAGCGGCCTGACGCAGTAGTTCTACGGAACGATGGTCAATACTCCTTTCGAACGATGGGTGCTTGCATCAGCCCGCTTGCTGGCCGCCGGTGTAGGCCGCCAAGCTGGCGACATCTCGAATGCGGATGTCGCGCTTGTCCACTTCGATCAAGCCCGCGGCTTCGAGCTCATGCAGCACGCGAGAGAAGTACTCGGGCGTCAGGCTCAGGCGCGAGGCGATGGTGGCTTTGCTCACCGGCAGGGACACCGTGACCATCTCGCCGCTGACACGGTCCTCGGCCAGTTGGTCGCGCAGCAGGTAGCCGATCACGCGCTGCACGCCGCTGTGCAGTGCATAGGCCTGGACATCATGGACCAGACCGTGCAGGCGGCGAGAGATGCCCGCCAGCATGCGCAACGCGAAGCGGCTGTCGTGCTCGATCTCGGTCAGCACCGCGTGCTTGGACACCGAGAGCAGCAAGGTGTCGGTCAGGGCCTGGGCATTGATGATGTAGGGGCGGCCCGTGAACATCAGCGCCTCCGCGAAGCTGTGTCCCGGACCGACCAGTTCGATCACTTTTTCCTGCCCCGCCGGAGAGATGGCAAAGAGCTTGACCTGCCCGGTGACGGTGACGTGGAACTCTTCGCAGGGCTGGCCGACGCGGAACACCGGATCGCCGCGCGTCAGACGACGCAGGCTGCAGCCTTGCGCCAGCCGTGCCAGCTCTGGAGCACTGAGATCGGTGAACAAGGGCAGCACAGAGAGGTAACGAGGTAGATCAAACGCGCGCATGTCCATGGCCTGGCTCCGATCTTGGGGTTCTTGTCGAGAGCCCGATTGTCGAGACGACCCGCGCCCGGCCACTTGACATCGCTCAAGCCCACAGCCCCTGCTGCCCAGTTCAGACGCCGCGCGTCAACCTGCTGTAGACCCCGGCGAGGCGCAGCGGCAACTCGGTCGGGCGGGCCACGCGAGCCCAGCCCTGGTGACCGAAGAGATGGGGCAGATAGTCCTGGGCCTGCTCGTCGATGCTCAGGCAAAAGGGCTGCAGGCCGGCGCGGCGCGCCTCGCGCACTGCTTCGCGCGTGTCCTCGATACCCCAGCGGCCCTCGTAGACATCGAGGTCATTGGGCTTGCCGTCGGTCAGCAGCAGCAGCAGTCGCTGGCGCTCGGGGCGCTCTTGCAGCCGGCGTGTGGCCAGGCGAATCGCTGCGCCCATGCGGGTGTAGTAGCCAGGCTTGATCGCGCCGACCCGGCTCTGCACCGGGCCGGACCAGGCTTCCTCGAAGCCCTTGAGTTGATGGATGCGCACCTGGCTGCGCCGCACCGAGCTGAAGCCCAGCATGGCAAAGGGGTCGCCGCAGCCATGCAAGGCCTCGCCGAAGACATAGAGCGCATCGCGGATCACATCGATCACGCGCTGCTCGTTGTTGGCATAGGCATCGGTGGACAGGGACAGATCGGCCAGCAGCAAGGTGGCCAGGCTGCGCTCGCTGCGCTGGCGCCGGGCCCAGACTTGCGGCTCGGGGCTGCTGCTGGCGTGCAGGCCGCCCAGATGCCGCACCCAGGCATCGAGATCGAGCATCTCACCCTCGTTGCAGCCGCGCTGCCATTGCGGCGCGCTGCGCAGGGTTTCGAGGCGGCGGCGCAGGCGGCGGGCGGTCTGGCGCAGGGCGACTGGCGGTACAAAGGCGGGGCCACCGGGCCGCGCCACCAGGGTCTGCACCCGGCAATGTTCGGGCAGCAGGCATTGCCGCTTCCAGTCCCATTCGGGCAGCGACTCGCCCTCGCCCAGGGGCAGGTCGTCGGCGCTGGCGCTGGGCAGGTCGAGGTCGAACTTGATGCGTGCGGCGCTGGCCGAGCCCTCGCGCGCCAGCGTCAGCTCCTCCATATCGTCGGCCGCGGCGCGTGCCTCGTCCTCGTCGGTCTCGTCCTCGCTGGCCCGGTCCAGGGGCACATGTTCGCTCCAGCTGCGCAGGGACTCGGCCTTGGAGGCCAGCAGCAGCGGTGCCCGCTGCGATGCCGGCTTGGCCGGGCGGACGCGGCGGCGCTTCGCTTTCTCTTGTTCCTGCCGAGCTTGCTGCCCGCCGCCCGCGGCCGCGCTGCGCGCCTGGCCCGTCGCTCCCGCCGCAGCCGCAGGCAGGGCCTGCAGCCACAGCCAGACCGGGGCCAGCAGCGGGGCCTCCACATCGAAGCTGCCATCGATGCTGCCATCGATCCTGGTCAGCCCGGGCTCGGCCAGCAGCAGGTCCTGCAGGCGCGCCTCGGCCGCCCGCGCCTCGGGCGTGCGCAGCGCCACGGCCTCGGCGCGGCGCTGGGCCAAATGGGCCTCGCGCAAGCGCAGCCAGCGCGGCCGCAGGCCCGGGCAGCGCTGCAGGGCCAGCTGGCAAGCGGCCAGGTTGTCGCCCGCCCAGCTGCCGGTGGCACCGGGTTCGAAACAGGCGGCCAGGGCGGCCAGCCAGAGGTAGAGGTCGCGGTTCAGTGCCGCCTGCTCGAACAGGGTGATGCGCGGCGGCAGGGCCAGGGTCTCGCTGTCCAAGCGCGGCAGGGCGGCGCGCGTGCCGCTGCCGGCCAGGCGCTGCAGCCAGTGGCGCGGGCCTCCGATGCGCATATCGGCCGCGGGCACGATGCGCAGGCTGTGGCTGCCGCCGGCGGCGCGGTAGAGCAGGCCGGCGGCCTGCTGCACATCGGGCAGCGTCACGGCGGCCCCGGCATGGCCGCGCTCGGCGGCTCCGGTGATGAAGCGATGCCAGCGTTCGCCGATCCACTCTTCCATGGTCTAACTTCCTACTTCAAGGGTCGGTTCTGTTGCTGTTTTTTTGCGATTGACGCAGCGTCTCACGCAGCGCGTCCACGCCCACTGTCCATTCCAGCTGAGGCTGGGGCAGCTGCGGCTGCGCCTGTTGCGACTCGGCGCATTGGTCCACGCAGCGGCCGCATTGCACGCAGGAGAACATCAGGCGCTTGATCTGGCGCGGCCGCAGCCGCATCGGGCAGACGCGGTCGCAGGCGCTGCCCTCGGGCGCACGCTCGGTGCTGCAGGTCCGGCAGTCGCTGGCGCGTTCGCGCTTGAAGGCCACGACCAGGGCGCGCGGGTTGGCCATCCAGGCCAGGCTCTGGAACAGGCCGACGGCGCAGCCGAAGCGGCAGAACAGGTGGCGGGCGAACAGCAGCTCCAGGGTGAAGGCGCTGCCGGCAATCAGGATGAAGCGGCTCTGGTTGACGGTCAGTGTGCCTTGCAGCAGGCCGCCCCAGATCGCTTGCGGCGGCAGCAGATAGGTCAGCAGGGTGATGGCCCAGAGAAAGCCGAAACCCGCGCAGCTCAAGGCATAGACCGGCCACCAGCGGCGCTGCGCGGTCTCGCCCGGCCGCAGGCTGGCCTGCTCGTCCCAGAGGCTGAATTTGCCGCAGGCCTTGTGCAGCAAGGCGTTCAGGCCTTCGACCAGCGAGAAATGTGGGCACAGCCAGCCGCAGTACAGCCGGCCCCAACGCCAGGCCACACCAAGAAAAAGCGCCACCAGGGCCAGGCCCGGCAGGATGCCGCGCAGGATCAGGCTCAGGGCCGCTTGATCGGCGCTGACTTCGCCGCGCTGCAGGGCGCTGATGCCCAGAATCCAGCGCTGGCCCAAGACCCAAAGCTGTGTTTCGTTGAGGTCGAAGCGCAGCAGGTTCAGGGCCGGCGCCAGCAGGAAGAGGGCGAAGAAGGCCAACTGCGTGGCGCGCCGGCGGCGCTGCTGCCGCTGGCTGTGCTGAACAGAAGAGCCCGTCGCGGGGCCAGGATCAGGCATCGCCGATCACCGCGCGCAGCACCTCGTGCAGGGCGGCGCCGGTGTCGGCCTCGTCCGTCAGCGCGTCGACGATGGCCGCGCGGCAGGCGGGCAGCAGGGCCAGGCCGGCCACATGCAGGCGCGCCGCCATCACCAGCAGCCGGGTGCTGGCGGTTTCTTCCAGGTCTTGCTCGGTCAGGCGGCGCAGGGCCTGGGCCAGGCGAACTAGCTGGGCGGCCACCTCGTCCGAACAGCCGCTCTCGCTGGCGACGATGGCGCGCTCGATGGCCGGCGCCGGGTAGTCCAGGCCCAGGGCGACGAAGCGCTGGCGGGTGCTGGGCTTCAGGCCCTTGAGCAGGTTCTGGTAGCCGGGGTTGTAGCTGATCACCAGCATGAAGCCGGGCGCAGCCTGCAGCAGCTCGCCGGTGCGCTCGATGGCCAGCTGGCGCCGGTCATCGGCCAGCGGGTGCAGGACCACGGTGGTGTCCTTGCGCGCCTCGACCACCTCGTCCAGATAGCAGATCGCGCCTTCGCGAACGGCCCGGGTCAGCGGGCCGTCGCACCAGCGCGAGTCGCCGCCCTGGATCAGGTGGCGGCCGACCAGGTCGGCCGCGCTGAGGTCGTCATGGCAGCTGACCGTGATCAGTGGCCGGCCCAGCCGGGCCGCCATATGCTCGACCAGGCGGGTCTTGCCGCAGCCGGTCGGGCCCTTGATCAGCAGGGGCAGGCGGCTGGCATGGGCCTGCTCGAAGAGCCGGCATTCCTCGCCTTGGGGCGCATAGAAGGGCAGTTGTTGCAACTGCCTGGCACTGTGCATTTCCATGCTCAGGCCGCGCGGGGCAAGGCGCCGTTTTGCGGGGCGCTTTCGTGCAGGGCTTCATCTTCGACCCGGCCGGGGCCGACGAAGAAGCTGGCCAGATAAGCCAGCAGGCCCAGCAGGAACATCACGCCGCCGGCCATGCGCAGCCAGTAGAAGAAACGCAGCTGGTCTTGCGTGGCCATGAAGCTCATCGCGCCCTCGGTGGGCATGCGCTGCAGCCAGACCTGCAGGATGCCGGCGCCGGTCAGGGCCAGCACCATCACGCCCATGCCTATGGTCATGATCCAGAAGCTCCACAACTCCACGCTCTGGGCACGGCGCGGGTTGGCCTCACGGCCGCGCAG
Source organism: Roseateles sp. GW835-FHT13E02 (assembly GCF_058794035.1). Taxonomy (NCBI): domain Bacteria; kingdom Pseudomonadati; phylum Pseudomonadota; class Betaproteobacteria; order Burkholderiales; family Sphaerotilaceae; genus Roseateles; species Roseateles sp. GW835-FHT13E02. The sequence goes on from NZ_JBXAGJ010000023.1 coordinate 86,558, forward strand.
CAGGGGCATGGCATAACTGATCATTGCAATGACCACCAGCACATAGGCGCCGTAGAAGGCCAGGTGGCCGTGGGCGGCGGTGATCTGGCTGCCATGGGTGTAGTAATTGACCGGGCTCAGGGTGTGCAGGAAGCCCCAGACGCCGGCGCCGAGGAAGCCCATCACCGCGCAGCCCACGGCCCAGAGCACGGCCGCCTGGTTCGGATGCTCGCGCTTGCGCCGCTGCACCATATTGAAGGCGAACAAGGTCATCATGAAGAAGGGGATGGGCTCTAGGGCGCTGAACACACTGCCGACCCACAGCCAGTAGCCTGGCAGACCGATGAAGAAGAAGTGGTGGCCGGTACCCAGGATGCCGGTGACCAGGGCCATGGTAACGATCAGGTACAGCCACTTGTCGATCACTTCACGGTCCACGCCGGTGGTCTTGATCAGCACAAAGGCCAGCAGCGCGCCCAGGATCAGCTCCCAAGTGCCTTCCACCCAGAGGTGAACCACGAACCACCAGTACATCTTGTCGCGCACCAGATTGCTGGGGTTGACGAAGCTGAACAGGAACATCAGGGCCAGGCCCCACAAGCCCATCAGCAGCACCAGGGTGATGGCGGTCTTGCGGCCCTTCAGCACCGTCATGCTGATGTTGAAGAGAAAAGCCAGGGCGACGACGACGATGCCCAGCTTGGTCGGCAGCGGCTGCTCCAGGAATTCGCGCCCCATGGTGGCCAGCAGGTTGTTGCCGGTCATCTCGGCCAGCGTGGCATAGGGCACCAGCAGATAGCCGAGTATGGTCAGCGCGCCGGCGCCCAGGAAGACCCAGAACAGGATCTTGGCCAGCAGCGGGCTGTAAAGCTCGGTCTCCGCCTCCTCGGGCACCAGGAAATAGGCGCTGCCCATAAAGCCCATCAGCAGCCACACGATCAGCAGATTCGTGTGCACCATGCGGGCGATATTGAAGGGAATGGCCGGGAACATCAGGTCCCCGATCAGGTACTGCAGGCCCAGGGTGATGCCGAAGACGATCTGGCCAAGAAAGAGTGCCAGTGCGCCGATGAAGTAGAGCTTGGCGACGGCCTGGGATTTGTATTTGAGGGTGATGGGTTTCATGGTTTCTTCTCCTCAGCCTTCCAGATTCGGCGGCCACTTTTCGGTGTCGACACCGTTCGTCCACCTGAGGAACTCAACGAGGTCATCGAGCTGCTTGTCGTCGAGCTGGAAGTTGGGCATCTGGCGGCGGCCGGGGGCGCCGGTCGGCTGGGCCTTGATCCAGGCCTTGATGAAGTCAGGGCCGCGGCGCTTGTAGACATTGCCCAGCTCGGGCGCGAAATAGGCGCCTTCGCCGAGCAGGGTGTGGCAGCCGATGCAGTTGCGGGTTTCCCAGATGTGCTTGCCGCGCACCACGGCCGGCGTCAGTTCGCCGGCATTGGATCGCTTGGGAATTCTTTGCTCGGTGTCGAAGATCAGCGCGGCGAACAGCAGCACGAAGAACAAGGTGCCTCCGTAGAAGATATTGCGCGCCATCTGGCTGGTGAAGCCTCGGCTCATGATGGTCCGTCCTCAGGGTCTGTTGCAGATGCCGCAAGACTAGGGACTTATGTCAGCCGCTTCCTTGAACCGGAACAAGGAAATCGGCTCTGCTGCCAGCGCTATCGATGGGGGGCTTCCCGCTCAACGCCACAGGGCAAGCCAGACCGCCATCGTGGCGGCCAGCCAGACCAGCAGGACCAGGGCCGCACCGAGCCAGGACACCGGCTTGCGTCTTTCCTGGCGCAGCCAGTCCTCGGCCAGGCGCCGGCAGTCCGCCAGCACCTCGGGCGGCAGCAGGCGCAGGCCGAGATGGATCAGGATGGGCAACAGCAGCAAATCGTCGAGATAGCCCAGCACAGGGATGAAGTCCGGGATCAGGTCGATGGGGCTCAAGGCATAGGCCACGATCAGGGCCGCCAGGGCCTTGGCATGCCAGGGCGTGCCCGGGTGGCGGCCGGCGAACCACAGGCTCAGGCCATCGCGCTTGAGACGACGGGCCCAGTTTCGTAGCTGCTGGATGACAGTCATGGCAGCCATCATGACAGGGCTGCAATTTCCCCCGCTCCGGCGCCTCAATGCCCGAGATGGGCTCTTGGGTCGAGTCGACGCAAGAGTGCGTTGGGCACCTCGGCCAGGCGCAGCGCTTGCCCACCGCGCCGCTGCGCGAAGGCCAGCGCCGCCGCGCGGTCGGCAAAAGCCGGCAGATTGCCGGCCCGCATCGGTCCCAGCGCATCGGAACCGCTGACGAAGACGGCCAACCCGGCGTCCAGCCAGGCGCCTGGCTGGGCACGGTTGCCGCCCGCGTCACGGACATAACGTGCTGCGACCTCGGTGACACTGCGGCCACGCGCATAGCGGCCGACGTCCTGCAGATAGATCAGCAGGGACACCGGCGAATCGAAGAACTGCGTAGCGCCGTCGCTGAAGATCAGCTGCGCCGCCCACTCCGGCGCACGCGCCGGGAACATGCCGCAGACCGGGCAGCGCGCATCGCCTGGGATGGGGCGAGCCTGCAGCAGGCCCAGGCCCGAGCTCGGCTCATAGGCCAGCGGCGGTGCCAGCACGCAGAAATCGTCCACCGGCAGGGCTGCTGCCGCGGCCGGCGAGCGCTGGCGCGCCCAGAGCAGGCCGGCGCCCAGCAGGCCGCTTGCCGCGAGGCCGGCCGCCAGCAGGCGGCGCCGCGCGAAGGGCGAGCGCATCATGGATGTCTACATCCGGCTGTCATGCAGGGCGCCGCCGCTGAGGTCCACCATCTCGGGGCGGATCTCGGCATAGCGCAGCAGGCGGCCGCCCCAGCTCTTGATGAAAGCCTGGGCCTGGTCCTCGCGACTGAAGCTGGCCAGGGTCGGGCCCATGGAACCATGGCGTTTGCTGCCCAACACATAGAGGCCGTTCTTGGCTTCGAACCAGTGGCCGCGCGGCTGTTCCCAGTCGGCCAGGCCCATGTCCTGCACAAAGGCGGCGCGCACGGCGCGCACCTGCTCGGGCCGCAGCAAGGTGTTGAACAGCTCCACCGTGTCGCAGAAGAACAGGGGCTGCGGTGTGCCCTCGTAGAAGATCTGCGCCTTGGGGCCGGGGTAGTCGGCCAAGAGCATGCCGTCGAGGTCGCAGGTGCTGCGTGGGTCGATCTCGGCCGGGACCAGGGCTTGCTGGCTGTCCTCGGCCGATTTGCCGCAGGCGGCCAGGCCCAGGCCCGCCAGTCCCGCCATGCCGGCGATCAGCAGGCTGCGGCGCGGCAGCACGGGGGATGAATCAAGCAGTGTTTTCATGAACGGAATCTCCAGCGTGCCAGGGCCAGCGGCAGCACGATCCAGACCCCCATGACCAGGCCCATCAACCAGGGCTTGGCCATGGCCGGCGGCACCAAGGTGCCCAGGCCGTAGAGCGTGCGCATGTCCTCCAGCGAAAAGATATTGAGGATGCGAAACACATCGGCCGGGTTCAGCAGCAAGGCATAGGCCAGGGCGTCGCCGGCCAGCCAGCCACCCCCGGCGCCGGCCACCAGCAGGCCCAGCAGCACCAGGTCGAACACCAGCACGAAGAAGAACCAGAGGGCGATGGCCAGGCCTGAGGCCCGGGTGCGCTCGCGCGCCAGCACCGAGAGCAGCACGGCCAGGCTCAAAAAGGCCAGGCCCAGCAGCAGGGCGCTGAGCACAAAGCCCAGGTAGTGGTAGAGCCCGGCCCAGCCGAATTGCTGCCACAGCAGGCCGGCCACCAGGGCAAAACCGCTCAGGGTGGACAGGCTCAAGGCGGCGGCCAGGCCCAGGTACTTGCCCAGCAGCAGCTCCAGCCGGGTGATGGGCAGGGCCAGCAGCAGGTCCAGGCTGCCGCGCTCGCGTTCGCCGACCACGGCGTCGAAACCCAGCAGCAGGGCGATCAGCGGGATCAGGTAGATGACCAGGCTGACCAGGCTGGCGATGATGAACTCGATCGAGCGCGGCCCGATCTGGCCCTGGGCGGAGCCGCCGAAGTAGGTGATGGCCAGCGAGAACAAGGTGAACACCAGGGCCACGGCCAGCACCCAGCGGTTGCGCATGCGTTCGCGGAACTCCTTGGCAGCGAGGGTCAGGATCTGTCGTGCGGCTTCCATCAGGCGGGCCTCCGGGCGGCGTCACCGAGGCCGAAGAACAGGTCTTCGAGCGAGGGCTCCAGAATCTTCAGGTCCAGCAGGCGCGAGCCCAGCTGGGTGGCAAGGGCCAGCGCGGCCATCTTGTGTTCGCGCGGGCAGCTCAGGCTGAGCCTGCAGTCCTGGGCGCGCTGCTGCAAGCCCAGGCCGGGCAAGCCCTGCTTGTCCAACAGTTGGCCGGCAAACAGCACATCGGCCTCGCTGGCCAGGCTCAGCTCGATGTGCAGCGGCGCCTGCTGCTGCTCGCGCAGTGACTGCACGGTGCCCAGGGCCTGGATGCGGCCGGCGGCCATGATGGCCAGGCGGTCGACCCGCTCCTGCAGCTCGGCCAGGATGTGCGAGGTGATCAGCACCGTCACGCCCTGCTCGCGCAGCGCTTGCAGGCTGCGGTAGAAATCGCGGATGGCTTGCGGGTCCAGGCCGTTGCTCGGTTCGTCGAGGAACAGCAGCTGGGGCCGGCCCAGCAAGGCCTGGGCAAAGCCGAGGCGCTGGCGCATGCCTTTGGAGTACTCGCGCAGCGGCCGGTGGCCGGCGTCGGCCAGACCGACCTGCTCCAGCAGCGGCTGGCATTGCGCGGCCGCTGCGCCCTTCAGGCGGGCGAAGAACTGCAAGGTCTCCAGTCCGCTGAGGTTGTCGTACAGCACCACGTTTTCGGGCAGGTAGCCCAGGCCGCGCCGGATGGCGCGGAAGTCGCCACCGCTGATGGGCCGGCCCTGGATCAGCACCTCGCCGCAGCTGGGCGCGACCAGGCCCAGCATCATCTTGAACAAGGTGCTCTTGCCGGCGCCGTTGTGGCCGATCAGGCCGAAGATCTCGCCGCGCTGCACGCGCAGGTCGACGCCGTCGACCGCGCGCAGGCTGCCGTACTGCTTGCTCAGGCCGCGCAGCTCGATGGCCGGGCTGCCGCCCTCGCCGGACCTGCCGTCATTGGCCGGGATAGTGCTTGTCACGCCATTCACTCCATTGCTTGTGGGCCGCCCGCATCTGCGGACGGGGGTCGATCACGCTGGGCACGCGCAGCACCGGGAACTGCTGGCCGACCAGGCGCAGGGCCTGGATGGCCGGGCTGGACAGCAGCAGCTTGAGGCCGGGGTAGCGCCAGCTCAGGCGGTCCACCATGTCATTGGCCTCGTAGGGCACGTCGCCGCGGCCGTCGCCATTGCGGTCCCAGCCGAGGTAGTTGCTCCAGTGGTTGCCGGCGCACTGCTCGGGCGGGACCGGTTTGCCACGATCCTTGCGGTCTTTGGGCAAGGGGCAACCCCAGACCTCGTCGCGCGCGCCGATGTAGCGGATCTGCTCGCGGTTGGCGATGAAGTCATTGCCCTCGACCACATTGCGGGTCGAGCCGGCCGAGAGGTGCACGCCGACATGGTTGTCGACGATCAGATTGCCTTTCAGCGTCGCGTACTCGACGTCGTAGATGAAGAAGCCGCGGTTGTTGCCGGCGATGATGTTGTTCTCGATCAGCGAGTCCTGCAGCGTGCGCAGCATGATGCCGTGGTCGCTATTGCCCCAGGTACGGTTGCCGCGCACGACCTGGTCGCGCACCTCCATCAAGGCCAGGCCACCGCGGTTGTAGTAGCTGTCGTTGTCCTCCCACAGGTTGTAGTAGGAGTTCATGTAGTGGCTGCCGTAGCGGCTGTGGTGCAGCTTGTTGCCGCGAAAGACGGCGTGGTGCGAGACATCGACATAGAGCGCGTCGCGCACAAAGCCGATGTTGTTGCCGATGATGCGGGCGCCGGTGGTGTTGTAGAGCTGGATGCCGTTGCCGCGCTGCGAGCTGTTGTACTCGCGCTTGCCGGTGATCAAGTTGGCTTCGATGCGTACATCGTTGGCCTTCTCGATCCACAGGCCGAACAAGTTGTACGTCAGGTCGCAGTTCTGAACCACGGCCCGGTGTGCGCCGGGGCGCAGATAGATGCCGGCGTTCTGGTCCTTGAGGCTGTCGCCCGAGTCGCGCACGATCAGGCCCTCGATCGTCACATCGGGGGCTGTCACTCGCAGCGTGTCGCCCTGCATGGCACCGCTCAGCGTCGGCCGACCGATGCCGCGCAGGGTCAGCGGCTTGTCGACCGTGAAATTGCCGCGGTACAGGGCACGCTCCACTTCTACGGTGTCTCCTGGGCTGGCACCATCCAAAGCCTGCTGCAGCGATTCACCGGGGCGCACGCGCAAGGTGGCGGCACCGGCTGTGCTGGCGATCAGGAGCAGGGAGGTCAGCCAGGCGGCTGCGCTTGCCCTCATGCCGACAGCCCGCCCATGGACTTGAGCGCGAGGAAGAGCACGGCACCGATCAAGAGGTTCTTGAAGCCGACATAGCTGAGCATGTCCATCACGCTGGCGCGGCGGTAGTTGGCTTTCCACCAGGGGCCGTCCTTGACATAGCGTTTGCCGGCCAGGCGGATCAGCACCTCGTAGACGCTCCAGCCGAACCACCAGGCGATGATGGCGCTCTGCGAGAGCCGCCCACTGCCGGCCAGCACCCAGGCCAGGCTGGCGGCCAGGGCCAGGGAGAAGCCGGCGATCTGCAGCGCTCGCTGGCTGGCGAAGGCACCGGCATTCCAGGGCCAGAGATGGTCCCAGAGCTCGCGCGCCAGCCAGGCCAGGCCGCTGCGGCCGGCCTTGTGCGCGGGGCTTACGGCCTCGCTGGGCATGCGCGGGTCGGGGCCGGCGGCGACCTTGGCCGAGATCGCCGGCACCGAGTCGATGGGGATGAAATAGCCGTCGCGGCCGATCGGCGTGATCAAGAGGCCGTCGCGCTCGCGCCGCTTGCGTTCCTTGGCCAGGGGCGGGCAGCCCTTGGCATCGGTGTAGAGAATCATGCAGTCCAGGCAGTGCAGGCATTCGCGGTGGTCGATGCGGCCGGCCGCGTCGATCGCCAGCGAGCCGCAGCCAACCGCGCAGGCCTTGCAGCTGTTGCAGTCCTGCTTGCGCTTGAGGCCGAACCAGCGGAAGGTGCTGGGCATGGCCAGGGCCGCGCCGAGCGGGCAGATGTATTTGCAATAGGGCCGCTCGATGAAGAGCGAGACACCCAGGATCAGGCAAACGAAGAGGCCGTAGGGCCAGGCGCGATGGCTGATGCCGACCAGAAAGGTGGTCTTGAACGGCTCCACCTCGGCCAGCTTTTCGGCCAGGCCCATGGAGAACATGGACACGCTCAGCAGGCCGAAGAAGACGCCGTACTTGAGCCATTTGAGCCGGTCGTGCCAGCGCTGCGGCAGATGGCCTTGCCAGCGCTTCAGGCCCAGCTTGCTGCCCAGTTTGTACATCGCCTCGGACAGCGAACCGAAGGGGCACATCCAGCCGCAAAACAGGCCACGGCCGAACAGGAAGACGGTGGCGATGATGAAGATCCAGAAGCAGAAGATGAAGGGGTCGCTGAGGAAGAGCGACCAGGTCCACTGGAACAGCAAGGCATGGAACCAGGTCAGCACCTGGGTGATGGAGGGCTGGGCCATGGCGCCGAAGCCGACGAAGGCGATGCTCAGCGCCCAGGCCGTGTACTTGAAGCCATTGACCGGCCATTTGTTCTTGTGCGTGGACAGGCGGGTCAGGCGCTCGCGCAGGGCATAGACCACGGTCACCGTCAGCAGCAGGACGACGAAGAGCGCGATCTCCAGCGCCCGACTCTTCCAGACCTGCACCCAGGGCGCGGCGGCCTCGGGCAGGGTCGGGCGGCCACCCTGCAGCAGCTGATCATCGAGCCAGACCTGGGCGTCGAAATTGACGAAGCTGCGCGTGCCGGTGGCGCGCTCGACCTTGTTGCCCAGAAAGGCCAGCTTCCAGGGGTAGGCGGGCGAGAAGCTCTTGTTGCGGACGATGAAGATGGCCGACTCGTCAAAGGCCGGCGCGCCTTCGGCCTGCAGGCCGTAGAGATTGAGGTAGTCGAGGTCGCGGAAGGTGAAGGCATCGGCGCCTTGCTTGAGCTGCACCCGGTCGTAGAGACCGCCGCGCACAAAGCCCGAGCCCTTGAAGGACTCCACGCCGGCGCTGCGCACCACGAAGATGGCATGCTCGCCCGGCTTGAGCGAGGCCTGCAGCTGCTGCCGGCCGCGCTCGCCCAGCAGGCTGCGGGCGACATCGGGGTGGTTGAGGTCACCAAACCAGAGTTCGATGAAGGGCTGGTCGCTGTGCGCCAAGCCCAGCTGCTCGCTGCGCACGCTCAGGCGCTGCAAAGCGCCCAGCGCCTTCAGCTGCGCCCAGCTGAGCGCCTGTCCCGCGGGTTCGGTGGCCTGGTAGCGGGCGGCTTCGCGCAGAGTGGGCGGCAGGATGCCGACCTGGCGGGCCACGGCCTGGCCCGAGGCCATCATGACCTGGTTCTGCGCGATCACGGTGACGGTGGCGCCGGAGATGGCGTCCAGGCCCAGCACGCCTTCATCGGGGCGTGACTGGCCGACCTCGATCTTGTCGGCCACCGACTTGCCCAGGTACTGCTTGTTGAAGTTCAGCAGCGCGGACTCGGGAATGCCAAGCAACAGGATGGGCTCGGAATGCTTGAGCACCTGGGTGCCGACGAAACGGCCGGCCCGGTCCATGCCGATCAGGGTGACCACCGGCTTGCCGGAGTAGGCCGGCGTGTCGGTGATGTCGGTGGACAGCATCACATAGCCCAGCAGCGGCTTCTTGCCGGCGGCATCGGCGGCGCCGTAAGCCTCGACATAGGGCGGCGTGCCCATGCGCTCGGAAAAGCTCTGCGCGCCGGGAAAGACATGGGTGCAGGGCAGCAGGGCGCAGAGATCGCGGGCCTGAGCCAGGCCTGCGGGCAGCTCTGCCTCGTAGGCACCTTCTTTCGCGCTGGCGGTGCCGGTGAGGAGGGCGGTGAAAGCAAGCAAAAACGCGGCCAGACAGAAGCTGCGCTTCAGTGTGGCCGCCAAGAGATGGCATCGGGAGAACATGGTCACTTTCAGGGGTCCGGCGCCCGGGCCTGTTTGAGGTCCAGGTGGGCGCCGGGGCTCAGATCGGCGGGGCTCGAGTCCGCCGGTCTGTGCGCGCTCAGGCTTCAACAATCATCCGCGTGCGCATCTCGAGGTGCAGGGCATGGCAGAAGTGGGTGCAGTAGCACCAGTACACGCCCGGCTTGTCAGCCACGAAGGTCACCGAGGCGGTTTCCTGTGGGTTGACGATGAAGTTGACGTTGTACTTGGGGATGGCAAAGCCGTGCGTCAGATCCTCGATCTTGTCCAGATTGGTCAAGGTCAGGGTCACCACATCGCCCTTCTTCAGCTTGAACTCGCGCAGGCTGAAGGCCGGGGCTTGCGAAGTCATCTTGACCTCGACCTTGTTGCCCTTGCGGAACACGCCCGATTCCTTGGGGTCCTTGACCGCATTGGGGAACTCGTCGAGTTCGTAGACCTTCTTCGGATTCAGCAATTCGCGCTTGAAGATGATGAAGTCATGCGGCTCGCCGCGCACCGGGTGGTCGGCCATCAGCACCATCTTCTCGCCCGAGATGTCGATCAGCTGCTCGTTCTCCGGGTGCAGGGGGCCGACCGGCAGGAAGCGGTCCTTGGAGAATTTGCAACCGACGGCCAGGTACTTGCCGTCCGCGGCGCGGGTCTCCGACTGGCTGGCGTTCAGGTGGCCCGGCTGGTACTGCACATCGATGCGGTCGACCACGTACTTGGCGCTCTTGTCGCCGGCATGGAACTTGATGGCAGCCTCAAGATTCCACTTGACCACCTGGCTGTCCAGGAAGAGCGTGGTGTAGGCATTGCCGCGGCCGTCGAAAGCGGTGTGCAAAGGGCCCAGGCCCAGCTCGACCTCGGCGACGATGGCCTTGTCCGGCGACTCCAGCTTGCCGTCGAAGTAATCGAGCACCTTGGCCAGCTCGATCACGGTGCCGGTGGGCGAGAGCTTGCCGGCGCAGATGAAGTACTTGGCGTCCGGGCTGGCATTGACACCGTGCGGGTTCTTGGGCACCGAGACGTAGGCGGTCAGCGCGGTCTTGGGGTCTTTGTTGGCGGCGTGCGTGCCGTCCACCACCGGCACCTTGGAGTCGCCATAGGTCTTGAACTTGCCGGCCTTGACCGCGGCCTCGATGCGGGCGATGTTGAAGAACAGGCAGGCATCGCGCTCGGAGGACATCATGTCCTCGTACTTGGCGCCCATCTCGGTGTTGTACTGGTTGGTGGCGGCCAGCTTGCCGTCGTAGGAGGTGGCGGTCAGGTCGCAGTTGCCGTCGATCAGCACTTGCCAGCGGACCTCCATGCTCTCGGCATCGACGCAGGTGAACAGCGAGTGATAGGTGCTCGCGTCTTCGTTGCCGGCCGTGTTGGGCAGGGGGACGGAGAACTCACCGCCGCAGAACACGCGGGTGGTGTAGTTGATCTTCGGGTCCACCGGGTCGGCCTTGTCGGGGAAGATGCCGTGGAAGCCCTGCACATTGGGCAGCTCGGTGATCTTGTCGCAGACGAAGTAGTCCAGGCGGATGCGGGCGATGCGGCTGTTGATCTTGTCGTTGATCCAGGCGTAGCGGCCGTCGTAGTTGCCGTCCTTGTAGGAGGCATGGGTGTGGTGAGTGTCGGCGACGGTGTACTTCAGGCTGCCGTCGGCCTTGGTGCCCATGACCTTCTTGGATTCGTTGGTGTGGCCCCAGCCGACCAGGGCATCGGGCACGAAGCAGGGGATGCGGGTGATCTCGCGGCCCGAGGGCAGGCCCAGCACGCGCATATCGCCGGTGTGGCCGCCGCTCCAGAGTCCGTAGTAGCTGTCCAGCTCACCGGGCTTCAGATGTGCTGCGTTGGCGGCGCCGCTGCCTGCCGCGGCATGGCCACCCGGCGCCGGGCCGGAGGCGGCCGCCGGAGCGGTTGTGCCAGGCTTGTCGCTGCAAGCGACGGCGCCAAGGGTCAGGCCGGCCAAGGCGGCGCTGTTGACGAAGCGGCGGCGGCCCAGTGCGGGCTGTTCGATGGCGGCCGGTGTCTTGCTCTTCTTGTCGTTCATGGAGGACGTCCTCTTCAGTGGAATCGTGGGTTCGGAGGGCCGCGTGCCGGGGGCGGCGCGGCGCGGAAGGTGAGAGGGGCGGGCGGCCTGCTTGCGTCCGCCAGGCCGGGGCCGGTAAGCGGCATGGCTGGCTGCCAGAGGCCAGGGCTGGGCAAGGGTCCCAGCAACAGGCAGTTAGGACAGTCCAGGCCCGAGGGGCTGCCGGCATTGCCGCCAGCGCCGTCGTCATCGCCGAGCTGAACCAGGCGCATCTGCCCGGAGCCCGAGCAGACCAGGTCCAGCCTGCCGTGCTCGATCAGCGGTGCCGCCCAGGCCGCCGCCATCGCCAGCAGCAGCCAGCCGAGCGCGCAGCGGCGCAGCGTTCGGCTGAAGGTGGGGACGAGGGTGGCGGAGCACATGGGGCGGAGGGGATCGCGTTGGGCATCAGAAAGCTTGCAGCGATGATCCCGACCCGGGTCGCTGTACGCCTTGAACTGGTTCAAGAAAAGCAAATAGAGCGGGCTTGGCTGCAGATATCGCTGGCCGGGCCTTCTCCCGGCGCTGCGCGCTTCCTAGAATCTGCGCAGAACACCGCTTTGGTGCCACCTGAAAGATTAGTTATGTCCAAGTTTGTCAAAACCACACTGGCGCTGGCCGGACTGCTCGTGCTGCTGAGCGCCTGCGGCAAGAAAGAAGAGGCCGCCGAACCGACGCCAACGACCACGCCCGCCGTCGCGGCGGCACCGGTGCCTAGTGCGCCGGCCGTGGCCGAGAACACCGTCGGCAAGAGCATCTATGGCAAGACCTGCGCCATGTGCCATGCGGCCGGCGTGGCCGGTGCACCCAAGCCCGGCGACAAAGCCGACTGGGGCCCGCGCATCGCCCAGGGCAAGGACCTGCTCTACAAGCATGCGCTGGAAGGCTTCACCGGTGCCAAGGGCATGATGCCGGCCCGCGGCGGCGGTGCTTCGCTCAGCGACGAGGACGTCAAGGCCGCGGTCGACCATATGGTGGCCTTGTCCCAGTGAGGATCCGACCATGAAGCGACCGGCCCCCTCCGGCGCCGCCCTGTCGCGGCGCTGCGCTCTGGCCTGGGCCTTGCCGCTGCTGGCCTCGGCGGCAGCCCTGCCACAGCCGGCGCGAGCCATGGCCACGCAGCGCCGCGATTCGCGCCCTCTGCTCGGAACCCGGGTGGACATGGTGGCCGAGGGCGGCTCGGCCGCCTTCCTGGCCGAGGCCATGGACAGCGCCTTCGGCGAGATGGCGCGGCTGAGCGCCATGATGAGCCGCTACGAGCCCGAGAGCGCGCTCAGCCGCATCAACCAGGCCGCGGGGCGCAGCGCCGTGGCGGTGCCCGGCGAGCTGATGGCCGTGCTCCAGACCGGCCTTGCGCTGCATCGGCGCACCGAGGGCTGGTTCGACATGACCGTTGGCGCGCTCAAGAGCTGGCGCTTCGAACCGGGTCGGCATGGAGCGGTGCCGAATGAAGGCATCTTGGCGCAGGAGCGCAGCTTGGTGGATGCCGCGGGCCTGCGCCTGGATCCTGCTGCAGGCCGCGCGCATTTGCTGCGGCCCGGCATGGCGCTGGATTTGGGCGGCGTGGCCAAGCTGCCGATCTTGGCGGCCGGTATGCGCCGCTTGCAAGACTGGGGTGTGGCGAACGCCTTGATCAATGGCGGCGGCGATGTGCTCTACCGCGGCGGCAACCAAGGTCGCCCTTGGCGGGTTGGATTGCGCGATCCGCGGCGGCCGCAGCAAGTGCTCGGCGTGCTCGATTTGCAAGGCCAGGGCGTGCTGGCGGCCAGTGGCGACTACGAGCGCTACTTCATCGCAGACGGCCAGCGGCAGCACCATATTCTCAGCCCCCGCTCCGGCCGCCCCAGCCAAGGCGCTTGTGGCGTCAGCTTGTGGGCGCGCGATGTGGACCAGGTCAACGGCCTCGGTGCGGCCTTCATGCTGGGCGGGCACGGCTACAGCCGCGACTATCTGGGGCGCACTCCTGAATTGCAGGCCTTGCTGGTCTACCCCGACCAAACCGTGTGGGCCACGTCGGGCATGCAGCGAGCCCTGCGTCCTTGGGGCTAGCTGGTCTGCGCGTTGCCCCTTCATCAACGGGCATCTTGGGTGTCATGCCTCGCGGTGCCGCGTACATCGCCGTTGCAAGAAGCCGTTTCTCCCAGAGCTGACGAGTTGGGCTTTTCAACTCAAGGCCCCAGCCGAGGCTGAGCACGCACCCACCCCGGTATGCATACATTCCCAGTGCCTGCTGCATCTCATCGGGCAGCGGAGAGCCCGAGGAGTCGGGGGGAGGTGAAGGCTGGCGCCGCGAGGTTCGCTTCGGGTTGATTGCAGTTGGTCGGATTTGGCAATCGTGGGGCAGCAATGTGCCCAAAGCCGAAGTTCGTCGAACTTCAGCACTAGGCTGAACTGAGTCAGGCGCGGCCAGGGTCCTGATTGAACGTTTCCACCAGCATTGGTCACTGAAGATCGGCGGCTTCGACCGACTGCTTCACTCAATCACCGGTCGTTCGTCAACGATCTTGATGGCGAGTCGCGAGATTGCCGCTGGAACTCGACTGCAATTGCTCCTAATCGGCAAGAACCGATGCACTGCCGCCGTTAGACAGGCGGAGTCAGCTGCTGGCCTGCCGGAACCCAACCAGTACTTCTGAATCGCCCCGGGTTCCGAGGAGGCCTGTTGGTTTAAGTCAGGCGGTCGCGGCCTGACCAGCGCGGTGACGATGG